>JADFIA010000001.1 GCA_022566895.1 Pseudomonadota bacterium
CACCAGCCATCCGGCGTGCTGACCCGGACTCCGTCAATTTCGTTGATTTCCGCCCCCGCTTTGACCATTTGAGCCTTGACCTCTTCGACAATATCGAATTTTCGCTCTTCGGGAACCTCAAACCTGATTTCAGGAGTATTGAACAAGCGCGGCAATGATGCACAAATCTCGGAAAGGTTCCCTCCTGAATTTGAGATAACATTCATCAACCGCAGGGCCACATAGAGCGCGTCGTCAATCCCGTAATAGCGGTGTTTGAAGAAGATATGGCCGCTCATCTCGCCAGCCAGGGGCGCCTTGAGTTCCTTCATTTTGGTCTTGATCAGCGAATGTCCGGTCTTCCACATGACCGGCCGTCCACCGAGCCGGCGAATCTCATCGAATAGGATATCGGAACATTTTACGTCGGCAACGATTGTCGCTCCGGGCTCGGCCGCCAAAACCTCGCGCGATAGGATGGCCAAGAGTTGATCCCCCCATACAACATTTCCGAGATTGTCGATAACCCCGATCCGGTCGCCGTCACCGTCAAAGCCAACGCCCAGATCAAGGCCGTTCTCCAGAACTGCTTTCTTCAATTGTTCCAGGTTTTCTTCGACCGTAGGATCTGGGTGATGAGAGGGAAAGCTGCCATCGACCTTTTCATTAAGGATCAACTGACGGCCCGGCAGGCGATCGACGACGTTTCTTAATATTGCGCCGGTCGCACCGTTGGCCGGATCCCAGGCGACGTTCAGTGGCTTGCCTTCAAAATCTCTCAAAAGCCGTGCCACGTAGGTCTCAACGATATCAACTTCTTCGGCAGCGCCCTGGCCGGTAGAAAAATCTCCCGCTGCGGCGATCTTGCCCAATTCCTGTATTTGCGAGCCGTAGAGGGCGTCCTGGCCCAGCATCATCTTGAAGCCGTTATGGTCCGGCGGGTTGTGCGAGCCGGTCACCATGATGCCGCCGTCGGTCTCATACTCGAACACCGAGTAATACAGCATAGGCGTCGGCCCGAGGCCGCATCTTAAGACATCGATGCCGGCCGAGGTCAGGCCCTCGACCAGGGCCGCCTCCAATTGCGGCGAGGTCAGACGACCGTCGTAGGCCACCGATACGCGGCTGCCGCCATTTCGCCGGAGCATGGTGGCGTAGGCTCGCCCCAGTGCCCGCGCGTCGGCCTGCCCCAGCGTTTCGCCCACGGTGCCACGGATATCGTATTCCCTTAAAATAGAGGGGTCAAAGTCATGGTTATTTCCGGAAGGATTTCGTGATGCCCCGGCGGTCATTCGTCGACCCGCCCAAAATCATCATCAAAACGGATGATGTCGTCCTCGCCCAAATAGGTTCCGGACTGGACCTCAATAATATGAAGCGGTTCGCTGCCCGGGTTTTCAAGCCTGTGTTTGGCGCCCAAAGGAATAAAAGTAGACTCGTTTTCCCTGAGATCGAAGACCTGATCATCCCTCGTCACGCGCGCCACGCCTTTGACAACGATCCAGTGCTCAGCCCTATGGCGATGCGCCTGGAGCGACAGTTTCTTGCCGGGTTTGACGATCAGGCGCTTGACCTGAAAATTGTCGCCGGCGTCGGTCCCCTCGAAACTGCCCCAGGGCCGGTGAACCACCGTATGAAAGAGGTGTTCCTGCCGGCCTTCTTGCTTGATTTTCTCGACCAGCTTTTTGATGTTTTGTGAGGCCGCCTTGGGAGCGACAAGGACCATGTCCTTGGTCGTAACGACGATCATATCCTCAATGCCGATGGCAGCGATTCCAGGTCCATCGGATCTCAAGATATTGTTGGAGCTGTCCACGGCGATAACATCGCCCGAGATTGTATTTCCGGCTTGGTCCTTGGGCCCCATTTCCCAAAGCGCCGCCCAGGACCCGACGTCATTCCAGCCCATAGAAACCGGAACAACCACAGCTCGCTCAGTCTTTTCCATAATCGCATAATCGATAGATTCGGATTTGGAAGACAAAAACGCCTCTTTTTGGGGGCGTTCAAAATCGAGATCCGATTGCCGCTCCTTAATCGCTCGTCTGGCCAATTTCAGTGTGTCGGGATCAAATCTATCGAACTCCTCAAAAAGGCTCACTAACGGCAACATGAAGATACCGCTGTTCCAAAGATAATCCCCGGCCTGGAGATAGCTTTCGGCGGTTTTAGCATCCGGTTTCTCGACAAAATTTGCGACTTTGAAAGCGCCTGAAACCCCAGGCAATTCGTCGCCCCGCTCGATGTATCCAAACCCCGTCTCCGGGCGCTCGGGAACGATGCCGAAAGTAACCAGAGCGCCTTGTTCGGCGGCCCGGGCGCCAAGCTCGACAGCCGCGTAAAAAGCGTCAAGATCACCGATCATATGATCCGAAGGCATTACCAGGAGAATTGCGTCCGGGTCTTCCTCTGCAATCCGAGCTGCTGCGAGCGCGATAGCTGGCGCCGTATTTCGTCCTTCGGGTTCCAGTATGATTACGTAGTCATCGATTCCCAGCCGCTGAAAGGTTTCAGCGACCAAAAACCGGTGATCGTTGTTACCCACTACAACCGGCCTCCCGAGGTCCGGACGTCCGATGAAGCGCCGCAGGGTCTGTTCGAACAGGGATTCTTCTGATTGAAGGGGCAGAAACTGCTTGGGGTAGGCGGCCCGTGAGGCCGGCCACAATCGGCTGCCGGCACCTCCAGAAAGAATCACTGGCCAGATGAGTTGGCTTGTCATAGATCGGGCCCCTGAACTGGTCAAAGAAATCCAATGCCAAGTGGTTATATAAGGGTTGAATAGCAACCGCAACACAACCAGAACCGCTCAAATTGGAGACCGGGTGCTTTCCCGATAATTCGAGCGCGTGCTCCATCCTTGACCCGGGATAAGAAACCTTGAAGATGAGGCTCGACGGGGGTCAGTCGCATGAACGACACACAAATTACCGCACCAGCGCCTGAACGGCAAAATCGTTGGGAGTCGGCGGCTTGGTTTTTCTTGGTAGGAGTGGTTCTTTCGCAACCTCTTTTGCGATTCGTGCTGAGCGCTTTTTTGGAGCGTGGGGCGGCTTTCGTCGTGGTTCACACAATGCCGTTTGTTCTCCAGCTTGGGTTTTGCGCAGCCTTCCTGGCCGCCCGCAGACAGAGGACGATCACTGTCCCGTTGCTTTCCAGAAATCTCTGGCTGACGATTGCCTTTTGGCTGCTTGTGGCGGCGCTTTCGATTGTCTTCAGCCCGCATCCATACATCGCTCTCACGCGGCAATTCGTGTGGATTGAGGCGGGCCTTTTCTTGGTCCTGGCCTATGCCTTTTTCAGAGCATTCCCGGCAAGAAAGGAAATGATCTTGAAGTTGATCTGGATCGGCGGATTGGCCTATGGCCTGCTTCTCCTGGCCTATATGTACCAGATCGGCATCGGGACCTTTGGCGATGATCCGCCACGCGCCCCGCCGGGTTTCGGAAACGTCCGGCATTTTGGATACTATCTCTCGATCGTCATAGTGGCCGGCATGGCTCCGACCTTGCGAAGCGAATTCAAGTGGAACAGCGCTGCCGGTTGGGCAGTGTTTGCCGGCCTTGTCTTCATTTGGTCGTTGGCCGCCTGGGCCGGCGGACGAGGGCCCTATTTTGCCTTGGGTCTGGGATTTTTGGTTCTTGTTCTGATGCGTAGATTGCCAAGGCCGGGACTGCTTGCGGGCTTTGCAATTGTTGCCGCCCTTGGAGGCGGTCTTTTGTCCCTCCTCTTTCCCCTGCCAACTGAGTCGTACGGTTTCTTGCGCATCTTGGGGCTGGAGGGTCCGGGATTCTTTACCGACCTGAATACCCTTTCTACGAATCGAATCCTAATGTGGCAAACGGCGTTCCATGTCATAGATCAGCGACCTTTTTACGGCTTCGGACCTGATCTTTTCCCGTTCGAAATAGGGTCATATTTTTCTGTTTTTGCGCAACCCCATAATTTCGTCGTTCAGTTCGTTTTAGCTTGGGGATTTGTAGGATCTATCGCCATGCTGGTTATTCTCGCCGTCGCTGTGCGCGGGGCGATCGGCGCCGGAGCCGAAACTCCAGGGGCCGATACTGTCATATGGAAAACGGCCGGAGCAGGCGTAATCGTCCTCATGCTTTTCGGCCTTGTCGACGGCACCCTCTATCACCAGGTTCCGCTGTCTATGCTCATCGTCTTCCTGGCGCTCGCCGCGTCTGCAAAGGTCCGGCTTCGAGAGCAGCAGCTTCAGCGACGCGGCTGGCTGATCGGCGCCTTGGCCGCGGTCGGGTTCGTACTCTTCTTCCATGGCCTTTCTATCTATGCATTCCGAACCTCCGGTACGCCTGAGCCGAACAGCAACAGAATCCATATTATCCAGACATTTCCGTCGTCAATGTGGGCTTTCGACGGGCCATTGGTTTTGGCGCGCTGGGCGGATCGCTGGCGCGAAGAAAACGAAGAAGATTCCCTCGACCTCTTACGATGGGCGGCCGGCTATGCGCGGAACGAAGAAATTCGACACCTTCTGCTGGCCCGGGTCGACTATATCCGAGGCGATGTGGTAGCAGCCCGGCGGCGCTTGAAGCTGGCCGAGGAGTCGCCGCGGGGCTACGTTTTGGGCCTCATTGAGGAAGTGCAGTCGCGTTACGATCCGGAATACGAATAGAGGATCGATCCGGCTAGGGCTTGGCCAGCGACAGCTGCATGACATCGATGCTGCCGCCGCGCAGGCCGCCCTCGCAATAGGACAGGTAATAGACCCAGATCCGCCGGAATATCTCGTCGAACTCTTCGGGAAAGACGTTTCGCGACCAGGCGTCCTCAAACCGCTCGTGCCAAGCAGCCAATGTGCGGGCATAGTGCTGGCCATAGGTCTTAAAGCTGTCCCAGCCCAGCCCGGCAGAGGTCACGCGCTCTTTTAATTTGGAAATCGACGGCAGCATTCCACCCGGAAAAATATAGGCCTGCACAAAATCGACGTCCTGGCGGTAGGTCTCGAACAAATTCTCGTCGATCGTAATGATTTGCAAAGCCGCTTTTCCGCCCGGCTTGAGACAGCGATAAATGGTCTCGAAAAAGGCCGGCCAGTATTCCTCACCGACGGCCTCGAACATTTCGATCGAGACAACATGATCGAACTCCGCCTCAACCTCTCGGTAATCCTTGAAAAGAATCTCGACTTGATCCGTTAGTTGCGCTCCCTCAATGCGCTGGCGTGCAAACTCGAGTTGTTCCTTGGACAATGTAATGCCAGTGACCAGGGCACCGCGTTCTTTGGCAGCAGTCTCGGCAAATCCGCCCCAGCCACAACCGATCTCGAGAATTCGTTCGCCTGGTTTGACATCGATCAGATCCAGAAGCTTTCTGTATTTGCTGATTTGGGCGGCCTCCAGCGAGTCGTCTCCTTCCTCAAATATGGCCGAGGAATAGGTCATCGAAGGATCTAACCAGTGTTTGTAAAACTGATTACCCAAATCGTAATGAAAGGCAATGTTCTGTTTGCTGCCGCCGCGGGTGTTCGCATGTTGCCGGTGCCGGACCCGATTGATCATCCGTATCCACGAGGCGCCCCGCAAACCGTTTCCAATGCCTTCCCGATTTGCAGCCCCAAATTCAAAAAACGTTGGCAGGTCGGGAGTATCCCAGTCGCCGTCAATATAGGATTTAGCGAACCCGACGCTGCCGCCAAGCATCATTCTGCGAAAAGCGCGCCAGCGATGAATGTGCATAAGGGCGCCGGGCCCTTTCGCGCCGCTTTCAATTGTACGCGTCTTGCCGTCCGGCAGCTCCAGGCGAAGCCGTCCTTTGTCGATGTGACCTTCAAATACCTGAACGAAACGGTCGAGTCCGGCCCCCGTGATCAGGCCTGCCAGCCATCCGCCGGACGCAATGCGCCCACCTCCCTTATAGAGATTTCCCGGATCGCTCGTGGGTGCATTCATAAAGCCGCCCTTGTTCCCCAAGTGCCAACCGATCAAATCCGATGCGTCGATGGCAAATCTAACTCCTTTCGAAGCAAAGGACCAGCCACCTTTCGCCGCTTGGGCTTCGCCTTGACCCGGCCATGAAGGCATGTCTTGATGCGCTGGTTCGTATCGGGAAGGGACCTCACATTGTCGCGGATCGCCTACGTTAACGGCCAATATTTACCGCATTCTGCCGCCTCGATTCACGTCGAGGACAGAGGTTATCAGTTCTCCGACGCTGTCTATGAAGTCATCATGTTCGTCGCTGGATCGCCGCTCGATATGGAGCCGCACCTTGACCGGCTCGACAATTCGCTCGCTGAGTTGGCGATCATCCAGCCAATGGTTCGCTCAGCCCTTCGTCGGGTAATTATGGAGGTCGTGAGACGCAACCGGCTTCAAAACGGCATTGTCTATCTTCAGGTTTCCCGGGGCGTGGCCCCGCGCGACCACGCGTTTCCTTCGGTAAACGTCGACCCAGCTTTGGTGATGACAGCGAAACGTTTGGATTTCGCCAAAATCAGGGACCTTCAGAACCGCGGGGTCGGGGTCAAGACGGTTCCCGAAATTCGCTGGCGCCGCCCCGATATCAAGTCAGTGTCGCTTTTGGGCAACGTTCTAGCCAAGGAGAGCGCCAAGATCGATGGCGCCTATGAGGCCTGGTTTATTGATCAGGCGGGATTAGTCACCGAAGGAACCTCAACCAATGCATGGATCGTAACTTCGGACGACACGCTGATTACCCGTCAGCTGGACCAGGCCATTTTGCCAGGAATTACGCGCGCAGTCCTTTTCTCGGTGGCTGCGGAGCTGGCGCTTAAGGTCAAGGAACAGGCTTTTTCGATCAAGGATGTTTTGTCTGCCAAGGAGGCCTTTCTGACCAGCTCGACCAATTTTGTGATGCCCGTAATCAGCATCGACGGGTCGCCGATCGGCCGATGCGAGCCGGGCGATGTCTCGAAGAAGCTGGTTGATGCCTATTGGCGCTATGTCGAATTGACAACTGCGGATAACGCTCGCTAGTCAAGCAATCCTATTGGGGCTGTTCTCGGCCGTCTTCGTTATTTTCGTCGAACAGATCGTCGAAGTTCAATTCAATATCACCATCCCGAAATTCCAGGTACCATCGATTTCCGTCGATCCGATTGACCCGACGAACCGGATGTGGATGCCGTAGCCGTTGCGCCCGAAGAATGCGGCGGCGTTCCATCACATCGACGCCCTTTAGGGCCTCGATCACTGCACCGTGAATGGGTTCCTGGATACGAACCGAAAGTTCACGCATTTGCTCGTAAACTTGCCTTAAGGCCTCCTCGTTCAACTCCACTTCACCAAGCAGCCGCACCGCGTCGCGTCTGGTCTGGCGATAATCACTGTAAACCCGACGCAATTCATGGCGACGTTCGTGCATTGCGTCCTCAATCCGCTCCAGCGCTTCACCCCGCAAGCCATCGGGGACGCTCTGAAGATTAAGTGCCACAACCGGTCTGACGAGCTGCGATTGCGGCTTCAGCACACGGGCGACGATGAAGCCACCCAGAAAAAGATTGAGGGCCAAGGAGCCCACCAAAACAACTTTTACCCAGCCAGCCTGTTTGGTAAACCAGTCCATCAGTCCACAAGCTCAATATCCGCCACAATCGACGGGTTTTCGAACAGATAGGCGCTGGCGTCAATCCGCTCAATCGATTCCGGCCCGGTCGAAAAATTGGAAAATCCAAGCATCAAACCCAAAATGCCGGCCGCGGCAAGTCCGGTCAATTGTACGGCAAAACCGGTTGGGCGAAACCAGCTTAGAACCGCTGCCTGGCCATGGTCATCTGATCCGGCGCGCCCGCCTCTTGCGGCCCGCCGGGTTTGATGTCCGCTGATCGCCGGAATCTCAGCAAGCCGCCTTAAATAAGCATCATCGGCTGGCTGCGGGGCCGGCACCCTGTCGAGCATATGATCAAGCGCCCCGCCGGCTTCGAGCAGATTCTTGGCATCGGCGCTGGTTTCGATCAACGCCGTCGCGGCATCCCGCTCGGCCTCAGGCCAAGCATCAGAGCGCGCACCATAACTGTCCAGAATGGCCCTAAATCGCTCAATTTTCATGGTGCTGCGGGTCATAATTCCATGCCTTTAGCTCTTATCCAAATAATTCCGTATTTGATTATTCATCGCTTTCTTCAGCCGCTTTCGCCCCCTGGTTAGAAGGGATTCCAAAGCTTTGACTCCGAGGCCAAGGATTTCTGCCGCCTCCTTGTTGCTCAGGCCCTCATAATAACACAAAGTAATGGCGTATCTCTGCCTTTCCGGCAACTGATCCAACTTTCGTTTGACATAAGATGCGATTTCACCTTCCTCATAAGCGCCTAACGGGTCCTCTCGTTCATCGACACCGTCGAATCCTTCCGGCAAACTTTCCGGCCGCTTCTTTCGTTTGCGATCGAGGCACTGGTTCAACACCACGCGATAAAACCAGGTCGTAAATTTGGCTGCGGCCGGATCAAAAGAATTGGCGCGAGACCATAATTTTAAGAACGCTTCCTGTACCGCATCTTCGGCTTCTGCCCTGTCCGCCAACACCCGCTCGGCAAAAGCAAGATGGCGGTTCGTGTGGCGGGTCACCAGGACTGCATAGGCCGCCTCGTTTCCTTCCGCCACCTGCCTGACCAAGACCCGATCCGATTCAGCAGACAAGCCGAAACTCGCACGACCGGTTTTCCCCGGCTTCTTCGGTGTGTCGCCCACGGCGATGGCGTCTCCTTGGCCGCTCCGTACGCAAACGGCTGTCAATATTGATACGCAATACGGGCGCGCAACCCTTCGTTTCGCACAAAGTAACATTTCACGCGGAAAACCGGAGATTCCAACTCTTTCACCCGGCCTGCTGCTCAATACTGGATCAGGTTACCGTCCACGTCCGTCCCTGGCGGATGACTGCATCCAAATCGCCGATCCCGTGCTTTTTAATACTGGCATCTATCTGTTTCATGGCTGCGGCCTCAAAACTCTCGCTTGGAGCGGCATAAATCACTCCCAGAACGACAGGATAAGCAGGCGCTGTCAGAGACACCAACAGCTGAGCCAATATCGGGTTGGTCTCGTCATGGACAATAATATCCTTCTCGCCGACACCATCCTCGCCGAGGGTGACCACTTCGAGCCGCAGCTTGTCGGCGTTCAGTCTCAAACCCTTTTTATTCTCGGACCCGAAGAGCAGGGGCTCGCCGTGAACCGCATAGACCCTGGTTTCGGCTGCATTCGCCTTGTCCGCAAAGTCAGAAAAGACACCGTCGTTGTATACGATACAGTTCTGGAAGATTTCAACGAAGCTCGCACCCTTGTTTCGATGGGCCCGCTTGAACACATCAGGCATGTGCTTTTGGTCGGTGTCGATCGTGCGCGCAACGAATTTGGCGCCAGCCCCCAGCGCGAAGGCGCAGGCAGAGACGGGGTTTTCAAACGATCCCTGAGGTGTCGACGGCGATCGCGTACCTGGCCTTGAAGTCGGCGAGTACTGGCCTTTGGTCAGGCCATAGATTTCGTTGTTAAAGAGCAGGATATTGAGATCTACATTGCGGCGCAGGACGTGAAGCAGATGGTTGCCACCTATGGAAAGGCCGTCCCCATCTCCGGTGATCACCCAGACATCCAAATCGGGATTGGCGAGTTTGACCCCTGTGGCGATGGCCGGCGCCCGACCGTGGATCGTATGAAAACCGTAGGTGGCCATATGATAAGGGAAGCGCGACGAACAGCCGATTCCCGAGACAAAAACCGTATTTTCGGGCCGCGCCCCAATCTCGGGCAAGGTCCGCTGCATGCATTTGAGGATTGCGTAATCACCGCAACCGGGACACCAGCGAACCTCCTGATCGCTTGTAAAATCCTTAGCAGTCAATTTTCCGGCTGTTGTGATCTCGTTCATGATGCAGCCCCTTTCCCGTTCAGTACATTCGCGATTGCACCCTCAATTTCTCTGATCTTGAACGGCTGACCCTCCACTTTGTTGAGCGGCACCGCCTCGAGCAAGAAGCGATCGCGGAGCACCGTCATAAGCTGTCCGGTATTCATCTCCGGTACCAATACTTTCTTGTAGCTCTTCAATAGACCTTCAAGATTGCTCGGGAAAGGATTGAGGTGCCGCAAGTGAATGTGACTTACATCCAGACCCTTGTCCCGGGCCCGATGGACCGCCTGGTCGATCGGTCCAAATGTTGATCCCCAGCCAACCACCGCCATCTCGCCTCCCTCGGTGCCCTGAAAGACCTCCTGAGGCGGAATGTCCGCTGCTATGCCGGCAATTTTGGCCATCCGCGTATCGGTCATCTTCTGGTGGTTATCAGCGTCATAGGAAATGTGCCCGGTCTCGTAGCTTTTCTCGAGACCACCGATCCGATGCTCCAATCCCGGTGTTCCGGGCTTGGCCCAGGGGCGGGAAAGCGTTTCCGGATCGCGTTCGTAGGGATTAAAATGCTCGCCCTCTTCGGGTGGCGTCTCAACGATCTGAGTTGGAAATTTCTCCAGCGATTCAAGGTCGGGAAGCTTCCACGGCTCAGCCGCGTTAGCCGTATAACCATCCGACAACAGGATCACCGGCGTCATATACTTTGTCGCTATGCGAACCGCTTCGATAGCGGTTTCAAAACAGTCGCCCGGGGATCGCGTACCGATCACGGGCAACGGCGAGTCCCCGTTGCGCCCGTAAATGGCCTGATAGAGATCCGACTGCTCGGTCTTGGTCGGAAGACCCGTTGAGGGTCCGCCGCGCTGCGAATTTACGATGATAAGTGGCAGTTCCGTGGAAATGGCCAGGCCCATGGCCTCGGTCTTTAAGGCGATGCCCGGTCCGGACGACGAGGTCACTCCCAAAGAGCCGGCGAACGAGGCACCGATTGCCGCACAGATGGCTGAAATTTCATCTTCCGCCTGGAAGGTCACGATACCGAACTGCTTCATAGCCGCCAGCAAATGCAAAAGCGTCGAGGCCGGGGTAATCGGATAGGATCCGAACATCAGCTTCAGACCGGCGCATTGGGCTCCGGCCACTAGACCCCAGGCCAGTGATTGGCTGCCGGTCACGGTCCGGTAGGTGCCCGGTTCGAGGTGAGCCGGACGAATCTCATAGCGCTTCAGATCACTCGACAGTTCTGCCGTTTCACCAAAGGCGTGGCCGGCGTTAAGAGCGGCAATATTGCTTTTGGCCACCTCCGGCATTTTTCCGAACTTGGTCTTAAGCCATTCGGTGATTGGCTTTCGCTGGCGCCCGAACATCCAAAGCATCAGCCCCAACGTCCACATATTCTTGCAGCGAAGGGCGTCCTTGTTTGACAGTCCGAATTGCTTTACCGCCTCCAGCGTGTACGCCGTAATATCAAGGCGCATGACGCGGTAGCCCGAAAGAGAATCGTCTTCCAAAGGGTTGCTTTCGTAACCCGCTTTTTTCTGATTGCGGGCCGAAAACGAACCGGTATCCACGACTACCAGGCCGCCTTGTCGAAGATTGTCAATATTGACCTTTAAGGCGGCCGGGTTCATGGCCACCAGCACGTCGGGTTCGTCGCCGGCGGTCAATACACGGTCCGAGCCGAAATTGATCTGAAAGGCCGAAACGCCGAAGGTGGTTCCGGCCGGTGCCCTGATTTCGGCGGGAAAATCGGGGAACGTTGACAGATCATGACCTGCCAGTGCGGTCGAAGCCGTAAACTGTGCCCCGGTTAGCTGCATGCCGTCGCCGCTATCGCCGGCAAACCTGACGACTACAGATTCAAGCTCGTCCAGCTCTGGCAACGACGGGTTCGTATTATCATCCACGCGTCTGTCCATATATCACTCAATATCGGGTTGCCGTATTCTTGGGGCAAGCCCGCTCTGCTCTCTGTTCAAAGGATATCCAATACCGATTCCGGGGGCCGCCCAACCGCCGCCTGGGCACCATTTATGACAATTGGCCGCTCGATAAGAATGGGATTTTGTGCCATCGCGGCCACCAGCGCGTCCCGGTCAAGGCCCGGGTCGCCAAGGTTAAGCTCGCTGTATGCAGCCTCGCTTTTGCGTATGACGTCGCGAGGCTTGCGACCCAACAAATTCAGTACAGAATCGATCACTTCAGCCGAAGGGGGTGTCTCCAGATAAAGGAAAACTTCAGGATCGATTCCCCGCTCAGTGAGAAGGGCCATTGTCTGGCGTGATTTGCTGCAGCGAGGATTATGCCAGATGGTGACCTGCATTCAAGGTGCCCCTTTTTTGGCATTCGGTTCCGATTGAGGACAGGTTTAGGCCGCATCCGCCGTCATGACAACGGTTTTTCACAAAGTTCGGAGTGGAGATTGTCAGCCGTTGTGATCGGCTCCTACCGCCTCGGCCACCGACCCAAAGCCATCGGCGCTTAGCAATGCAGCCAGATCCTCATTAATGCGGCCGACCAATCGCGGGCCTTCAAAAATCAGTGCCGTATAGAGCTGAACCAGCGACGCGCCAGCACGAATTTTTTTGTAGGCGTCTTTGCCGCTGCTGATGCCGCCGACTCCAATTATCGGTATGCGGCCTTCGGTCAGGCGGTAAAGATCAAATAGAACCTGCGTTGAAAGGTCAAAGAGCGGTGCCCCACTGAGCCCGCCGGATTCGTTCCGATTGGGGGATTCAAGCCCTTGCGGACGCCAAACGGTGGTATTGGCGACGATTAAACCGTCTATTCCAACCTCGCTGGCGACCCGGGCGATTTGCTCCCTTTCCTCTTCCTCAAGATCTGGCGCGACCTTGACCAGGATCGGCGGGGGCGGGTCGTCGCGGTTTGAGCGTCCGCCCGCCAAGGCGCCTTTGGCCAATTCCACAACTTGTATTAATTGCGAGGCTGTTTGAAGGTCTCGTAGACCGGGTGTGTTCGGCGATGAAACGTTGATGACAAAATAATCCGCCAGATTTGCCAGCCGCCGGATCACGGTCGCGTAGTCCGCAATGGGGTCAGATGAGTCCCGGTTGGCGCCTACATTAACGCCGATGGGCCCCCGCCGATGTCTATTTAGCGCTTCAAGTCGAACCGCGGCCGCTTCGAGGCCGCGATTATTAAAGCCGAGCCGGTTAATGATCGCTTGGTCTTCGACGAGACGGAACAATCTGGGTGACGGATTGCCCGGCTGTGGAAGCGGTGTGATCGTGCCAACTTCGGCAAAGCCGAAACCAAGCCGCAAAAGGGCCCTCGGCACTTCGACGTTCTTGTCGAAGCCGGCCGCTATACCGACTGGATTTGAAAATGGAAGGCCCCAAACTGAGGTCGACAGTATCTCGGGATTGCGAGACGCCGGCGCAAAGCGGGACAGCCCCATCTTGAGGGCCCTTATCGTCAGGCTGTGAGAGGCCTCGGGCGCCAGCGCGAAAAGTAACGGCCGCGCGATATTATATAATCCTGTCATACGCAGCGACCGTTCCTCCTGATTGAGCGGACCCTGGCCGGCAAATTAAGGAAGAATGGCCGTCTTGCCAACCAGCTTCATCAGTCTAGTCACCAATAGGATCAAGAAATGAGGCGGTCAGCCCGCTTCGGCGGTTGTCTCAATATCTATGATACGGCAAGGCTCGCCGCTTCTAGCGATCAGGATATCCCGGCCAACGCAGAGCTGACCCTTTTGGGCGCGAAAGGCGAAGTGGCCGTGAAACTTCAGCTGTGGACAGCTGTTTTCAAGATGCATGCGAAGACGCCGACCGTCGCGCATCTTTAATGCCACTACAGTATTGGTGAGCACCGAACTATCCTCGATTTCGCTGACCACGATACACGGTCGCGGTGTCTCGGAAGGAACTGTGTCGGTCTGCGGCGTGGCCGTTTTAAAAGTCAGCACAAAACCCACCGCAAGCACCACGTGGAGGAAAGCAAGAACGGAAGTCTTTGAACAGTAATGCATGAGGGAGCCGCCCGTTATTTTGATGGCCGTCAGACTGTCAGAAAGGGGATGAACGGCGCCTGAACGGCACATCGCCGCGGGATCCATGAGGACCTATTCGCCGACCGCTGCGGCTTTGTCGGCATCAGAGGCATCAGCCAGACCGAATCGGGTCGCCGATTCTCCCAATGCTTCCCTGATGAATTTTGGGTCAGCCTCGAAGCGAATACCCAAGAGTTCCTCATCCGCCCAGGCGACGGTTCCGGAGATCTCGCCAATGCGGTCGAGGTGAAGCTTGAATTTGGTGCCCGGCGGCAGGGGAAGCCCGGCGTTGATCTTTGCACCGCCCAAGGAAATATTCCGAATCTGGCACTCAAAAGTGAACTCGCCAAACTCCAACTTGCCTTTCCAAAGGACCGAGCGACGGGGCGAGCTTCGCTTCGTTTTCGACATCATATTGACCTTATTCTACCGACTGAACCTTTTACTAGCATAAAAAATCAGCTACTGCACGGTTGAAAAGCGAACAACCGGGATCCCGAAAAAGCACTTGGTGCGCGTACCTCGGCCCCCTATCATGCCCAGCGATGGAGAACCCCAAGTTCTTATCCCTTTGAACGACCGGAGCAGAATAGTGATTTTTAGAAACAGAACGCTTGTCGCCAGTCTACTGCTGTTTGGCCTATTGGCCAGCTTGAGTAACGTTGCGCCAACCAACGCACAGGCCAGCGCGGACGAGCTCTATTTGACGGAGAATGCCAAGAAGCCGGGGGTTATAATTCGACCGAGCGGGCTGCAGATTAAAGTGATCAGACGCGGCAAGGGGAGTTTTCCTAACGAATCCTCGGTGGTGCGGGTTAACTACGAGGGCAGGCTGATTGACGGAACAAAATTTGACAGCTCATATGATCGCGGCGAGCCGTCGGAATTTGAAGTCATAAGAGTGATCGATGGCTGGCAGGAGGCACTGCTCATGATGCAGATTGGCTCGGAGTGGGAGCTCGTGATTCCATCAAAGCTTGCCTACCAAGAGATAGGCGCCGGGGATGTTGTCCCGCCGGGCGCGACGCTGATATTTCGCGTCGAGCTATTGGCGATTGTCCGCCAGTAGGCACTGCAGGGCGTGTTTGAGTGAGCCAGGGATGAGATATGAATGTCGTAAGTGAGTGGTACCGGAGAACCTTTGCGGACCCTCAGGTCGTGCTATTGGTGCTGATTCTGATCGGTGCCCTGCTCCTTGTCAATTTCTTCGGCCAGATGCTCGCCCCGGCGATAGCAGCGGTAGTTATCGCCTTCCTGTTGGATGGCCCGGCCGGGCGGCTGCGGGAAAAGGGCCTTTCGAACTCACTTGCGGTGAGCATAGTCTTCGTGACTTTCCTGGCTCTTGCGGTGGTGGCATTTTTTGCCATCCTGCCGCCGATCACCGGTCAATTGGGACAATTCTTTCTGCAGCTGCCAAGCATGATGGCCTCGCTGCAGGAAACTGTTGTGGAGCTCTCGAGATCCAATCCTGAATTTTTCGACGAGACACAAATCGCAGATTTGATCGCCCGCCTGCAGAGTGAACTGATCGCCTTGGGCCCTGCCAATGTAAAGGCCTTGCTGGGCAATCTCGCTGGGGCGATCAGTCTGGTCGTTTACACGATCCTGGTTCCGGTGATGGTGTTTTTCTTTCTAAAGGACAAGAAACTGATCATGAGCTGGATTGCCGGATACTTGCCGAATCACAAACCCCTGGTTGACAAGGTCTGGGCCGAGGTGGTGGCAAAAGCCGGCGACTATGCCCGCGGCAAGGTCTACGAGATTTTCATTGTTGGGTTCGCGGCCTTTGTCGTTTTTTGGGCGATCGATTTGCGTTTTGCCGCCTTTCTGGCGCTGTTGACCGGTTTGTCGGTCATTATTCCCTATTTTGGCGCGGCGCTGGTAACACTTCCGGTCGCACTCGTGGCCTTTTTCCAATGGGGGATCGGCAGCGAAATGTTGCTCGCGGTGCTGGTCTATTTGGGGCTGCAGGCGGTCGACGGGAATATCTTGGCGCCGTTGTTATTCTCCGAAGTCGTCAAATTGCACCCTAACGCCATTATTCTTGCCATTCTAATCTTTGGCGGTCTCTGGGGCTTTTGGGGTGTCTTTTTTGCCATCCCGCTAGCCACCGTGGCGCACGCGGTCATCAAGGGCTGGTCGGAGCACAGATCCTTGGCCGGCGCGGTATCCCAAGCGGCCGATGATGAAAAAGGGGCTTGACAAGCGCACGCTTTTATTAGACTATTTGGTTATAAACAGAATTATAACCACCAATTAGGAAACTTTTGGGCATTCGCTTCGGCTTGCTTTCTTTTGGGGAGCTATTATGCACCTCTCACCGCATTTCACACTTTCCGAAATGACCAAATCGCAAATCGCCCTACGTCGCGGCATCGGCAATTCACTCGACCCAGGAAATCCAGACGATGCGGAAGTGATCAACAATCTGAGGCTCCTGTGCCTTGAGGTTCTGGAGCCGGTGCGTGAGGCTTTCGGTATTCCCTTTGCGCCATCGTCCGGTTACCGCTCGCCGGCCCTTAATACGGCGTTGGGCTCCAAGCCCACCTCGCAGCATGTCCTGGGGCAGGCGGTGGACTTCGAGCTACCGGGAATCCCGAACTTGAAATTGGCACAGTGGGTCCGAGACCATCTTAAATACGACCAGCTCATTCTGGAGTTTCATGAGCCCGGCGAGCCCGCCAGCGGTTGGGTGCACGTTTCCCTTAAGGAGACGGGCAACCGTCGGCGCGAGCTGACCATCAACCGCAAAGGTGTTTTCCCGGGACTTGGCAAGGCCTGAAGGGACGGTTTTGAGGCGCCGGCATTTTGACGGCTCACAGCCCGGAGTAGTCCGGGCTTTTTTTATGAACCAACGGCCCGGGATTTCCCGGGCCTTTTTTTGTGGAAAGGAAGAAGAAATGTTATCCAAACTTTTGGAAGGCGGTCTGTTAAGTGGCCGCAAAACCTACCTGGCGGCGGCTGGCGTCGCAATCTCGGCGGTGATCGCCTACCTGGTCGGCGACGCCGGCCTGATGGACACCCTGACGACCGTTGGCGAGGCTCTCGGGATCGGGTTCCTGCGGGCCGGGGTGGCCAAATCCGCAACCCCTCAAACCTGATGGGGTTTTTAAAACTCGGTGGCCTCTTGGCCGCCCTGATGCTGATGGCGGCGGTTGGTTTTTTGTGGAAAGCCAACGAGCGAAAGGCGGCCGAACTTGGCACCCTGCGAGCCAGCCTGGCCGGTGCCGAGGCCACGATTGCCTTTAACGACCGCCTGGCCATTTACAGCCAGAGGCAAGCGGATGCGCTGGCCGCCCGGGATGCCGCCAACCAGAGAGCCATGGAGGCCCTTACCAATGAACGCAACAGATTGCGGGTCACCGTCGAAAGACGGGCCCTTGAAGATCCTTATGATTTTGGCGATAGTTTTGAGTTTGAGCTTGCCCGGCTGTTCTGTCTTTTCGAAGCCGGAAGTGATCGCGGTGCCCGCAAAGCCTGTAATCTTCATTCCCGCGAAGCCTACAAGCCCGAAATCGCCCTTACCCTTACCGTCACGCCCCAACTGGCCGAGCGGTGGGCCGAAGCCTGCGCCGCCGGAGAAGAACGATCAGAGGACTTCTGCCGTTGGTCGATAACCGGCTTTACAGCGCAAGGCGGGATCACGATCCTCAATCATCTGGAGCGGCTGGCAGCCTTTGCGCTGGCGCTTGAGGATCGGGCCGGTGTCCTGGAAGCCATGCTTCGCGAGCTGGCGGATCGGCCGCAGGCGGACCAAAAATCCCCTTAAGCCTCGGTCGGCAAGAAGCCTTCGATCGACAGGTAGCGCTCGCCGGAATCATAATTGAAGCCGAGGATGCGCGATCCCTCTGGAAGCTCGGGAATCTTTTTGGCGATCGCGGCCAGACAGGCGCCCGAGGAAATTCCGATCAGACAGCCCTCCTCGCGAGCCGCGCGGCGGGCGTACTCCATGGCGTCCTGCTGGTGCACCAGGATAACCCCGTCCAAGAGGTCCATAAAAAGGTTGTCCGGAATAAATCCGGCGCCGATCCCCTGGATCATATGCGGGCCGGGCTTGCCGCCGCTGATCACCGGGGAATGCTCCGGCTCGACCGCAAAAACTTTCAGATCCGGCCATTCTTTTTTCAAAAGCTGGGCGCAGCCGGTGATATGGCCGCCGGTGCCGACGCCGGTGATGATACAATCGAGACCCTCGGGAAAATCGGCCAGGATCTCCTGGGCCGTAAAATTCCTGTGCACATCCAGATTGGCCGGATTGTCGAACTGGGAGGGCATCCAGGCATTGTCCATGGTTTCAAGGATCTCCTCGGCCTTGGCCACGGCGCCGGGCATGCCCTTTTCCTTGGGGGTGAGGACAAATTCGGCACCATAAGCCAGCATCAGCCGCCGGCGCTCGATCGACATCGATTCAGGCATGACCAGCAGCAGCCGATACCCTTTCACTGCCGCCACCATGGCCAGGGCAACCCCGGTGTTGCCGGAAGTGGGCTCGACAATCACGGTGTCTTTGTTAAGGGATCCGTCCGCTTCCGCCGCTTCGATCATCGACAGCCCAATACGGTCCTTGATGCTGCTGGCGGGATTGACCCGCTCCTGCTTGATCCAGACCTCGTGGGTTGAGGGGAACAGTTTATTCACCCGGATGTGCGGCGTATTGCCGATTGTTTCAAGAATATTGTCGGCCCTCATAAGCTTTCTCCAATGATCGTTCGTCCAGTTTCGAGCTAGATGTTCCAGTTCAGCCCGCTTTCGGATTTGTCCGACGATTTGTACATGACCCGTGAGTAGGGCAGGATCGAGTGGGTCAGAAATACATTCCCTCCGATGACCGAATCATGCCCGACCACCGTCGCACCGCCGAGGATGGTTGCATTTGCATAAATGACAACGCCGTCTTCGATCGTCGGATGCCGTTTGCTGTTCTTGTCCTCGCGGTCAACTTTGAGCGCACCGAGTGTGACGCCCTGATAAAGTTTGACGTGATCACCGATGATCGCGGTCTCGCCGACCACAACGCCGGTGCCGTGATCGACAAAGAACGACGCACCGATTTCGGCGCCCGGATTGATGTCGATGCCGGTTTCCATATGAGCGTATTCCCCGATCAGACGTGGCAAGAGCGGAATGTCCCGGACATAAAAGCGATGTGCAATCCGATAGGCGGCGACTGCAAAAGTCCCGGGATAAGTAACGATAATCTCGCTTAATGAGTTGGCGGCCGGGTCGCCGGCCATTGCCGCTTCGGCGTCCAGACGGATGGCCTCGGCGATTTCCGGCAATTCCTGCATAAACGAATCCCCAACCCGCCGGCGCTCATCTTCGTCCCGATCCCAGAGGCGAGCCAGTAGGTCGAGCAGCTTGGCGCGCACCTCGCCCAACTTGCTCTCGATCCCCTTGGCGTCGCGCTCATCCTCGCCGGCAAACTGCGGCAGAAGCACGGCCAGCACGTTACGCAAAAACCGGCCGGCTTCCGACATCGTAACGCTCGGCGGGTCATCATAGGCGGCGTGCCGCGCCAAAAGCACGGCAGCGATTTTCTGAAGACTGGTCTTGTTCTTAGAGGTCATCGCTTGTTGCCCCGATCCTCGCAGTCCTGGGACCGCCTGCCCACCGGGCTCTATCTTTTGACAAAGCCATCAAAGGCGCAACCCATTTTCGGTCCGGCCAGCATTTACCAGTCCACAGATATCACGCATTGGCCCCGGTTGCAGCTTAACACCCCTTATCAAGACCCGGAAATCGGCCCATCGTCAGTTGACGTGGCAGGCTTTTCCCTAAGTTCCTCGCCAGCGGCGGCCATCGCCTCTTTGGTCAACTCGAAGCTGCGGCCAACGACTCGGCGCCCCAACTCGGCCTGGAACGCGTCTTTGTCGAGCCCCTGGGGCATCGGCGGGTGGTATTCGAGAATGATCTTGCCTGGCCGCATCCAAAACTCACGAGCCGACCAGAAATAGCCGGCATTGGTAGCCGAAGTGATGACCCTAAAGTCGGTTCCGTCCTGAATATGGAAAGCGCCGCTTCTGAGCTTGATCTGCTGCAGTGACTTCACCCGTGTGCCTTCCGGGTAGACCAGAAGTGGACGCTTGGACTGCCTCAGGAGTTCTCCTATATCCGGCAGATTCTCATGTGCAGTACCCTTGCCACGGTCAATTTTCAGGATCTCCATTTTGCGGAGCAGCGTCCCGAAAGCCGGAATATAGAACAGCTCGCGCTTACCAAGCCCAGTCGGATAGGGAATAATGCTGGCCGCAAGAAAAGCATCGATCGTACTTTCGTGCCGTGGGCAAACAATATAGGGACCCTCAGCCGGCAGGTTTTCGAGACCGCGGACTTCGATATCTATCCGCACGATTTTCTTTAGCAGCCAGCGAACAAAATCGGTCCAATGGCGTATGCCGTGATAGATAGGGCGGTACGTCTTCGCCGGAACCGCCGCTAGCATGCTGATCACCCAAAGCGGTAGGAGCGTGTAGAAGGTCAATTTGAAGATAATCGTCCGCATCCGTCCCCCTGGTCTTGCTACATGTGTTGTAGGACTTCCGGCGGGAGGTGATCAAGGGTTTGGCGTTCGGCTCTTGTTCGAAGAGGCAAAGACGAGTAAACAGACAGCCGCTTCTGAAGCGCCTAATTCGACCAGAGCGAAGCACGCTTATGGTGTCTGACGGTCAGGGCATGGACAAATCTTTCGAGCAATTCCAAGTCATGCTGGGGCTGCGTGACCAAGGGCCGGTGGCCGCGCACTTTGAGGAACGATGAAGTTCAAGGATCATTTTTCCGATATCGCCCAAGCTTACGCGCGGGCCCGACCCGCTTATCCCCCAGAGCTGTTCAAATTTCTGGCTGAGGTCGCGCCGGCTCGGAAGCGAGCCTGGGATTGCGCTACGGGAAGTGGCCAGGCGGCGATTGGTCTGAGCGAATGGTTCGAAGAGGTCCAGGCAACCGACGCCAGCCCGGATCAGATCGCGCAGTCGATTGGCAGGGAAAACATAACTTACAGCGTGCAACTTGCGGAAAAGACCGAGTTTGCGGACAAATCCTTCGATCTCGTCAATGTTGCGACGGCGCTCCACTGGTTTGACCTCGATCGATTTTACGGCGAGGTGTACCGTCTCCTAAAGCCGCAAGGAATTTTGGCCATATACAGCCACAAGCAGTTTCACATCAGGGGGCCGGTTGGGGAGATAATTCGCCAGCTGATCTTCGAGCCAGTGGAGCCCTTTTGGCCGGCTGAAACGAGGCTGATAAGGGCCGAATACAGATCCATTCCTTTCCCGTTCGACGAAGTACCGGCGCCACAGCTGCGGATGAATCTCGACTGGGATTTCGACGATCTGAAAACTTATTTGGGAACTTGGTCGGCGGTGCGGAATTTCATTCGCGAATTCGGACCGCAGCCGATGCAAAGCGCCTTGGAAGAGGTTGCAAAGGCTTGGGGAACTCGGGAAACGAAAAGGCCGGTGACGATGGATATGGTGGCGCGTATCGGCCGGCTCCGCGGGAACGCGGTCTAAGGGCGCAGCTTGGGGCGAAGAAGTTCGGGGAAGAAGAAAAAGGGGGGCGATGGATGCCCCCCAAATCCTTTAGTCAGCCAAAACCAGGCTGTCAGCCGAGACGCGTCCCTGGCGATCTTCCGCCAGTTCATACGTAATCTTTTGACCATCCTGAAGGGTGTTCAGGCCGGCCCGTTCGACGGCCGAAATATGCACGAATACATCGTTTTCGCTATCGTCCGGCTTGATAAAGCCATAGCCCTTGCTTGGATTGAACCACTTAACAGTTCCTGTAGTCATTCTATTTCCTTTCGCGCGAAGCCAGAAGTGGAGACGGGGTAGCACCGCGCGAAACCAAGTCCAGATCTTCGTAAGCTATTGGCATTCAAGAAACGATCACAACCAGCCGCCACATTGATGTACCCGGACGGCCGTGGAGAAACTCATCTGTTTAGGGAAGTCACTCAATATCGATTCGAAAATTGCCAGTTCGTCCAATTACCTTTCGGTGAAATTGCCTCTATAGCAATGGCGGCGGAGTGTCAACCGGCCACGGCGGCGCTTGGGCCGTGGCGTTGAGCCGCGTGGATTGGTGCACCCGGCGAGATTCGAACTCACGACCTCTGCCTTCGGAGGGCAGCGCTCTATCCAACTGAGCTACGGGTGCATCGGCGGCGGCCGGCGCATCGAGGCGCCCAAGCCGGGCGCACATTAGTCAATAATCCGCAAATTGGCAAACGCGTTTTGGCGCTTATTTCCTTGGCTCTGGTTTGAGAACCGTATTTTCGGCCTTGGGCAGCAGATCGGGGCAATCGAGCGTGTAATGAAGGCCGCGCGATTCCCGCCGCCGGATCGCCGAGCGGACGATTAGGTCGGCTGCAGTCAACAGATTCCGCAACTCCAGAAGGTCCTTGGAGACCCGGAAATTTCCATAGTAGTCATGAACTTCGTGCATCAGCATCTCGAGCCGCCGCTTGGCCCGCTCGAGCCGCTTGTCGGTTCGTACAATCCCCACGTAGTCCCACATAAAGCGCCGCAGCTCAGCCCAGTTATGAGTCACCACAACTTCCTCGTCGGAATCGGTGACCCGGCTTTCGTCCCACGGTCGGGCTTGGCCGAGCAGTTGGCGCGCCGGGGCCGACTCAAGAATGTCCTTGGCCGCCGCCTCGGCAAAGACCAGACATTCAAGCAGCGAATTGGAAGCCATACGATTGGCGCCGTGCAGGCCCGTATGGGCCGCCTCGCCAATCGTATAGAGGCGGGAAAGGTCGGACCGTCCCCTGAGGTCGGTCATTACGCCGCCGCAGGTGTAATGGGCCGCTGGCACCACCGGAATCGGCTCCCTGGCCAGGTCAAATCCGAAATCGAGGCAACGGGCATAAATATTTGGGAAATGCTCTTTGATGAACGCCTCGCCTTTTTTGCTTATGTCGAGATAAACGCACATCAGGCCCCGGCGCTTCATCTGGTTATCGATCGCCCGGGCAACGATGTCCCGGGGTGCCAGCTCGGCTCGTGGGTCAAATTGGTCCAGAAACCGCTCGCCGTTTCCCAACAGCAGCTCCGCCCCCTCGCCGCGCAGAGCCTCGGAGATGAGGTAGGACTTCGCTTGGCGATGATACAGGCAGGTCGGGTGGAACTGGTTGAACTCCATATTGGCGACCCGGCAACCGGCCCGCCAGGCCATCGCGATGCCGTCTCCGGTCGATCCGTCCGGGTTCGAGCTGTAGAGGTAGACCCGGCTGGCACCGCCGGTTGCCAACACCGTGGCACCGGCCAACATCGTTGAAATGGCATTTGCCTTAATATCGAGAATATAGGCGCCGTAACAGGCGCCGCTGTCTCGCGTACCCCGCTCCATGTGCCGACCGGTAATCAGATCGATGGCCATATGATTCTCAAGGACTGTAATATTAGGATTTTTCCGGGCCTCCGTTTCAAGGGTGTTCTGGATGGCGCTGCCGGTCGCGTCATCAACATGGATGACCCGGCGATGGCTATGCCCACCTTCGCGGGTCAGGTGGAAAGGAAAATCTTCGTCGATCGGCGCGTGCGGCGTAAAAGGGACACCAAGCCCAATCAGATCCCGGATCGCCCGCGGACCCGCCTCAACGACAAATTGAACGGTCGCCGGATCGCAAAGCCCGGCCCCTGCGTCGAGCGTATCGTTGACGTGGGATTCAATAGAATCCCCAGCCTTAAGCACAGCCGCGATCCCCCCTTGCGCCCAAGCCGTCGAACCAGCAGAGAGCTTGGCCTTTGAAATCACCGCGACCTGCATCGAGCCGGCCAGCTTCAGGGCCAGCGACAGACCGGCAGCGCCGGAGCCGATCACCAGGCAGTCGAATTCTCTAGTCATCGACCTGGTCGTCAGAAGGGACCTGATCTTCACCCGAACTCGGCCGCGTGAGCTGAAGAAAAACGTCCTCCAGATCGGTCTCGCTGGTCGACAGGTCACGGATTGTTAGCCCAGCCTGGTGGACGCTTTCGAGAATCTCGCCAACCGTTGTGGTTGACCGGTTGACTTGGATGACCATCCGATCAGGCCGCTCAAGATGCAGATTGTAGCCTTTAAGACCAGCCGGCACTTCATCTAGCGGCTCCGCCAGGTCAAAAATCATCTCCTTTTCATCGATGCGCGCCAGCAGGACCTCGGTCGGCTCACAGGCCACCAGCTGGCCATGATTGATAATCGCGATCGTCTCACAAAGATTTTCAGCCTCCTCCAAATAGTGTGTCGTCAGGACGATTGTGGTGCCCGCGGCATGCAGCTTTCTGATGTTTTCCCAAAGCTGCTGGCGCAGTTCGACATCCACCCCGGCGGTTGGCTCGTCGAGAATCAGAATCGGCGGCGAGTGAACCATCGCCTTGGCCACAAGCAGGCGCCGCTTCATGCCGCCGGAAAGGGTCCGCGAATAGGCGTCCGCTTTGTCTTCCAATTGCACCATGCGAAGAATCTCACGGCTTCGCCTTGCACGTTTGGGCACCCCGTAAAGACCGGCCTGCATTTCGAGGGTCTCGAATGGTGTGAAAAAGGGGTCGATAAACAGTTCCTGGGGCACTACGCCGATGGAATTGCGAGCATTCCGCGGGTACTTATCGAGGTCAAATCCCCAGATCTCGGCGCTGCCCGCCGTCTTTCTGACCAGCCCGGCGAGAATATTGATAAAAGTCGATTTGCCGGCGCCATTGGGACCCAGAAGTCCGAAAATGGAACCACGTGGGATGGTCAAATCGATACTGTCAAGAGCAAGAACCGGTGCCGTCTTGCCACTACCCCGGTAAAGCTTTTTAAGCCCTGTGACTTCGATTGCGGCCTCTTGGGTCACGATTGCATCCCTTTTAGATTCTACTCAGCTATCGCTATCATTCCGCTGGTGTGAAGGTCAATGTATCGCTCGCCTGATAGAGGGAACTGCAAGTCATTGTCTCCTTGTGTGCGCCTCGCTATAACTTGCAGACTGCTAACCGACTGGGCGAGCGCATGAATATTGAACCTCCTGAGACCATCATGATCGACACAAAAAAAGTGGCCTGTGACGGCGGTGGCGGGACACTTGGTCACCCGCGCGTTTACTTGAGCCTCGAGGGGCACGGCCAGGTGGAATGCCCCTATTGCGACCGACTGTACATCTTTGAAGATCCGGCCGGGAATCAGGATCGAACCCCCTGAAATGAGCTTGGCGCAAGAGCTCGATTACGGATTCTAGGGCATTTCATACTAATGGCGACAAAAAAGAACCAAGCCCTTGAGCACCTCTATCTGATCGATGGATCCGGCTATATTTTCCGCGCCTATCATGCGCTGCCGCCTATGCAGAGATCGGACGGTACGCCGATAAATGCGGTGCTGGGGTTTTCCAACATGCTGCTTAAGCTTCTCGAGGACTTGCTCGAAGGGGAGAAACCCACCCATCTGGCGGTCATTTTCGACCGCAGCCGAAAAACTTTTCGCAATGAAATTTACAAGGATTATAAGGCCAATCGCCCGCCGCCGCCCGACGATCTGATCCCGCAGTTTCCATTGATCCGGGAGGCCACCGAGGCGTTTGGCCTGCCGTCGATCGATATGGAGGGTTATGAGGCGGACGATTTGATTGCGACTTACGCACGCCTGGCTCGCGAGCGCGGCTGGACCACGACGATCGTGTCCTCGGACAAGGATCTGATGCAGTTGGTCGGTGATCAGGTGGATATGTTCGACAGCATGAAGAACAAACGCATCGGGACAGCCGAAGTGATTGAAAAATTCGGCGTCGGACCGGAAAAGGTAATCGAGGTCCAGGCCCTGGCTGGCGACAGTTCCGATAATGTCCCCGGCGTGCCCGGGATTGGTGTCAAGACGGCCGCCCAGTTGATCAATGAATATGGGGATCTCGAGACACTGCTTGAAAGAGCGCGGGAGATCAAACAGCCTAAGCGGCGCGAAAATCTGATCGCGCATGCCGACTTGGCACGGATCAGCCTTGATCTGGTGCGGTTGCGTGATGACGTGCCGGTTGAACATTCCCTCGACACTTTTGTGCTCAAGCCGGTGCCAACCCAGCAGGCGTTGCGTTTCGCCGATGATATGGAGTTCCGATCCCTGAAGTCCAAGCTTGCGACAAGGCTGGGTGCGGGCATTGGTGACCGCGAAGCATCACCCGAGGCCAAACCCGAAAAGCGCCTGTACGAAACGGTTACCGACCTCGAACGGCTGAAATTCTGGGTTGAGGCGGCGACCAGAGAAGGCGTCGTCGCCGTCGACACAGAGACCACCTGCTTAGACGCCATGCAGGCGGAGTTGGTCGGCGTTTCCCTTTCCATTACCCCGGGCGCTGCCTGCTACATTCCCTTGCGCCATCGCGCGCCCGGCGGCGAAGGCCTTGATCTGGAGGGCGCCGCTCCGGATCAAATTCCAGTAGATCAGGCGCTGGCACTCCTGAAGCCGCTACTGGAGAATCCGAGTGTCCTCAAGGTCGGGCAGAACATCAAATATGATTTATTGATCTTCAAAGGGGAGGGCATCGAGGTCAGCCCGATCGACGACACGATGGCGATCTCCTATGTGCTCGAGTGCGGCCTGCACGGGCACGGTATGGACGAGCTGTCGATGCTGCATTTCGGGATCAAACCGATTTCCTTCAAAGAGGTGGCGGGTACTGGCAGGGCGCAGGTGACCTTCGACCGGGTGCCCCTGGCAGCGGCCAGCGAATATGCGGCCGAGGATGCGGACATAACCCTGCGTATCTACCGGGCCCTAAAGCCACGCTTGGCCACGGAAGGACTTCGCACGGTTTATGAAACCCTGGAGCGGCCTCTGATTCCGGTCCTCGCGAACATGGAGGCAACGGGGGTGAAAGTGGACCGCGCCACCCTAGCCCGCCTTTCATTGGAATTTGCCGAAGGAATGGAAGGCTTTGCGTCCGAAATTCACAAGCTAGCCGGCAAGGGGTTTAATATAGCCTCTCCAAAGCAGCTCGGCGAGATTCTGTTCGACGAGATGGGGCTCGAGGGTGGCAAGAAGGGTAAGACCGGCGCTTATTCCACTGATGCTTCGGTCCTCGAAAGACTGGCCGCCGAAGGTCATCAATTGCCGGCCAGGGTCCTCGATTGGCGCCTGTTGGCGAAGCTCAAAAACACCTACACAGATACCCTGCAAAAAGAGATTAACCCGGAGACCGGCCGGGTTCACACGTCCTTCTCGATCGCCGCAACATCAACCGGGCGGCTCGCATCGAGCAATCCCAACCTCCAGAATATTCCGATCCGGACCGAGGAGGGTCGCAAGATCCGCGAAGCCTTTGTGGCCGAAAAGGGCAACAAGCTATTGGCTGCAGACTACAGTCAGATCGAGTTGCGCCTTTTGGCCGAGATTGCCGAGATTGATGCACTTCGTGAGGCCTTCGATCAAGGTCTCGATATTCACGCCATGACCGCATCCGAGGTTTTCGGAGTGCCGATCGAAGGCATGGACCGACAAACAAGACGTCAAGCCAAGGCCATAAATTTCGGGATTATTTACGGCATTTCGGCCTTCGGGCTGGCCAATCAGCTCGGCATCACTCGGACCGAGGCGCAAGCTTATATGGATCGTTACTTTGAGCGCTTCCCGGGTATTCGCGACTATATGGAAAAGACCAGGGAAGAAGCGCGAGCGCAGGGCTATGTGACGACACTCTTTGGTCGGCGCTGCCACGTCCGCGGCATCAAGGATCGTAATCCATCGATGCGCAAATTTGCCGAACGGGCCGCCATTAACGCACCCTTGCAGGGATCGGCCGCGGATATCATCAGGCGAGCCATGATCCGCATGCCCGGCGCATTAGAGGAAGCTGGTTTGGATGATGTCAGGATGCTCCTGCAGGTCCACGACGAGTTGATCTTTGAACTGCCGAAAGGGCAGGTCGAAGCGGCCTCGCAAGTGATCAAGAAAACCATGGAGACGGCGGCCCATCCGGCGGTCGAGATGTCGGTGCCGATCGTTGTCGATTGCGATTTCGGGGATAATTGGAATCAGGCGCACTGAATAATTCGCGTTATCATTCCCATTGAAAAGGGCGGCCCGGAGGCCGCCCTTCGCTGATTTTGATCCAACCAACCGCTAGAAACCGGTCGTGAGCCTGAAGTACAAGAGACGACCGCGCGGATCGTGAGTGCGCGACTCGAACCCGCCGTTCGTCGGCACAAAGGGCGGCTTCTTGTCAAAGGCGTTGATCAGGCCAACCGAAAAGGTTGTGCGCTCACCGCCGTCGAACAGGCCTTCCATATTGAAGTTATATTGAACGTCGACGGTGGTCATGGACTTGATCTTGCCGTCTACCTGATCGTTCCGCATGCTGTCGATATAGCGCAGGAAGGCATTGATGCTGTGGCCACCCATTCCCCATGCAAATCCGAGGTTGATGCGCCATTCGGGGGTCGGCGAACCGAAGTTCGTAAAGTTCCGCCCCCCGGCCCCTTCGACTTCGCCCACCTGGGGATCGATGATGTCATAATTGATCACATATGATGCCTCGACACTCGGACGGAACTGGCCCCAATCCGTCTCCGCGGTGTAGGAAATCGCAAAATCGAAGCCGTCGGTCTTCACAGACGAGGCGTTGACGAAATTCACAAAGACCAACAGGATCGAGCCGCCCGGAGAGCGAACGACCCGGGTCGGATCAGCGCCAAACGCGTCGACCACGGCTTGCGAATTTTCGGCAATAATGACGTTCTTAAAAGAATAGCGCCAATAATCGATACTGATATCCCACTCGGGTGCCGGCTGCCACGACAGGCCGAAGTTCCAGGTGTTCGACGTCTCCGGCAGCAGATCGCGCTCGCCGTCTGCGTCAAGCAGGCTTCGCACGGCCGCGAAGAAGGTGCTGCCGCCTTCGGTTACCTGTTCAAGCACCGTGCTGGTCCCGAACTGCTGGAAGATGCTCGGGGCCCTGAAAGAGGTCGAGAATGCACCCCGGAAGGCGATTTCCGGGCTTGGCCGCACCAGCACCGAGACCTTGGGATCCCAACTGCTGCCAATCGCGCCGCCATAGTCCTCATAACGTAACGATAGCGACAGATCGATAATATCGCTAACCGGCACCGCGGCCTCCGCGAACAGCGCCCACGGGCTGCGTGAGGCCGAGAAATCGTTATTACCGATCAGGAAGGCAAACCCGTCGGCGTTGGAGATGGCATCATAGGACCGGCCCCATTTTTCATCACGGAACTGGAAGCCGAAAGCGAACCCCAGGGGGCCGGCCGGCATATCATACAAATCACCCGTGACGACACCGTCGAAGACCGTTGTTTCGGACTTGGTATCGATCACCTGGGTGCCGATAATATAGTCCAGGACCTCCTGCGAGTTCGGAGCCGTGGTGAACGACGTTGCAAAGGGATTGAAGAACGCTGGTGTAGCCACCGAGCCCGGCACGGTCACCGACTGGCCGGCACAATCGGCCTGTCCCACCAATCCGAAGAGGGCGGCCTGGAACCGGCAGGCGACCGTATCCTCGGTGGCGATCTGGAAATCATTCTGACCGTGGGTTACGGCCAGCTCCCAGTAAATCCCCGAATCGGTCGAACCGGTAAGCTCGGCCGAAATGCGGTAAGTCTCCGAAGTCGTAGTGTTCGGCGAGACCTCGCCACCGTTTCCGATGGCGCGGCCGAAAAAGACCACGGCTGGTTCGCCGATCGCCGTGAAAAATGCCGGAAACTCGGGATGGCTGGCTAGCACGACCGTTTGAGCGAGCTGCAAGTTCGGAAAGGTCGGCGAGTTGCCGCGAATGGTTTCGTTATCCGCATAGCTGGCTTCGATGCGAAACTGCACGTTGGGCGAAAAGTCATAGCTCGCGGTTGCATATCCCAAATAGCGCTCTTCGTCCGGCACCAGATTAAAGAAATCGCCAAAATCGAAACCGCAAAAACCAATTCCTGAAGACGGTGGCGGTGCTGTCGGAGAAGCTTGCAGCGGAAAGCCGCCAAAATCCGCGCAGCCGTTGGGGTCGATTAAGGGAGTGAAGGCCGGAAATAATGCGCCGCTGGTGGTGAAAAATGCACCCGGATTGCCCAGCGCACTGGTGTCGTTCGCCGGTTCGCTCAGCCGGCGTTCGGCGGTGGTCAAAGGCGTTCTATTGTAATAGCTAAAAGCTCCCATAAAGTGGAACTGGTCGTTGCCCCAACCGACTTTGGCCTGGAGCAGCGTGTCCGAAGCCTTGCCCTGGTCGGTGACAAACCGGTAATCACCGGAAATCTGTACACCCTCGAAATTATCGTCGGTGATGAAGTTGACAACCCCCGCCACAGCATCCGATCCGTAGGTCGGCGAGGCGGCGCTTTTTAATATCTCGATATAAGAGACAGCGATCTCCGGCACCAGCGACGATATGTCGATAAAATTCAGGCCGCCGTTGGTAAGGGCGCCGGACACGACCGCCCGCCGGCTGTTTAAAAGCACGAGAGTCGACGCCACGCCGAGGCCGCGCAGGTTAAAGTTGGATGTGCCCGTTGTGCCGTTTTGCGTAAAGGCATCCGGATTATTCTGGGCGCCGTTGTTGATGGTCAGGGTCTGCACGATGTCGGCGAAATTAGCGGCGCCTATGGCCTCCATCATTTCCTTACCGATAACGGCAATGGGATTGGGGCTGTCGGCCTGCGATTTGCGGCGGATATAGGTGCCCGTGACCACTATTTCCTCGATCTCCTGGCCTTGGGCCAAAGCCGGGCTTGGTTCGACGGCAAGCGCGCCATAAAAAACGGCGGCAGCACTAGCAAAAAGAATGAATTTGTGTGACATATTTCCTCCCCTATCAGCAGAACCGACGCCCGACCACGCCCGCCGACACCCCCTCACGGTGAACGACAATCGAACAAGACAATTAAATTCAACTCATTTTTTGCCGAAAGAATGCTGGCGTCAAGTAAAGCTTGCAATTTTGTTGCATATTCGGATGAACGGGAAATCACCAAATGGACCGGAAATCTCCAAAAACGGTTTTGTTTTGCATTTAGGTGTGCCACTGACGCTAGGTCCCCAAGAGCCCGAATTCGGCTTGAGCAGGGGTCATTCTGCGGGTAATTCTGGCAGCGATGCGCGAGGACAAAAGAGAATGATTGCGTTTTTTAATCTGATTGACCGCGTTCTTGAGATCTATCAGTTGCTGATCTTCATCTGGGTAATCCTGAGCTGGTTGCGCTCCTTCGGTCACCTGCCTTTGCACAATTATTTTCTGGCCCTGATCTGGGACTTTCTTTACCGCATTACAGAGCCGTTTTTATACCGTATCCGGCGGTTTCTGCCGCCGATCGGCGGCCTCGATCTCTCGCCGATTGTACTTCTATTGCTGGTCATGTTCCTCCGCGAGTTCCTGAACTACTCCATCCGTCCGATGTTTGTCTGAGGTGGACCCATTTTTTATCGTCAAACTCCAAAAGGCCTTTATGTCTATGCGGTCCTGAGGCCGAAGGCATCAGCCGACGAGGTGGTGGGCATTGTGGCCGGGGATCTGAGCATTGAGAACCGGCTGGTGGTGCGGGTGAGGGCCCTGCCATATAAGGGACAAGCAAATAGCGCGCTTTGTAAGCTGATCGCCAAGACCTTCGGCGTGCCAAAGGGTAAGGTTGCAATTGCAAGCGGCCATAAATCGCGCCATAAGACGGTGCTGCTGGCCGGGGATTCAAAGGAATTGGCGGCCCACATGGAGAACAAGCTGCGGGAACTGCAGATCGGAGCGGCAAAGGGTGAGTGAAGCAAGAATAATCGATGGCCGGGCTCTTGCTGCGAAGCTACGCGAGGGCGTCGCGGCGCGGGTCGAGACCCTAAAGTCCAAGCACGGCCTGACGCCTGGCCTCGCCGTCGTGATTGTCGGCGAGAACCCGGCCAGTCAGATCTACATCCGCAACAAGGCGCGCATGACGACCGAGAGCGGGATGAACTCGTTCGAACACCGACTGCTTGCGACCACCACTCAAGACGAACTTCTTGGTCTGGTCGAAAAGCTGAACGACGATTCAGCGGTGCACGGGATTCTCGTCCAACTGCCATTGCCGGATCAGATCGACGAGGCGGCGGTCATGGAGGCAATCAATCCTGAAAAGGATGTCGACGGGTTTCACCTCGTCAACGTCGGGCTCTTGGCGACCGGGGGCGATGGGCTGGTGCCCTGTACGCCGCTCGGCTGTCTTTTGATGCTGCGAGCGGAGGTGGACGAGCTCAAAGGCAAACGCGCGCTGATCGTCGGGCGCTCGAACATTGTCGGCAAGCCGATGGCTCAGCTCTTGCTGCGCGAACACTGCACCGTCACGATTGCTCATTCGCGGACCCGGGATCTGGCCGCAGAATGCCGCAACGCGGATATTCTGGTCGCTGCGGTTGGGGTTGCTCACCTGATCAAGGGCGACTGGATCAAGCCCGGTGCCGTGGTGATCGACGTTGGCCAGAATGTCGTCCCGGCCCCGGGAAAGGGCGATGGCAAAACGCAGCTGATCGGAGATGTGGAATTCGAAGCCGCAATCAAGACAGCTGGGGCCATAACCCCGGTGCCGGGTGGCGTCGGCCCGATGACCATTGCTTGCCTATTGAAAAATACCGTCTCCGCCGCCTGCCGTCAGGCCGGAATCAACGAACACAGCCTATAGGCACTTATTTTCTGGTGCTCAACAGCTTCAGTCTCAGCGCCATGAGTTCGATAAAGCCGCTCGCATCGCTTTGATCGTAAACCTCGTCGTCCTCGAATGTAGCTAAGGCGGATGAATAGAGCGAATTATCAGAGCGCCGCCCGTCGACGATAACATTTCCCTTGTAAAGCTTCAGACGAACGGTACCCGAAACATTTTTTTGACTTTCATCGATCAGCGACTGGAGCATTTCGCGCTCCGGCGAAAACCAAAGACCATTGTAAATAAGCTCCGCGTAGCGCGGCATCAGCTCGTCTTTTAAATGCGCCGCTTGGCGATCAAGGGTAATGCTTTCGATGGCCCGGTGGGCATGGTGCAAGACCGTGCCACCGGGGGTCTCGTAAACGCTTCGGGATTTCATGCCGACCAAACGGTTCTCGACCATATCAGCCCGCCCGATCCCATTCTGGCCAGCCAGTTCGTTCAGCTGTTCAAGCAGATCTGCGGGTTCCATGCGAATACGGTCGATGGCGACCGGGTCGCCCTTTTCGAAAGCTATTTCCAGTAACAGCGGCGCATCCGGAGCCGCTTCCGGGGCCACGGTTCTCGAATAGACATATTCGGGTGGGGCGGCGTCGGGGTCTTCGAGCACCTTCCCCTCGGCGCTGGTGTGAAACAGATTGGCGTCGGTGGAAAACGGCGCCTGGCCTTTTTTGTCCTTAGGGACCGGAATCTTGTGCGCCTCGGCAAACGCCAGCAATTTGGTGCGCGAAGTCAAATCCCACTCGCGCCATGGAGCGATCACCCGGATGTCGGGATCGAGGGCCGCATAGGCGAGCTCGAAGCGCACCTGATCGTTGCCCTTGCCGGTTGCTCCATGGGCCACCGCGTCGGCGCCGGTTTCTCTGGCGATCTCAATCTGACGTTTGGCGATCAGGGGCCTGGCAATCGCCGTGCCCAGCATGTAAGTCCCTTCGTAAAGGGCATTGGCGCGCAGCATCGGGAAAACATAGTGGCGCACAAACTGGTCCCGAAGATCTTCGATGAGAATCTCTCTAATGCCCAGTTGCTCAGCCCTGCGCCGTGCCTCATCGAGCTCGGCACCCTGTCCGAGATCGGCCGCAAAGGCGACAACCTCGCAGCCGTAGGTCACTTCGAGCCATTTCAGAATGACGCTTGTATCGAGCCCGCCGGAATAGGCCAACACGACTTTCTTTGGGTTCGTCGAGATGGCCATGCTTTTTCCTAGGCCCCCGGGCTCTGCCGTCTTTGTCGTTTGCTGGCCGATCTCAGCTGGCCGCAAGCCGCCATGATGTCCTGTCCCCGCGGCGTACGCACGGGGGCAGAGATGCCCGCCTCGAAAATGATCGAACTGAAGCGCTTGATCCGCTCCGGTTCCGAACATTCGTACGCCGCGCCGTCCCAAGGATTGAAGGGAATCAGATTGACCTTGACCGGTAGGTCGTACTCCCTAATCAGACGGACCAATTCTCTGGCATCATCGTCGCTGTCGTTCACGCCCTTGAGCATGACATATTCGAAGGTAATCCGCCGGGCATTGTGGGCGCCCGGGTAGTCCTGACAGGCCTTCAGCAATTCCTTAAGCGGGTATTTGCGGTTTAGGGGTACGATCTCGCTTCGCACGGCATCGTTTGTAGCGTGGAGAGATACGGCCAGATTGACGCCAATCTCCTGGCCGGCTCTTTGCATCATCGGCACGACGCCGGCGGTCGAAAGCGTAATCCGGCGGCGCGACATCTGGATACCCTCCTTATCCATGACGATAAGCAGCGCCTTTTTGACATTCTCGAAATTATAAAGCGGCTCGCCCATGCCCATCATGACAATGTTCGTGACCCTGCGCCCGGCGGTCGACGACGGCACCCATTCACCCAAATCGTCACGGGCGACCAGGATTTGGGCGACGATCTCGCCGGCTTCAAGATTCCTGACCAGCCGCTGGGTTCCGGTGTAGCAGAAGCGGCAATTGAGTGTGCAGCCAACCTGAGACGAAACGCAAAGCGTGCCGCGGTCCTGATCGGGGATGTAGACCATTTCCGCCTCCTTGCCGTCGGCGAACCTCAAAAGATATTTCCTCGTACCGTCCTTTGAGATTTGAAGGTTCACCACCTCGGGGCGGGATATACGGAAGCGACGGGCCAGATCTTGGCGTAGATTCTTCGCTACATTGGTCATCGAATCGAAGGATTGGTGACCGTGATGATAAATCCAGCGCCAAAGCTGCGCCGTCCGCATTTTGGCTTGTCGGTCCGGAACGCCGGCGGCGATAAGGGCCTCGCACATCTCATCCCGGGACAGTCCCAGGAGATCGATCGGTGCACTGGTATCGGTGGCCCCGGTATCCGGGTCGGTGCCGACGGGGTCGGCCGTCTTAATATCCATGGTCACGGGATTAGCCTCAGCTCTCTATTCGCAGGCTTTAGTCATGGCACTATAGGCGGCTGTAAAGCCCATGAGCGAGAACCTGTACCGAGTGTTTGTGCCTCGCGCCGAGGTACTGCGAACAACCATCCTATTACCACGTTTCATACTTGCCACGACCTGACGGTCCTCTCGAGGTGTGGGCATCCAGGCACATCCCCCCACTCTTTTTTCGTCTAATTTGCATTCCTCGGTAAAAAATCTGTGTTGGGTTGATCCGATAGTTACTGTTGTGGTTGATCCGGGCCGAAACCGGTATCCAACTACGATGTTGACCTCGTCTTGTATTTTCAAGCGCGGCTTGTGGGTTACAGTGACGTAAATGCTGCCGTGGTTAACGTTTTTCGGAGTCATTTCCTTGGGAATCGAAATGACATAACAAATTGTATTGCCGTCCTCATTGGCGAGGGTGAAGGCATCCCAATCGCGATAGCTGCCGATCAGATCGTGTTTCTCCTGGGCCAGCGAAGGTTCGGGGGCCGCGAGAAGCACAATCGCTAGCGCTGCCGAAATGAATGGTACTCGGGAGGTCGCTGAGACGATCCGAATAATTCCACCAATACGCATTTCAATGTGCTCCAATTCTCTCAAGAAACTGCCGGCAAGCCAGTGAACTCCGACACATAGAGCATTAGGTCCCGACCAATGCAAGTTACATCACATCAGCCCTTCGAGTTTCAACCCCAAGGCCCGACTTTGGCGGGATTTTGATCCATAAAATGGCTAGAAATATGGCGGCCCGTCTCTTGACCCGCCGATCCGCAGGTCCTACACCCGAAATGAGATTTCGGTTCTTCGGGCGGGGCTAATGAAGAAGGTTTACAAGAACGCCGGTGCGGCTCTCGACGGGCTTTTGTTCGACGGCATGACGATCATGGCCGGCGGTTTCGGGCTTTGCGGGATTCCCGAAAACTTAATCACCGCGATCAGAGATGCGGGGGTTGGTAATCTGACCGTCATCAGCAACAATGCGGGCGTCGACGACTTCGGTCTCGGGCTGCTTCTCGAGACACATCAAATCAAGAAAATGGTCTCGTCCTACGTCGGCGAAAACAAGCTTTTCGAACAGCAGTTCTTGAGCGGCGAGCTTGAACTGGAGTTCAATCCACAGGGCACGCTGGCCGAGCGAATCCGGGCTGGCGGAGCCGGGATACCGGGATTTTACACCAAGACCGGTGTCGGGACGGTGATCGCCGAGGGCAAACCCCACAAGCAGTTTGACGGCGAAACCCATATCCTCGAGCGCGGGCTTACGGCTGATCTTTCGATCATCAAGGCCTGGAAAGGCGACACAGCGGGAAATCTTATTTACCGCAAGACGGCGCGGAATTTTAATCCGATCATGGCGACCGCCGGCAGGGCCACCGTGGCCGAAGTCGAGGAGATCGTCGAAGTTGGCGCGCTGGAGGCCGATTTTATTCATACGCCAGGTATTTTTGTACAGCGGATATTCAAAGGTGAGTTCGAAAAGCGGATCGAACAGCGCACAACTAGAGAGAGGGAATAGATCATGCCTTGGACCCGGCTCCAGATGGCCGAGCGGGCGGCGGCGGAACTGAAAGACGGTTACTACGTCAACCTTGGCATCGGCATCCCGACGCTGGTCGCCAACTTCATTCCGAGCAATATCGATCTCACCCTGCAAAGCGAAAACGGCATGCTCGGTATGGGCCCCTTTCCCTATGAGGACGAGGTGGACCCGGATCTTATTAACGCCGGCAAGCAGACGATCACCGAGCTCAAGCGCACCAGCTATTTCTCGAGCGCTGACAGTTTTGGCATGATCCGCGGCGGCCATATCGATCTCTCGATTCTGGGCGCCATGGAAGTGGCGGAAAACGGCGATTTGGCCAACTGGATGATCCCCGGAAAAATGGTCAAGGGCATGGGCGGCGCCATGGATCTGGTGGCCGGTGTCAAGAAGGTTGTCGTGATCATGGACCACAACGCCAAGGACAGCCGCCCCAAGCTCTTGCACGAGTGCAGTCTGCCGCTGACCGGCGCCGGCGTGGTCGATTTGGTGATTACCGATCTTGGGGTTTTCGTCATCAATGACCGGGGGCTAAGTCTCGTTGAACTGGCCCCGGACGTTCGCATCGACGAAATAAAGGATCGGACCGAAGCCGATTTCACGGTCGACCTGGCCAGGTGACGATCTTGTCGCTATCCCGAGCAGACCGCCGTGGACAGGCCCAGCGATGATCGGCCACTTGCCGCCCAGCACGCGGGCCATGATCCATATGGTCTGGTCGGGAATTCTTTTCGGCACGCTTTGGGCCCTGATTCGCCACACTTCGGAAACGGTTCATCCCTTCATGATCGTTTTTTACCGGACGCTGTTTGCGCTTTTCGCCTTTGCCCCGGTGTTTTGGCGGGTCGGAATCAGTTTTTTCAAAACCGAACGGATTGGCTTGCATTTCTTGCGTTCATTGTTCGCAATTAGTGGCACGCTCGGCACCTTTTACGCGATCGCAAACGCCCCGATGGCGGATGTCGTGGCGATCAGCTACGCGGCGCCGATCTTCGCCGTTATCGGGGCGGCACTTTGGCTCGGTGAACGGATCAAGATGCGGCGAATGCTGGCCATCCTGATCGCCTTTGCGGGTGCATTTTTGGTTGTCAGACCCGGTTTTGAGGCAGTCACAATGGGCATCTGGGCGGCCATAATCGGTGCCGTATCGATCGGGGCATCGATGTTGGTAATCAAGTCGCTGACTTCGACCGACGACCCGCAAGCCATCGCCGCCTATTCATTTCTGCTGATCCTGCCGGTCGTCTTTCTCGTCGCGTTGAGCGTTTGGCAATGGCTGACACTTGAAGAATTAGGGCTGCTCCTGGTGATCGGGATCATGGTGAGATTCGCCCATACCGCATTGGGCCGCGCCTTTGCGCTCGGCGAAGCCTCGGCGGTCTTGCCGCTCGATTTTGTGCGCCTGATGTTGGCGACGTTATTTGGCGTCTACCTATTTGGCGAGCCGGTGGACATTCTGACCTTGGCCGGAGCGCTGCTTATTCTCGGCTCCACGGTCTATACAGCGCACCGCGAAGCCCAGCTTGGGAAACAAACCACGAAGCGGGTACCCTAGGCGCCGGCGAATCGTTCCATGGCCTTGGCAAGCCGTATATCGCGCTCGGTCAAACCGTCCGCATCATGGGTTGAAAGTGTCACCTCGACCCGGTTGTAGACATTGAACCATTCGGGATGGTGATCCATCTTTTCGGCCACCATAGCGACCCGCGACATAAAGCCGAATGCAGCATTGAAATCACCAAACGTGAAGGTCCGCTTAATGGCATCGCGGCCATCCACAAGACCCCAGCCGGGCAGGGCCTCGAGGGCCGCTGCTCTTTCCTCCTCGGTCAAACGCTCGACCATGATTTCTTCCTTCCTTTCTTTAGGCCTCTCCGGCCAACAGCCGCTCCACAAACTCCGGCACGAGTTTGCTTGCCGGTCCCTGGCGGGCCTCATTGAAAAGGCTGACGCCTTCGGACGGCTCAAGGTTCAGCTCGATACTGCGGGCTCTCCCCATGGCGCTTACCTGAGCCACGAAGCCGGCCGCCGGATAGACATTACCAGATGTGCCGATCGAGACAAAAAGATCGCACGATCTTAAAGCCTCGTCGATTTCATACATGCAGAATGGCATCTCGCCGAACCAGACGATATGCGGGCGCAGCGAAGGTATCACGCCGCAGTCCGGGCATTCCACCGTCTCGTCGATATCCCCGGACCAATCGAAGACCTCGGCGCACGAGCGGCAGTGCACCTTTAGCAGCTCGCCGTGCATATGGAGAATATTCCTGCTACCGCCGCGCTCGTGCAGATCATCGATATTTTGGGTGATCACCAGCACTTCGCCATCGTGCTCCTGTTCGAGGCGCGCCAAGGCCTTATGGGCAGGATTGGGCCGCACTGTGCCGAGATTGGCCCGGCGCATGTTGTAAAAGCGATGCACAAGCTCGGGATCGCGGCGAAACGCCTCGGGTGTGGCGACATCTTCGAGCCGGTGATTTTCCCACAGACCATCGTCGCCGCGGAAGGTCGAGAGCCCCGACTCGGCCGAAATTCCGGCCCCTGTCAGCACGACGATATTTTGGTAATTGGTCATATTTAATTCTTGCTCTCTGCCTCAAAATACTGGCGGCTTTCCCTTATCTTTGCAATTCCCTAAAGTGCCAGTCCCGAAATCAGCGCAGGGAGTGAGCTTTAAATGGTCGGAGTCCTGTTTGTTTGCATGGGCAATATTTGCCGCTCGCCACTCGCCGAAGGGGCTTTTCGTGATCTCGCTCAGGCCGAGGGTCTGTTCGAGCGGGGCCTGTTTTGTGATTCCGCCGGTACCAGCGCCTATCACATCGGTCAGGCTCCTGATCCCCGGTCGATCGAAGTTGCAGCAAGGCACGGGATTGACATTAGCGACCAAAGGGCTCGCAGCGTAGACAGCGAGGATTTCGACCGCTTTCAATATATCCTGGCGATGGATCAGTATAATCTCGACAGCCTTTTGGATCGAGCACCGCCCGGCCTCGGGAACAGGGCCCGGCTCTATCTCTCTTACGCCCCGCATCTCGGCATCGACGAAGTGCCGGATCCCTATTACGGGGGCAACCGGGGGTTCGAATTGTGCCTCGATTTGGTACGCGAAACGTCGAAAGGTCTGTTGGAACAGATCGTCCGCGAACATTTTTCCGATCAACGGAAATGAAAAATCTTGATGCCGTTATCGAGGAGTTGATGGGCACGCCGCCTAGCCGCATAAGGCCCGAATTTACGAGCGACTGGGCCCATGTGGTGCGGGTCGAAATGCCCGACGGATCGGTCCTTGCGGCCAAATATCCAAAGGCCGGGGCCCCTTCGACGACCAAACTGGAAGCACGAATGCTTGAGTATCTCGGCTCCAAGACCGAGTTGCCAGTACCCGAACTGATGGCCGCGACGCCGGAAATTCTCTTGATGAGTTTTATCGAAGGGCGGGGCGGCCTCGATGAGGCGGCACAAAAAGACGCCGCGGTGCATATCGCCAAGCTGCACGAACTTTCATCTGAGTCCTTCGGTTTTCCGTTCGATACCCTTTATGGTCCGGCCGATCAGCCCAATCCCCGGACGACTTCCTGGGTCGAATTTTTCAGGGATCAGAGGCTCTTGCAGATGGCCCGGGTGACGGCTGCGGCTGGCCGGATCAGCGGCCGGATGCTGGGGCGGATCGAGGCATTTGCCGGCAAACTGGACGATCTTATCAGCGAACCAGTGGCGCCGTCGCTTTTGCACGGAGATCTGTGGCAGGGCAATGTCATTGTGAATGAGGGCCGGGTCGCAGCCTTTCTCGACCCGGCGATCTATTTTGGTCATGCCGAAATGGACCTCGCCTTTTCAACCTTGTTCGGGACCATGACAGAGCCCTTTTTCGAGGTCTACAACTCGTACCGGACCATCGAGCCGGATTTTTTCGAAGTCCGAAAGGAGATCTATAATCTTTGGCCGCTTCTGGGGCACGTTCTGTTTTTTGGTGAATCGTATCTTGGACAGGTAGAGGCAGTGCTACGCAGGCACGGCGTTTGACCTGCCGGGATAGCTTGAAACAACAACGTAATGAGATCCCTGATGACCGAGGTGGCTGCGGTACAACGTCATGGCGTTTGCTTCGAAGGCCGGGCTTTTGTAACCCGAATGATACTCAAGATACAATCCGACCCGCCTGGCCTTCCCCTTGAAGCGACCAAGCGTGACATGGGGCACGTATTTTCTTGGGTCGGCTTCTAGACCGCAGCCCTGCAAGACGCGACCAATCTTGGCGTGGAGATGTTGAAGTTGCTCGATGTTCTCTTGACGTACGCCGGTCCACAGCATCCGTGGGCGCCGGCGGTGACCGAAGATGTCGACGCCCTCAAGTCTGAGCGCGAAAGGCGCGAAGGGCACAGCGGAAAGCGCCAAGCCAACCTCTGCCGCTTGAGGCTCTGGAACCTCACCAATAAAATTGAGGGTTAAATGCAACTGATCTTCGCGCTGCCATTTCACCCCTTCAAGACCGGCCATGAGTCCCAAAAGCTCCTGTTTCACCGAGTGCGGCAGGGTCAGGCCGACGAACAGACGCACCATGATTGTTGCCCCTCCGACTATTCGCCGCCCAAAGCTTCGAGAACCAAGGGTCCGATATTCTCAATAATCACCCCAATACCCTTCTCGTTCGGATGAATACCGTCGCTAAGATTTAACGCGGGTATCGCCGCCACTCCCTCAAGAAAAAAGGGATAGAAATAAACCCCATACTCCTTCGCGAGTTCAGGATACAAACCGTTAAATTCGGCCTCGTATTCGCGACCCATGTTGGGCGGTGCCCGCATACCCGCCAACAGCACCGGGATTTGCCGCTCTTTGAGAATTTCGATAATTCGGGCAAGGTTGGATCGTGTCAGCGAGGGCTCAAAGCCTCTCAAGGCGTCGTTACCGCCGAACTCAACGATCACCAGATCAGGACTACCGCCGGGGTGTTCGCTGATCGACCATTCTACGCGCGCCAGACCGCCAGAAGACGTATCACCGGAGACGGCCGCATTAACCACCTCAACAGAGGTTCCCTTGGCCGCTAACCAAATTTCAAGCCGGGCCGGGAAGGCGGCGCCAGGCGGCAGATTATAACCGGCCGAGAGGCTGTCCCCCATGACCACAATGGTTCGGCTCGCAGGCTCCGTCCCGCCAGCCAAGGCTAAGCCGGTGGCCAGCCACAAAACGGCGATCCACAAATACTTCATCATCCTGATCACGTCCAAGTCTTGCCTTCCGAATCCTCAAGAATCAATTGCTATCTCGGTAATTGACCGCAAATCTGCCTCGGTTGGTCGTGTACGGTCTTCCTCTGATGGCAGCATCCTTGAATCCCCACCGGTTGGTGACATATTGTTCTGAGTGAACAAACAATCAATATTGCGGCAGCTGGATAAGTTATTATGACCTCAAACTCCCCAATTATCGAACTGGAGGATCTCCATCTAACGCTCGAAAGCGCGGCCGGCCCGGTTCATATTTTGCGTGGCGTCAACCTGCGCATAGAACCTGGCGAAGCGGTCGGAATTGTTGGCCCCTCCGGATCAGGAAAATCGACACTGATGGCGATTATGACCGGACTTGAGCAGGCCAGTTCTGGATCGGTGCGGATCGACGGGCTCGACTATTCTCAGGAGGACGAGGATGGGCTGGCCCGCCACCGGCGCCGACGGATCGGCATTCTTCTCCAGGCCTTTCACCTCATCCCGACCATGACGGCGCTTGAGAATGTAGCGGTGCCGCTTGAGTTTGCTGGCGATGCGGCGCCGTTTGACAGGGCGCAGGAAGAACTGGAGTCAGTGGGGCTCGATCATCGGGTCGAACATTATCCAGCCCAACTTTCAGGCGGTGAACAACAGCGGGTGGCCCTGGCTCGTGCCCTGGCACCAAATCCAAAACTGCTGTTTGCCGACGAGCCGACCGGCAATTTGGATCAATCCACAGGCGCGCAGATCATTGATCTCATGTTCGATTTGCACGCCCGCCGGCACACGACGCTGGTTCTGATCACCCACGATCCGGATCTAGCCTCGCGATGCGATCGGGTCCTGCACATGGCTGACGGGCGCATATATAAAGCCAGCGGCGCTCTGGAACCGGCGGCCGCCGATCGGACGGAGGCGGCCTTGTGAGTGCTAGCCGGGCCTTTTCCAACTTGCCGGTTAGTCTGCGCATTGCGCTGCGAGAGCTTCGGGGCGGCCTCAGTGGATTTCGGATTTTTCTGGCCTGCTTGATCTTGGGGGTTGCGGCGATCGCCGGCGTTGGCTCGCTGACCAAGGCCATCAATACGGGGCTCGAGGAAGAGGGTCGAATTCTCCTCGGTGGTGACGTTGGGGTGCGGATTCTGCGGCGCGCCGCGACCGCTGAAGAGCTGGCGTTTTTCGAGCAATCAGGCGAGGTCTCGCAGAGCGTGCGCCTTCGCGCCATGGGGCGGGCTGAGAAATCCGGCGAGCGGACGCTGGTCGAGGTCAAGGCCGTGGACGGACTTTACCCCCTTTACGGCGGCCTCGAATTGGTCCCGGCCATCGGGCGCAGTGAGGCCTTCGCAAACAAGAACAGCAGATGGGGAGCAGCGATCCCGGCAAATCTGGCCGACCGGCTTGAAGCCAACATTGGAGACCAGCTGCGGGTTGGCGATGTGTCGTTTGAAGTGAGAAGCATTCTCGAACGTGAGCCCGACCGCTCGAACGAAGGCATACAATGGGGTCCGACGGTGATGATCGATCTCGCGGCCCTGCCCCAAACCCATCTGATCCAGCCCGGAAGCATGGTCTTTTATCATTACAAGATACGTCTGGCGGGAGGGGCGGATATCGACAATTGGCTCAACGATCTAAATGAGGCCTTTCCGGAAGCCAACTGGCGGGTTCGTACCCGCAGGAACAGTGCGCCAGGTGTTCGCAACTTTGTTGACAGAATGGGTATGTTTCTGGCGCTGGTCGGTCTTTCGGCGCTGGTTGTTGGCGGGGTTGGGGTTGGCAATGCGGTGCGCGCCTATATGGACCAAAAGGTCGAGACCATCGCCACGTTTAAAATCCTCGGTGGGACTGGCGACATGATCTTCCGGATCTATTTATTGCAGGTCATGATCCTGGCCGTGGTTGGGGTGGTGGCGGGGCTCGGCGTTGGCGTGTTGGTGCCGCCTCTATTGGCCGGCTTCCTGTCCGAGCAAATCCCGGTGGCACCAAGATTTGAAGTGTTCCCGGAGCCCATCATCACAGCTGCCGTCTACGGATTTTTAATTACCCTCGCCTTTACCATCTGGCCGCTGGCCAAGGCGCGCGATCTGCCCGCTGCGCAATTGTTTCGGAGCCTCGTGGCGCCCGTAAGGAGGCTGCCCAGATGGCGCTACATTTTCATGGTCGCACTTTCTGGGCTGATCGTAGCCGGCCTTGCGGTGGGGCTATCCGATCTCAAACAATTGGCCATTGGGTTCGTGATCGGTGCAGCGTTAAGTTTCCTGATTCTGCGTCTTGCAGGATGGCTAATCCAGGCCGTCGCGCGCCGTCTGCCACGGCCAAAAAAAGCGATCTTGAGAATGGCGCTGGCCAATCTTCACCGACCCGGGGCGGCGACCGGACCGGTGGTGCTGTCGATCGGCTTGGGCCTGACCCTGTTCGCATCCATCGCGCTTGTTGAAGGGAATCTTTCGCAGCGTATCCAGGACCAGATTCCAGATCAAGCCCCAGCCTTTTTTATGATCGATATTCAAAAAAACCAGGTCGACAGCTTCAGGGCTATTTCGGCTGGACTTGAAGGACTGAATGAACTCCGGATCGTGCCATCGCTACGGGGCACAATCACCGAGATCGACGGTGTGCCGTCGGCGGAAGTAAAGGCGGCCCCCGAAGCGCGCTGGGTGATCAGCGGTGATCGCAATCTGACCTATAGCGAAACGATCCCACAAGGCAACAGCATCGTGGCCGGCGAATGGTGGCCCGCGGACTATTCGGGACCGCCCCTCGTATCCTTCTCGGCCGAGGAGGCGCGCGGGCTTGGAATCGAGGTCGGAGACTCGTTAAAGGTCAACATACTGGGCCGTGAGATCGAAGCCACGGTCGCCAATCTGCGAGAGTTGGAATGGGGTACGCTCAGTTTCAATTTTGTCGTCGTCTTTGCCCCGGGCACACTTGAAACCGCGCCCCACACCTATATGGCTTCCATCAAGATCGCGCCGGAAGAAGAACAAGCCGCGCACCGCGCGTTGACCGACGCCTTTCCCAATGTGACGGCGATCCGCATGAAGGAAATTCTGGATACAGTCAACGACATCCTGTCGCAAATTGCCGTAGCGGTGCGGGCCACAGCGGCGGTCGCCATTCTGGCCGGAATTTTCGTCCTTGCAGGCGCCTTGGCGGCTGGCCACCGGCACCGCATCTATGACGCCGTGGTGATGAAGGTTTTGGGGGCCGAAAGACGTGATATTTTGAAGGCCTTTGTGTATGAATATGTCGGTCTGGGACTGATCACCGGTGTCGTTGCCCTAGGCCTTGGCTCATTTATCGGTCGTTTTGTGGTCACCAATGTGTTGGAGCTCAAGTTCGTCTTCTTGCCCTTGCCGATGATCTTAACGATTCTCTTGAGTATCGCGGTAACCGTCCTTTTCGGTCTATTGGGCACTTGGCAGGCGCTTGGCGCCAAGCCGAACCGCATATTAAGGCTCCATGACTGATCAAATTCACCAGATTTAGGTTGAACCCAACCGAAATCTCGCCAATATCTGGTGCAGATATTTACGCAAATATTAAGGGATTGCTTGAAAATGGTTGAGAAACTGGAACCGCACGCCGCTAGACCTCTTGGAGAGACAGGAGTCGTTGCGCCCGTTGATGAGGGTCTTCGGACCTATATGCTGCGTGTCTATAACTATATGGCATCCGGTGTTTTATTGACCGGCATTATGGCCATGTTGACCTTTGAATCGCCGGCCGTCGCATCGCTGCTTTTTCAAATCACCCCCGACGGCCAATACATTACCGGCTATACTGGGCTCGGTTGGGTGGTTGCCTTTTCACCGCTTATTTTTGTTTTCGCGATGTCGTTTGGTGCTCATCGGATGCGGGCCAGCACATTGCAAGGTATGTTTTGGGCCTTTGCAGCGGTTATGGGCCTGTCACTGTCCTCAGTCCTGTTCATATACACCGGCGTCAGCGTCACGCGGATTTTCTTTATCACCGCCGCAGCCTTTGGCACACTGAGCCTTTGGGGTTATACGACCAAGAAGGATCTGTCGGGATGGGGATCCTTCCTGATCATGGGCGTCTTCGGCATTTTGATTGCCATGGTCGTGAACTGGTTCCTGGCTTCGCCGGCCATCGATTACGGCATCTCGATCCTCGGCGTTCTGATCTTCGCAGGATTGACGGCCTACGACACCCAGAAGATCAAACGTATGTATTACGAGGGTGACAGCCACGAAATGGCTTCTAAAAAGGCGATCATGGGTGCTCTGAGGCTGTATCTTGATTTCATCAATATGTTCCTCTTTATGCTGCGCTTGTTCGGTGGCCGCCGCTAGTACAGAAAAATATTCAGGCATAAGGGCCCGGTCGGTAACGACCGGGCCTTTAATTTCGGGTTTCTAGTTTACGACTTTAAGAAGCTTGGCCCTGAATGGCCGCAGGACCTGCGGCAGGCTATGCCCTCGCTTCATGATCTGGCCGTCGCGGCCAAGGACCAAGAACGCCCCTTGCTGTCTGGCCCGGGTAGGCTCCTTGACGATACGGTAGACCGGCACTTCCGAGGCGCGGCGAAAAACCGCAAAGACGGCCCGGTCGGGCCGCATGGCGATCGCATAATCGCGCCACAGACCGGCCGCCACCATGAGGCCATAGATATTCAGAATTTCGGACAGCTCAAAACGGTTGAAACAGACCTGCTCAGGCCAGCTTTTCCGGCGCTTTTGAGGAAATTCAACGATCGATCCTAACTTCGTCATGGCGCTTCATACTGACGTAACGAAAAAATCATGGCAAGTGCGAAGGTTTTTCGCCTTGGTTGGCGTATAGTGATTCAAAGGCCGGCGAGACAACAATTGAAGGCAAGAGTCCGTCGGGGTAATGGGATTGGATGGTGAGAGTTACTCTGGGGAGGTGGAAGATATGACTGTAATGATAAAACACAGAGCTGTTACGGCCTTGGCACTTCTGGCTACGGTTAGCCTGGGTGGCCAGTCGGCCGTGGCCGCAGAAGCCACCGAGGCACGGGATCTGGATACCTTCACGCGCATCGTTATCAAAGGTGCGCTCGATATTTCGATCGTTGCCGGCGAAAAGCAACAGTTGGTCGAGATAACAACTGAGAGCCGTTATCTGGCGCGGGTCGAGACCGAAGTTGATGGTGACACTCTGATCATCTCCCAAAAGGGGAGAAGGTGGCGCGACCTCGATGTCGAGATCGAGATTTCAATGGTCGCATTGAACGGATTCGTGATCGACGGTGCCGCGGACGTCGAAATTAGCGGCGTTGATTCCGAAGAATTCGAGCTGATCGTCAACGGAGCCGGAGATATCGATATCGAGGGCGTTTGCGGCAGCGCGCACTTCGAAATCAATGGCGCCGCGGATTTAGATGCCAGTGAGTTGAAGTGCAAGGCGGTTGAGGTCGAGATTAACGGTGCCGGTGACGCTGATGTATACGCTTCGGAATCGATAGTCGCTTTCATAAATGGCGTCGGCGATATCGAGGTTTACGGCAACCCGAGTAGCGTCAGACCGCGCATTCGGGGCTTCGGCAGCTTCGAAATCAAGTAGCAGCACACTAAGAAGTTAGGGTCGGGGCCTTAGGCGGAGATCACATTCACCAAGGCCTCAATCTTTTTTGGCCAGACTTCCGGGGAAGTTTTGGTCAAGACCTGCAGCCAAGAAAAGAGAGGAAATCGACATGAGATTATGGCGAGGAATTACACGAACCACGGTGGCCGTTGGATTTTTGATTGCCGGTGCGGCGATGGCTGCGGAGAGTACGCAGACGTTTGACGTCAAAGGCTTTACAGGGATTGAGGTGGACGGCCATGTGGGGCTCGATGTGAGCGTCGGCGAAAAATTTGCCGTCAAGGTCTCGGGACGCGAGGCCGACATGGAAAGGCTGCGGGTCGAAGTGCGCGATGGCGTTTTGCACATTTATAAGGAACGCCGCAAGCGCGGTTCACGGCGCCAAGGTTCGAGGGAACTTCATGCGACCATCGCTCTGCCGAAACTCAACAGCGTCGATATCGACGGGATGTCGGACGCCAAGATCAAAAATATCGATAGCGATAACTTTTCATTGTCCGTCGATGGTCACGGCGAACTGATCTTGTCCGGGAAATGCGGAACCTCGGTGATCGATATCGATGGTCACGCTGAAATCGAAGGTCGCGAATTTAGATGCAAGAACGTGAGTCTGAAAGTAAACGGTCATGGCGAAATCGAACTCTACGCCAGCGAGACCCTAGCGGTTGACATTAGCGGACATGGCGACGTCGAAATTTACGGCAACCCCCGCATTTCAAAATTCCGCCAAAGCGGCATGGGGCAATTCGAAATCAAGGATTAAACCCGATCAACTGAATCGAAGTCGGGACCAGCACCTCGGGCGGATCAAATCTTGACTGCGAGCGTCAGACCATCGCCGACCGGGATTATGGACACGAAGGCCCGCTCCTCAGCTGCCATTTGTATGTTGAACCGTCGGATGGCCTCGGTATCGTCGTTTTTGACCTCCGGATCGATAACGCTCCCGCCCCACAAGACATTATCGATCAGGACAAGGCCGCCGGGCCTGAGAAGACCCATCGCCGCATCAAAGTAGGCGGGCATGCCTGTCTTGTCGGCGTCGATAAACATCATATCCAATTGGCCCGCCAAATCGGTTTCGGCCAGCGCGCCGAGTGTTTCCTTGGCATCGCCAATCATGAGATCGACCTTATGGTCGACTCCCGCCTGTTGCCAGTATTTCTCGGCAATCGAGGTCCATTCCTCGCTGATGTCGAGGGCGAAGACCTTGCCGTCATCGGGCAGCGAGAGGGCCGCGGCCAGGGCGCTATATCCAGTGAAGGTGCCGACCTCCAGATAGGTTCTGGCGCCGGTCGCCCGGATCAGGGTCTGCATGAAGCGGCCCTGAACCCAGCCGATCTGCATTACGCTGATCCCGCCAAGTGCTACGGTCTCCCGGCGCAATGCTTGGAGCAGCTCAGGTTCTTGAGGCTGATGGTCTTCCAGATAGTCGGCCAAAGCCCTGGTCAGATGAATATCGCGACCCATTACGCACCTCCATCCGGCAAATCTAGCCGCCCACGGTGAAAAGTCTATCCTTGTCACAGAATCGCCCAGATTCGGGCTCACTTGCGCCCTAAAGTTGACTGAAGGTTTGATGGTTGGCCTCGTCAAGCCCAAGCGCCGGGGTGGGAAACTTACCCCCCTTTGATTGCCCCCCTCGATTCCCACCCCGGCGCTGGGTGCTTCCTGAAAAGACAAACTCTTGAATTCGCATTCGTCGGCCCAGAATCATCTGGCAAGGGCGCGACATTTGCGTCACTTTCTTTTTGAGCAAACAGGGTGATCTTCCAGATGCGATTGTTCGAACTTGCAGCCGAAGACCGGGAAATCAGGTTCAGTCCCTTTGTCTGGCGCACCAAGCTGGCGCTGGCCCATAAAGAGTTGGACTACGAGGCTGTGCCTGTCGGGTTTCTGGAAAAGGAGGCCTTTGCGTCCTCTGGATCGCGAACCGTGCCGGTGCTTGAGGATAATGGCCGGTGGATCGCCCAGTCCTGGGACATTGCCTGCTATCTTGAGGATCGATACAACGATCGCCCGAGCTTGTTTGGTTCGGCTGAGGGTCGGGCCCTGTGCCGCCATTTGGTCAATACGATTGATATCACCCTTCTGCCGCGGGTCTTTTTGCTGATTGTGGCCGATATCCCTAAGATTCTGAGCGACGCTGACGCTGCTTATTTTCGCAAAACCCGCGAGGCGCGAATCGGTTCGCCGCTCGACTCAACCATCGAAAGACGGCCGCGCAATATCGAAAGACTGGCCAAGCTTTTGGTGCCCTTCGAGCGTACATTTTCAGAGCAACCATTTATCTGCGGAGAAAGGCCGGCCTACGGCGACTATGCTCTTTTCGGTCTGTTTCAGTGGGCCCGCCTGGTAAGCCCGGTCAAGGTCCTGCCCGAACAAACGATGTTGAGAGAATGGTATCAGCGCATGATAGGTCTATACGATGGCCTGGCGGAGCAGGCCAAAGGGTTCAGGGACATCAAGCCAGGGAAATGAATCCTTGAACCGCGGCCAGTGATTTTTTATTTACTTTGACGGCGCGTTGTTATTGCCCTCGGGAAGGAGTCCGCCAAATGCCGGCCACCCTCGAAGCCAAATCTCTGGTCAAACATTTTGGTGATTTTGTTGCGGTTGAAAATATCTCCTTCAAATTGAAACAAGGGGAGGTTCTCGGCTTTCTTGGACCCAATGGCGCCGGCAAGACGACGACGATGAAAATGCTGACCGGCTTTCTCGCCCCGACATCGGGCACCGCCTGGGTCAACGGGTTCGACATTGGGGAGGCGCCGATCGAGGCCAAACAAAGGATTGGCTATCTTCCCGAAGGGGCACCCATATACGGTGACATGACGCCTTTGGGGTTCTTGCGCTTTGTCGCCGAGGTCCGCAGGTTCGAAGGGCCGGAAAGGGACGCCGCGGTGGCCAAGGCCGTCGCCACCTTGCATTTGGAGGGCGTTCTCGAGCAGACGATTGAGACTCTATCGAAAGGCTTTCAGCGCCGGGTCGGATTGGCACAAGCGATTCTTCACGATCCCGAAATTCTGATCCTCGACGAGCCAACCGACGGTCTCGATCCAAACCAAAAGCACGAAGTTCGTGATTTGATCCGGAAGATCTCGGCCAACAAAGTCATCGTCATCTCGACCCACATTCTCGAAGAGGTGGAAGCTGTTTGCACGCGCGCCATGATTATCGATCGGGGCAAGGTGGTGGCAGACGAAACACCGCAGCAGCTCAAGCGGCGCTCGGCTTACCACAATGCGGTCAAGCTGAGCCTTGAATCGGTCGATCCGCAATCGGTCATACGGGCCTTGGAAGCGGCAAGCGGGGTCCAGCGGGTTGAGGCTCACGACACGGCTGGGCGCCTGGAGATAACTGCCTTCCCGATGCAGGGTCGGTCAATACTGGATGAGGTGAGAGGGGTCGTCCAGGCGGCGGGTTTGCAAATCCTCGAACTCTCTGTGGAATCGGGGCGTCTTAAAGACGTATTCCGCGAGCTGACACATTCGGATACCGGAGCGGGCTCGGAAGGTTCGGATCGATGAGTGGGGTCCTAAGTATTTTCCGGCGCGAGTTCGGGAGTTATTTCGTGACCCCCGTGGCGGTCGTATTTATTGTCATCTTTCTTATGCTGGCCGGCATTTTCACCTTCTATATTGGCCAGTTCTACGAACGCGAACAGGCTGATTTGCAAAGCTTTTTCGTCTATCACCCCTGGCTCTATTTGTTTCTTGTGCCGGCGATATCGATGCGCCTGTGGGCCGAGGAACGCAAGACCGGGACGCTCGAGTTAATCCTTACGCTACCCCTGCCGCTGTGGGCCATTGTCGTAGGCAAGTTTCTGGCCGCTTGGGCTTTTACCGGGGTTGCTTTGGCACTGACCTTTCCGATCTGGATCACCGTTAATTATCTGGGCCAGCCCGATAATGGCGTGATCGTCGCGAGTTATATGGGTAGCTTTTTGATGGCCGGAGGCTATCTCGCGGTTGGGGCTGCGATCTCGGCGACGACAAAAAACCAGATCATCGCCTTCGTGGTTACGGCTTCGGTCTGTTTTTTGTTTTTGGTCGCGGGACTGCCGATCGTGCTTGACTTCTTCGAGGAATGGGCCGGGACGACGATTTTGGAGACGATCGCCGGGTTTAGCTTCCTGTCCCATTTCGATTCCGTCCGTGAGGGCCTTATCGATTTTCGCGATCTGGTATTTTTCGCCAGCTTCATCGGTTTCTGGCTGTTCGTGAATCTGATCATCGTCGAATCCAATCGGGAGGCGGGCTGAGCCATGGGTCCGATGACGCGCAAGGCAGAGCATGGCGTACTGGCCGTTTTGGCCATCGTCCTTTTGTTTGCGATCAACATTATTGCCGCCGCCCTGTTCTCGAATTTTCGAATTGATCTAACCGAAGAGGGGTTGTTTACGATTTCGGAGGGCACGCGGAATATACTCGAGGATCTTCAGGACCCGATTGAGATCAAGCTTTATTTCTCGCGAAAGCACGGCACACCTTATGCGTCGTTCCTGCGCTACGGGAAACGCATTCGGGAATTGCTGGAGGAATACGAATCCCTAAGCGGGGGCCATCTCAAGCTTACGACCATCGATCCTCAGCCCTTTACGGAGACCGAAGACGAGGCGATGAGGTACGGTCTTAAAGGGCCGGACATCGGGGGCGGCACCAGGCTGTTCCTGGGCCTTGTGGCCAGCGACGCGACCGACCGCGAGAGTGTCATTGCCGATTTTCCAGAAGCGAGAGAGCGTTTTCTCGAATACGACCTCACGAAAACAATCTATAGCCTGAACGTTGCACAGCGACCCAAACTGTCCTTGCTGAGCAGCCTGCCCCTGCAATTCGGTCCCGGCGGCCCCCTGGCCATGATCCAGGGACGGGGCCAGCCCTATTTTCTCTACCAACAGCTCGACCAGTTCTTTGACCTTCATGATTTGGGCGCTGATTTTACGAAAATACCCGAGGACACGGATGTCCTCTTGGTGGCCCACCCACCGGCTCTTTCCGATGGCCAACTTTATCTGATCGATCAGTTCGTGATGGCCGGCGGCCGGGCCATTTTGCTGGTAGATCCGTTTTCAGAGGCCGCTGTGGTGGCCGTGGCCACGGCGGCGAATATAGGGGCACCGTCGCCGATTCCAGAAGCGTCCGATCTATCGAGACTGACCGAGGCCTGGGGCCTTAAGCTTCACCCAGGCAAGGTGGTGGTCGATTTCCGGCTGGCCCAAGAGGTCGACATGGGCGGCGCCGGGCCGCGCGGCGTGCGTGACTATCTTCCTTGGCTCGCGGTTTCCCGTGAGTTCATCAACCGTGATGATATTGCCACCGGCAGCCTCAACCAGATAAATCTTGCAAGCAGCGGCGCCTTTGAATTGGTCGCGGGGACCGGCACCGAGGTCACTCCGTTACTGACCTCTAGCACGGACTCGTCTTTGATCAGTTCGTCCGAAGTCCGGGGAGATCCGGATCCCGATATATTGATGCGTTTGGCCACGATTGACGACCAAGCCTACATATTGTTTGCAAGAATTTCGGGCCCAGCCCGCTCGGCCTTCGGCGAGACGCCACCGGAGGGCTCTGATGTCGAACGGCATTTGAGCAGTGCCAAGGGCAGCATCAATGTGATTGTGGGCGCCGACGTTGATCTTTTCGATGACCGATTTTGGGTAGAGTTCGGAGAGGCCCACGGGCAGAGATACGCCGCGCCCTTTGCAGATAATGGTGCCTTCTTGATAGGCGCAATTGATCATTTTGCCGGCTCGACCGACCTCATTCAACTGCGCAGCCGCGGCATCTCCCATCGACCCTTTGATCGGGTCGAGGCCTTGAAACGAAAGGCCGAAGCGCGGTTTCTGGCCGAAGCGCAGGCGCTTCAGAACAAGGTACGAGCGACCGAGGCGCGCCTTGAGCAATTGCAGGGCGCCGGTGCGACGGGCTCCGATATTCTAAACCCTGCCCAAGAGACCGAGATTCGGGCCTTTCAGGCTGAACTTCTGGAAACCCGCCGAGCTTTGCGGGGGGTCCAGCGGAACCTGCGGTCCGATATCGAACGGCTGGGAGCCCGGCTGGCGTTCTTGAATATTGCCGGTGTCCCGATCCTCCTCGGGCTGGGGACGCTAGCAAATGCCTGGTGGCGCCGGAGGCGGCGCGGATGATGAAGCCGGACCAGCTTCGCAACCTGGCTATTGTGACCGCTGTGCTGTTGGTTGGCGCGGTCTGGGTCAGTCTGCGGCCAAACGACGGATCGCCCGATCAACTGCGGGAATCTTCGCTCTTGCCTGGACTGAGCGGCCGAATCTCCGACTTGGGCCGGGTGGAATTGAAACGAAAGGACGATCGTGTCACGCTCGTCTTGGAGGAAGCAGTCTGGGTCGTCAAAAGCTTGGGCAATTATCCGGCGGATTCCTCCAAGATCAGAAACCTGGTGCAAGGACTTGTATTGGCCCGGCGGTTGGCTCCCAAATCGTCGAACAGGAATCTGTTCGACCGCATGGGGCTGGGTGAGGACGCGACAACGGTTGATCTGTTCAGCACCGACGGGGACCCCATCCTGGCACTGGATCTTGGCAAGCGCCGCCTGCGGTCGCAGGAAGGGGAGAGCGAAACCTTCGTCTTTATCGAAACCGACGGTCGGGCCTGGACGGCCAAAGGACTGGCCGAAGCAAGCACCGATCCGCTGGACTGGGTGGAACGAGTTGTGGCCGCGATCAGCGGGGTAAGGATAAGAGAGGTTTCATTGGCGCCTGCGGACGGTGCAAGCTTTCTCCTCTTGCGGCCCCAACCAAACGCCGAGACATTGAGCGTAATTACTGCGGATGGTGAGATCAATGACGCCGACGAATTTCGGGCCGAGCGCCTGATGTCCTGGCTCAGCGAGCTGCAACTTGAGAATCTATTGGCAGCTTCCGAGATTCCCGAACAGGCACTCGAGATCGCTGCCGCGAGTTACACGACCTTTGACGGGCTGGTGATCAAATTGCGCGTGCTCGAGGTTGCGGGCACAAGCTATGTAAGGCTTGCTGCACATTACGATGAGGCTTTGGTGGCGGCAAAGGCGGGCGAAGCGGTGCCGGCGGGCTCAAGGCCTGCGGATCAGGAGGCTGATGCTCTTAATCATTTGTGGCAGGGATGGGCCTACAAAATCTCTTCGTCACGCCTTTCGGACCTGCTGGTGAAGTTGCAGATGCTGGCCCCGCAGTCAATATCGGTACCTGATACCGAGGACGGGGAATGATATCCCAAAATTTTAGATAACTGGATCCAGCGCCAGTTTAGCGGCGCCCAGGATCGGGCCGTATTCGCCGTCCTGCACAATGATGGCGACGCAATCGGCACCACTTGCAATAATCGGACCGAGGTCGATCGGTAGGATCACTTTGTTGCCGTCCCACTGGCCCATAATGTCGGACCCGCGAACGACATTGGAATAACGAAGTGATTTGCCACGGTTGTCGCCATTTCGAATGTAGACGATCTCTTCACTTTTGTACCAGATCACTCGGACTACGGCTTTCCCCCTGGGGGCCTCGCCCTCGATCAAAACCTCGAGGTGCGTTCGATCGCCGCTCAAGGATACTCTCGCCAGATCCTGTTCGGCTCGCGCCCTTTCCACCAGCGCCAGAACATCTTTTTTGCGCGAACCGATGACCTGGTGCCGACCGTTGATGATCATTTGCGGAGTGTAAACGCCTTTTTGGCCGAATTCTCTATTGTAGTATTCTTGGCGAACAGTGTTTTGGGCGGAGCCGAAGGTATCCTTCCATCCAAGATAGTCCCAGTAATCAACCGCCCAACTGAGCGCCAGGATGCTATCGTCCTCGGCCAGTTCATTGAGCACCACATCGGCCGGCGGGCAGGCGATGCAGCCCTGGCTAGTGAATAATTCAACGACCACGGGCGGTTCGTCGGCGTGGGCCGGCAAGGCGACCATGCATGCCGCAAATACAGATAATGCAATTTTCCGTATCATGATGCCTATAATTTTAGGACCATGTGCCCGCCATAACCAATCAACTCGTCTCAAATCCCGATCAACTCCGGTTGAACGCCTCGTCATTGGGGGCCGTGGCCAACACTGCCGGACTAACCGTCAGCGGCAAGCCTTCGCAAGACATACTGCAGAATGCCGCCATGGCGGAAATATTCAACTTCGTTTGACGTATCGATCCGGCACAATAAATCGATCCTCTGTTGTCGGCCGTCCGAAGTATGAATCGTGCAGGTCACGTCCTGGCCGGGCTCAATATTGCCCGCGATGCCAGCGAGGTCGATTACCTCGCTGCCGTCGAGCCCCAATCCCTGCCAGTCGGCACCATCCTTGAACTGCAAAGGCAGCACACCCATGCCAATGAGGTTCGAGCGGTGAATGCGCTCGAACGACCCGGCGATCACAGCTTTGACGCCGAGCAGCAAGGTACCCTTGGCTGCCCAGTCGCGCGACGATCCGGTGCCATATTCCTTGCCGGCCAAAACAACCAGGTCCACCCCTTCGTCCCTATACTTCATGGCGGCGTCATAGATCGTCATCTGCTCGCCGTCCGGCATATGCCGGGTCCAGCCTCCTTCGGTGCCGGGGGCCATGAAATTGCGTAAGCGCAGGTTGGCGAAGGTCCCGCGCATCATCACTTGATGATTGCCGCGCCTCGAGCCGTAGGAATTAAAATCCCGACGCTCGACTCCCTGGGAGATCAAATATTGACCCGCTGCGGTGTCCGCCTTTATCGCACCGGCCGGCGAGATGTGGTCGGTCGTGATCGAATCCCCGAGCAAGGCCAATATGCGGCAGCCCTTGATATCGCACAGATCGCCGACTTCCATGGTCATCGATTCAAAGTAGGGTGGATGCCGAATATAGGTGCTGGTCTCGCTCCAGCTGTAAGTTAGACCCTGCCCGGCGCCGATAGCCTTCCAAACCTCGTCGCCGCTAAAGACATCAGCGTAGCGCTCCGTGAACATCTGCGAGGACACTGAGTTGTGGATGGCCTGTGAGACCTCGGCGTTCGACGGCCAAATATCCTTCAGGAACACCGGATTGTCTTGGCTGTCATGGCCCAGAGGATCGCGGACCAAATCGATATTCATACTGCCGGCAAGCGCGTAGGCGACTACGAGGGGCGGCGATGCGAGATAATTAGCCTTGACGTCGAGGCTGATTCTCCCCTCGAAATTGCGGTTGCCGGAGAGAACGCTGCAACAAACCAGATCGTTGTCATTGACGGTCTTGGAGATCGCTGGTGCCAGAGGCCCCGAATTCCCGATGCAGGTAGTGCAGCCGTAGCCAACAAGATTAAAACCCAGCGCATCGAGATCATCCTGCAGGCCGGCCCGCTCGAGATAGTCGGTGACCACCTTGGATCCCGGGGCAAGCGAGGTCTTGACCCAGGGCTGAACTTCAAGGCCCTTGGCAAGTGCATTGCGGGCCAATAGCCCGGCGGCCAGCATGACGCTCGGGTTTGAAGTGTTTGTGCAGCTTGTGATCGCCGCAATGACGACATGACCGTGGGCAAGCTCGTAGGCCTCGCCATCCACTTCAAAAGCACCCGAATCACCCGGATTCTTACCAAAATCCGTTTCAAGCGAGTCGGCAAAACTTTGAGCGGCCGACGAGAGCAGGACGGTATCCTGGGGCCGCTTAGGGCCGGCGAGACTCGGCTCGACGGTTGAAATATCAAGCTCCAATTGATCGCTGAATAGGGGCTCGGACGAATCCGCATGGCGCCACAGGCCCTGTTTCTTGGCGTAGGCCTCGACAAGCTCCACCGTCGCCTCGTCGCGGCCGGTGAACCGTAAATAGTCGATTGTCGCGCGGTCGATCGGGAAAAATCCGCAGGTGGCTCCATATTCAGGCGCCATATTGGCGATCGTTGCTTGATCGGCCAGCGACAATTCGTCGACGCCGGATCCAAAAAACTCGACAAACTTTCCGACGACGCCCCGCTTGCGCAACAAATGTGTAACCGTCAAGACCAGATCGGTGGCCGTGGTGCCTTCGCGCAAAGCTCCAGTCAGCTTGAAGCCAACGACATCGGGAATCAGCATTGAGATCGGCTGTCCTAGCATTGCCGCCTCCGCTTCGATGCCGCCGACGCCCCATCCCAGAACACCGAGACCGTTGATCATTGTTGTGTGGCTGTCGGTGCCGACAAGTGTGTCCGGATAAGCGTAGGTCTTGCCATTCGATTCCGAAGTCCAGACGGCCTTGGCCAGATACTCGAGATTGACCTGGTGGCAAATGCCGGTGCCGGGGGGCACGACACGAAAGTCGTCGAAGGCCTGTTGGCCCCAGCGCAAAAATTCGTAACGCTCGCGGTTGCGCTCCATTTCGAACTGGACATTTTGCCGGAACGAATCAGCAGTGCCGAACTTGTCGACCATAACCGAATGATCGATCACCAGATCGACCGGGCTTAGCGGGTTGATCCTTGCCGGATCGCCGCCAAGGCTGGCCATGGCGTCGCGCATCGCGGCCAGGTCAACAACCGCCGGCACGCCTGTGAAATCCTGCATCAAGACCCGAGCCGGCCGGTATCCAATCTCATGGTCCGAGTGTTGCGTGTCTTGCCAATCGACGATCGCTTGGGCATCGGCGATGGTGACGCTGTCTCCATCTTCATGCCGCAACATATTCTCAAGCAAAACCTTAAGCGAACTGGGAAGTCGTGAGATGTCACCCAACTGCTCCGCGGCCGCTTTCAGGCTGAAATAACTATAGACCTTGCCGCCGACTTCCATCGTCCGTTCGGTGTTCAGGGAATCTTGGCTGATGCTGGCCACGGACGCTCCTTCCGGGTTCGACCTCTTATGGCCCTTTTCGACCTCCCATCTCAAGCGAAAAGACCGCTGCCGGAAATCACAATATCGCCGCAATGGTGGCCAAATTCCCCCCCATTTTACTGTTTGAGTGAGTCTTAAGGAAGGGCGATCGGTAGGAGATGTCAAATGTCGTTCTTCCGCAACCTTGAACCCCGCAGCCGTCGGATCGTTTTCCTTGCCACGCTCGCATATCTAGCCAGCGTCGTTTTGCTTCTGGTTCTCGCCCGCACCGCGCAGGCTACCCCCTCAACGTCTCAGACCGCTGGCGCCGTGCGCTCGGAGATTATCATGATCGGTGGCAAAGAGGGTCAGCTGTTCCGAGCGCCTCTGCAATCGACCGAGGTCGAAATTTTTGTTAGTGGCATGTTGGCCAGAATCCGGGTCCGGCAGACCTATTACAATCCGCTTGATGAGTGGATGGAGGGCGTCTACGTCTATCCGTTGCCTGAAAAGGCGGCGGTCGACCGGCTGACCATGATCATTGGTGAGCGCAAGGTCCAGGGGGTGATCAAGGAAAAGGAAGCGGCCAGAAGAGCCTACGAAAGAGCCAAACAGAGCGGCCGGCGCGCCAGCCTGGTATCCCAGGAACGGCCGAATATTTTCACGACCGAAGTGGCAAACATCGGCCCCAAAGACAAGATCGTTATCGAGATCGAATATCATGAGGTCTTGAAGTTTGATGGTGCATCCTTCGCGTTGCGCTTTCCAATGGTCGTGCGCCCAAGGTTCAACCCCGGTGCGCCGATCATAAACCGGTCCCCGTCAGGCACCGGTTGGTCGCCCGATACCACTCAGGTTCCCGACGCCAGCCGTATCACGCCGCCGATCCTCGATCCCGAGCTGGGACTGATTAATCCGGTTCGCATCAGCGTTTTCCTCGACGCCGGGTTTCCGCTCTCGGAGGTGATCTCGAGCTATCATCCGATTGTTGTGATCAGAGAAGGCAACGGCAGAGCCGAAATACGACTTAAAGAGGGCGAAGTTCCGGCCGACCGGGATTTTGTGCTGCGTTGGGCCCCGAAGCCCGGCAAGGCGCCCTTCGCCGGCGCTTTTAGCCAGATAATTGATGACCAAGCCTACCATTTGATCATGATCGTGCCACCAACCAGCATCTCGACGCAGGAAGTCAAAGCCCATATTCCACGCGAGCTTGTCTATATTATCGACGTCTCGGGCTCGATGGCTGGCGATGCGATTCGCGAAGCCAGAGCAGCACTTGAATATTCCCTCGATCGGCTGCGGCCCGGTGATCGCTTTAATATTATCGCCTTTTCAAGCAATGCGCGGGCGCTTTGGGCTGATGCGCGGGCATTCGATGGCAACAGCCTCGCCGAAGCCAAGGGGTTCATCCAGGCGCTCGAAGCTAACGGCGGCACCAATATGGCCTCGGCGCTTGAGATTGCGCTCAATGGCCGGACCGGTCTAGAGCACCTCAGACAGATCATTTTCATCACTGACGGCGCGGTTGGAAACGAAGAGGCATTGTTTCAGATGATCCACCGGGGTCTTGGAGACAGCCGCCTGTTTACGGTTGGCATCAGCGCTGCCCCGAACAGCTTCTTCATGTCCGAGGCGGCCGAGATCGGCCGTGGCACCTATACATTCATCGGCGCCATGGACGAGGTCGAAGAGCATATGGATGCCCTGTTCCAGCAGATCGCCTCACCGCTTTTGACCGATATTGAAGTGATCTGGCCGCAGGGCATTGAAGCGGTCGCCTATCCGGACCCGATCCCCGATCTTTATGCCGGTGATCCGGTCATTTTTGCAGCCCGCACTCCGGTTGGCGCCATAGGTAAGATCGAATTGAAGGGCCGGACAGCCGGCGCCCCTTGGTCGGCAACGGTGACGATTGAGGCTGCCGACCGGGCCGGAGTTGCGAGCCTTTGGGGACGCGCCAAAATCCTCGAGCTGACCCGGGCTGCACGCCGCAATTACACTTATGGCGGCTCAGAATTCAAAGCCGCGGTGGTCACGGTTGCCTTGAAGCACCAGCTGGTCAGCCAGTATACGAGCCTGGTGGCAATCGATACCGAAGTGGTGCGGCCGCCGTCCGAAAAGCTGATTAAGGGCCCGGTACCGACGAATCTGCCATCCGATATGGACCCGGCTTTCCTCAAGGGCCAAATGCCGGATGCCAGCAGTCTCTTCGACCGGACCCTGATGTCAGCGCCGGTGCTGCAAAAGGAAGCGGCCCTGAGCAGGGCAGCGCGCCTCCGGGCGGCGGTCGGTCGGGCGATTCCACAGTTGGCCCTGCCCAGCACGGCGACGGCGTCTGAACTGAAAGTGCGAATCGGTCTGTTGATCATTCTCTTCTCGATGGCGCTGATCATCTGGCTGACCTGGCGCGGCCAGCGCCGGCGCCGGCGCATATGAAGCAACAGCCAAATACGAGCCGGGGGCGCAAATTGCGTCCCCGGTATCTCCTAATCTTGCCGGCCTTGGTTGGTTTCTGGCTTCTCGGCGACGGTCTCTATATCCAGACCAAAGCGGTTGCCGCGCAGGTCCTGTTGGAGAGGGCGTGGGAGCGTAGTATGCGGACTGGCGAGCCCGCGAAGGCCTGGTCGTGGGCCGATACCTGGCCGGTCGCCCGCCTTAGGGTCGAGCATTTGGGCATCGATTTTGTGGTTCTTGAGGGGGTCAGTGGCGAGGCGCTGGCCTTTGGTCCGGGGCGGATGGCGGGTCTGGGTCCCGAATATGGCTCGAGCACGACCTTGATCGCTGGCCACAAAGACACCCATTTCCGATTTCTGCCCAAACTGCGGATCGGCGACGAGATCACCCTCGAGACCCTTCGCGGGCGGAACGAACGCTATCGGGTAATCGGGCAGGAAATCATCGACTATAGGGCTGCGAATCTGGAAGATGACCCCCTCCACCCGAAGCTCATTCTGGTCACCTGTTATCCCTTCGAAGCCTTAACGGTAAACGGTCCTTTGCGTTACGTGGTCATCGCCGAAAAACTCTTCGATCCCGGGTCAGACGCCGAAAGTTAATTCTACCGCTTCAAGTGCGAATTGGTTAGGGTGCCGCGATGCCTGGGGACGACGAGCATAAGACGGCGCTTGAAGCCAGAAAACTGACCTGTGTGCGCGGCGGCCGCAGCCTTTTTTCATCGCTTTCCTTTAAGGTCGAGCGCGGTCATGCCCTGATCCTGCGCGGCCCAAACGGCAGCGGCAAAACGAGCCTTTTGAGAATCATCGCGGGTTTCCTGACTCCCGACGAGGGCCATTTTTGCTGGGGCGGTGTCGAAGGAAAGGCAGCAGTCAGCGCATTGCAGGAGAATATCCATCTGATCGGGCATCTCACGGCTTTGAAGCCGATCCTGAGCGTTGCAGAAAATGTCGCCCTTTGGGCCGCACTGCACGGCGGCAACGGCCAGACCACCGAAGCACTCCATGCCATGGGCCTTGTCGAGTTGGCAGAGCTGCCGGTGCAGTTTCTCTCAGAAGGCCAAAAGCGCCGCACTGCCCTGGCCCGGTTAATGGCTTTTCAAAAACCGATCTGGTTGCTGGACGAACCCTTGGCGGGACTGGACGCGGCGTCGGCAGACCGGCTCATGGAGGCGATCACCGGCCACCTTTCAAATGGTGGAATTGCGGTCATCGCAACCCATCAGCTGTTGCAAATGGACGCCGCGCTGCAGAGCGAGCTTCGGATTGGAGGCCGGCCATGAGACGGACCGTCGGGATACTGCTTCGACACGAGCTCCATTTGGCCTGGCGTCAGGGCAGCTCGTCCGGCATGGCGGTGGCCTTTTTCGTGATTGCTGTGGTGCTATTCCCGCTCGGCGTCGGGCCGGAGTTAAACATCTTGTCGCGGGTCAGTGCCGGAGTGATATGGGTGGCAGTTCTTTTATCGGCGCTGTTGTCACTCGACCGCTTGTTCCAAGCCGATTTTGAGGACGGCAGCCTGGACCAGTTGGGGCTCATACCCCTGCCTCTCGAACTTATTGTCGCGGTCAAAGCAGCAGCGCACTGGATCGCGACCTGCCTGCCGATTATTGTCGCGTCTCCAGTCCTGGCGATCCTGATGAACATGGGCGGTGAGGGCTTCGGCGTCATGCTGTTTTCGCTGTTGATCGGCACGCCTGCTCTGAGTTTTATCGGAGCGATAGGCGCGGCGCTTACCGTAGCCATGCGGCGCGGTGGTGTTCTGGTGTCGATCCTGGTCCTGCCCTTGTTTATCCCGACCTTGATCTTCGGCGTCTCGGCAATCGATGCTGTGCTTACCCAGACGGTGGCCGGGCCCAATCTGCTGTTGTTGGGGGCGGTGACGGCATTGGCGATGGCATTGGCGCCTTTTGCTGCCGCCAGCGCCTTGCGTCTGGCGATGGGGTAACGGGAAATTCATTGTAATTTCATGAACGGAAGCTTGCGGCGGGCAAAAGCCGGGATTAGATGATTGCTATGCACAGGTTCGCGAATCCGAGACGATTTCGAAAGCTGGCCGACGCCATCTTGCCTTGGAGCATGGGGATTATGGCCGCCGCTTTTGCGGTCGGCATATATATGGCGCTGATCACCTCCCCGGCTGACTTCAAGCAGGGCGAATCGGTCCGCATCATGTATATCCATGTGCCCAGTGCTTGGATGGCGCTGCTGACCTACACGATCATTGCCGTTGCGAGCGGCGTATCGATCATTTGGCGGCATCCATTAGCCGACCTTGCGGCCAAGTCTGCGGCACCTGTTGGCCTGGCGTTTACCGGGCTGGCGCTGATTACCGGATCCCTCTGGGGCAAACCGATGTGGGGCGACTGGTGGGTTTGGGACGCCCGGTTGACCTCGGTCTTGGTGCTGTTCTTTCTTTATCTCGGTTATATAGCAATCTGGCAGGCCATCGAGGACCAGAACCAGGCCTCAAGGGCCGCGGCGATTCTGGCTTTAGTCGGGTTCGTCAACGTTCCTATCATTAAGTTTTCGGTCGAATGGTGGAGCACGCTACATCAGCCGGCGAGTGTGATTCGCTTGGATGGGCCAACCATCGACGGATCGATGTTGGTGCCGCTTCTGGTGATGGTGCTGGCCTTTAAGGCCTATTTCATTACCGTTCTGTTATGGCGCATGAAAGCCGAACTGGTGGCGCGTAAGCTGCAGGTTTTGCGACTAAAGAAGGCGCAGGGGGCCTGAGGAAGAGATTGTGGTCGAATTTTTTAACATGGACGGATATGGGGTCTTCATCTGGCCCAGCTATGTTATTGTGTTTGTGGTCTTGATTGGGCTCGGCATTCAAAGCCGGAAATGGTTGGCAAATCTGGAAAAGGCGGTGCAGGACTTGCAGCCTGAGGGCGATGCAGAGTCCGAAGGGCCTCAGATTGGCGAACCATGAGCAAAGGTTCCTTGAATCCAATGCGGCGACGCAAGCGCCAACGCATCATTGTGGTCCTTACGGCGATGGGCCTTTTGGGGATCGCCGTCGGGCTGATCCTGGTGGCGCTTCAGGAGAATATTGTCTTCTTTATCGCACCCTCTGAAATCGCCGAGCGCCAGATCGAATCTGGTCAGAGATTTCGCCTGGGGGGTCTGGTGGAGGCCGGTAGCTTGGAGCAACAACCCAACGATCCCACGATTCACTTCCGGATTACCGACCTCGAAGCCTCCGTACCGGTCCAATATCGAGGATTGTTGCCGGATCTGTTCCGGGAAGGGGAAGGCGTTGTCGCAGAGGGCCGACTGACTGCCGAGGGAATTTTTGAGGCGGATTCTATTTTGGCCAAACACGACGAGAATTACATGCCCAAGGAAGTTATCGAAAGCCTCAAAAAATCGGGCCGCTGGCAGCCGCAGGAGGAGCGGCCCAAGGACGAAGACTCTTGATCGCCGAAGTTGGACATTTTGCGCTGTTTTTGGCCCTTGCCATGGCCTTCATTGGGGCCGTATTTCCATCGATTGGGTTGGCCAGACGAGATGGATTTTTAAGCCATTTGGCCGGCCCGGCGGTGCTGGCGCAGTTTGTCTTCGTGCTCATCGCCTTCTTGGCCCTTCTCTATGGCTATGTTGTCTCCGATTTCTCGATCCTGGCGGTCGCCAACAATTCTCACACCATGAAACCGATGATTTACAAGGTCTCGGGCGTCTGGGGAAATCACGAGGGATCGCTGCTCCTGTGGGCGCTCGTGCTGACTGGATTTTCGAGCGCCGTGGCACTGTTTGCGCACAATCTGCCGCACAGCTTTAAGGCCCGCGTCTTGTCCGTCCAATCCGGCATCGCTTTCGGGTTTCTCGCTTTTACGCTTTTTACATCCAATCCGTTTGCCCGGCTCGACCCGGCGCCGCTCGAGGGAAGCGGACTGAATCCACTGTTACAGGATCCCGGCCTGGCCTTTCACCCACCGGTTCTCTATGTGGGCTACGTCGGCTTTTCGATTGCCTTTTCATTCGCCATTGCGGCTTTGATTGAGGGGCGGATTACCGCGGCCTGGGCCCGCTGGGTCCGGCCCTGGACACTGGTCGCCTGGATCTTCCTGACCAGCGGCATCGCCCTCGGCTCCTGGTGGGCATATTACGAACTGGGCTGGGGCGGCTGGTGGTTCTGGGATCCGGTGGAGAACGCGTCCTTCATGCCGTGGCTGGCCGGGACCGCCCTTGTGCATTCGGTGATCGTGGTTGAAAAGCGTGAAGCTCTGAAAGCCTGGACCGTGCTGTTGGCTATCCTGACCTTTTCGCTGAGCCTTTTGGGCACATTTTTGGTGCGCTCCGGCGTCTTGACTTCGGTGCATGCCTTTGCCGTCGATCCGGCTCGCGGAGTTTTTATTCTGGCATTTCTTTTCATCGTCGTTGGCGGATCGCTGACGCTTTTCGCAATCCGCGGCGGCTCTTTGAAGCCAGGGGGCTTTTTCGCCCCAATCAGCCGTGAAGGCGCTCTGATATTTAACAATCTTTTCTTGGTGACCGCCCTCGCGACGGTGTTTTTTGGCACCCTTTATCCACTTTTTATTGACGCCATTTTTGGTGAAAAGCTGAGCGTAGGCCCGCCCTACTATAACCTGACCTTTGTGCCGCTCATGGTGCCGGTAGTGGCGGCGATGGCGATCGGTCCGCTGATGCCATGGAAAAGGGCGGATCTGGAGGGAATCTTGGGCCGCTTGAAATTTATGGCATTAATTGCCCTGGCAGCGGCGTTTGGGATATGGGCCTATGTGGGCGACGGCTCCCTGTTTGCGCTCTTGGGGCTTTTGATGGGCCTGTGGCTGGCCGGCGGTGTGCTTTTTGATATCGCGCAAAAGGCACGTATGGGCAAAATGAAGGCGTCCGGATCCCTGCACCGGCTAGCCAGCCAGCCAAGGTCACAATGGGGCATGTGGCTGGCGCATTTTGGGGTAGCGGTGGCTATCTTCGGGATCACCGCTTCGGAAGCTTGGACCAGCGAGCGATTAGCGATCATGACGCTGGGTTCGAGCCAGGAAGTGGCCGGATACGAATTTACGCTGGACAAGGTCTGGCCGGTGGCCGGCCCGAATTATTCTGCCGTCCGGGCTCGCTTTCAGGTCTCAAAGAACGGTGAGCCAGTGGCAAGCCTGGAGCCCGAGCAAAGGATTTACAATAGCCCGACCCGACAAACTACGGAGGCGGGCATCCGGACGCTTGCCTTGGGCGATCTTTACGCGGTTATCGGGGATGCCAGCCCGGCCGGTGGCTGGTCGGTGCGGCTTTATTTCAAGCCGTTGGTGGCGTGGCTCTGGGGTGGGGCTTTTCTAATGATGTTGGGCGGCCTGATGTCGCTAAGCGATCGGCGATTGAGGATTGTTGTTGCACGCAAAAAGGCTCTTGCGCCAAGCTCGGTCGCGGCCGAATAGGAACGGACGAATGAAGCCAATTTACGCCATACCGCTTCTGCTTTTTGTGATGGTCGGCCTGGCGCTCATGGTTGGACTAACCCTGCGCCCCAGCGAGATTCCCTCGGCGCTTATCGGAAGGGCAGTGCCCGAGTTCAGCCTGCCGCCGCTCGATCCGACCGCTCAGGAGCTTTCCTCTGAGAGTCTTAGAGACGGCAAGATAAAGCTTTTGAATGTGTTCGCCTCTTGGTGCGGACCCTGCCGGATCGAACACCCATTCCTAATGGAGTTGCAAAGGCAAAGCGTGACGATTCACGGCCTCAATTACAAGGATCTTGAGGATGACGCACGGCGCTTTTTGAACGAACTCAAGAGCCCCTATACGCTTATCGGTAAAGACAAGGATGGCCGCGTCGGCATCGATTGGGGGGTCTCAGGCGTGCCCGAAACCTTCGTCGTCGATGGCCAGGGCCGTATCCTCTATCAGCATATCGGGCCCTTGAATCGTCAGGCGGTCGAACAACAGATTGCGCCGCTCCTGAAAGGACGGAAGAAATGATACGACCGTCACGCAGCGCCTTGGCATTTCTGTTCATATTTCTGTTGGCAACTCTGTTGGCGGCGGCGCCTGCTTTCTCCGTCGCGGTCGATGAGACGCCTCTTGCTGATCCCCGGGCCGAGGCGGAAGCCCGCGAAATCATGAAGGGCATCCGCTGTCTGGTGTGCCAAAATCAGTCGATCGAGGATTCGAATGCCGATCTCGCAAAGGATCTGCGCCAGATTGTGCGCGAGCGCGTGGCGGCCGGCGACGGGGAAAAAGAGGTGCAGGATTTCCTACGGGCACGTTACGGGGACTGGATTCTCCTTAAACCACCATTTAGGACGCGTACGCTGCCCCTATGGATTGGGCCCTTTGTGATTCTTGCTTTGGGCGCAACCGGGCTGTTTATCGCCAACCGAAGACGGGCCGCCGACGGTGGACCCGAGGGTCTTTCCGATGAGGAGCAGCAGCTTTTGGATGTTATCGAAGGGGAGGACGAGGGGTGATCTTTACCCTCTTTGGATTGCTGGCTGCAACCGCGCTCGGGTTCCTGTTCTCACCGCTGGCCTTTAAATCCGGAACCGAATCCATAGAGCTGGTTCTCAACCCCTATCGTCGTCAACTCGGCGAGCTCGAGAAAGAAATTGAGCGCGGCGTCATTGCTGAAGCCGAAGCCAACAGCATCAGGCTCGAGATCGAGCGGCGCCTGATCCGGGAGAGTCAGGCCCACAAGAACCGCGCTACGGAGCCTGTAGAGCGGCAGGCTAAGATTATCCCGGCGGTTGGACTGATCCTCTTGGTTGCGGCGGCGGTACTCCTCTACGCTTGGCAGGGGCGGCCAGATTTGCCGGGCAGCGCCGCAAAAGGCTCGGATCAATTGCCACAGCAAGCCCTTGCCGAGCTTGGAGATCTCGATCAGAAGCTGGCCAAGCTTCGGGCAAGACTAAAGGAGAAACCGGACGAGTTTGAAGGCTGGCTTCTCTTGGCCCGCAGCAACCTGAGCCTTGGCCGCTACGAAGAAGCGGCAAATGCTTTCGGACGGGCTGCCGAGTTACAGGCTGGAGATGCTGAGATTTATGCCCTGCAGGGGCAGGCTCTGGTCGGGCTGCACGGCGGAATCATAACGCCTGCTGCCAGCCTGGCGTTTGGGCGGGCCTTTGAGTTGCAGCCCGAGCATCCGGCGCCGCGTCTTTATGAGGGATACCGCCTTTTGCAGAAAGGCAATGTAAGAGCCGCACTCGCCATCTGGCAGAAATTGGTAAGTGAAGTCCGGGCCAATACCCCATGGTTGGAGCGCATTCGCTTAGAAATCTCACGCGCCGAGACGATCATCGCGCGACAGGAAACGCTTTTGACAGGGCCCAGGGTTCCAACTCCAGATTCCGAGCGGATCGACGCAGCCCGAGAAATGTCGCCCAGCGAGCGCCAGGCCTTTATCGAATCGATGGTGGCCCGGCTGAGAGGCCGCCTTGAGGGGCAACCGGATGATCTGGATGGTTGGCTGCGCCTGGCCCGGGCCGAGGAGGTCCTCGGCAATATCGAGGCTGCCATCGCGGCCCTTGACCTAGCGGCTGAACTGGCCGGTCCGGATAGCGTGACTGACATTGCCGCCTGGCGTAAGCGCTTGGCTAAGGAGGTCTCCGGCAACTGATTTTGGGGCGGGCTGACCAAGATTATGTCTGGACCCTATCGAGCCTGAGTCGCAGACTGAGGATATGAGCAGCGACGAGAACAATCTTTCGAATTTCGTTTCACAAATCCCGGACGGGGAAGACCGTCATAGGCTGATATGCGAGACTTGCGGATTCATAAACTACGTCAATCCAAAGATCGTGGTCGGTTCGGTCGTGCAGTTTGAAGATCTCTATCTTCTTTGTAAACGCGCCATAGAGCCACGACGCGGGTTTTGGACCTTGCCGGCGGGATTTTTAGAGGAAGGGGAGCGGCTTGAGGCGGGGGCCCTGCGCGAGGCCTACGAGGAAGCTTGCATACGACCAAAGATCGGAAATCTCCTGGCAGTCTATTCGATCCCCCATATTAGCCAAGTGCATGTGTTTTTCCGTGCGGAAATGGATAGCCCGGAATTTTCGCCAGGGATCGAAAGCCAGGCCGTGGCCCTATACGCTTGGCACGAGATACCCTGGGACGAAGTCGCTTTCCCGAGCGTGATCTGGGCCCTGGAGCAAGCCCGAGAAGTCAAGGATTTGGATGTGTTTCCGACCTTTACGGCGCCGCCCGATATGACTTGAGACGGGCTCTCGGTCCTAGTCGTCGGCGATCTGATGCCGCATGACGAGAGGCATCTGCAGCAATACGAAAAGAAAGGTCAACGGCAGAAATCCGAAAGCTTTGAAGCCGACCCAGAAATCGGTGGAGAAATTCCGCCATACAAACTCGTTTACGACCGCCATCGTAAAGAAGAACAGCATCCAGTTTCGGCTCAGCAGGCGCCAGCCCCGCTCGGTCATAGGCGGGAATGAGGCCTCTAGGACCACCTTCAAATAAGAGCGACCGGTCGCCAGCCCAAAAGCCAACATGCCCCCGAAGAGGCCATTGATAAGGGTTGGCTTGACCTTGATGAAGCGCTCGTCGTTCAGATAAAGCGTCAGGCCGCCAAAGAACATAACAATGATGGCTGTCACCCACATCATTGTCGGCACATGACGCGTCAGATGCCAGGAAACGGCGACCGCAATCAGAATCGCGACCATAAAGGTACCGGTGGCGGCAAAAATTCCGAACTTGGCGTTGGCCATGAAGAACAAGATAAGCGGCCCCATTTCGATGGCCAGCTTCAGCCACGGATTGATTGCCCTGGGCCGGGTGTCTGGAACCGTCATGATGCCTCCGATTTGTTGCCGGTTCCGGCTATCGCTTCAGCGAAGGCTCGCGCCTCGAAAGCGTGGAGATCCTCAATCGATTCACCAACCCCTATAGTATGGACCGGCAGCCCGAACTTTTCGGCGCAGGCCACCAGAACACCGCCACGTGCAGTACCATCGAGCTTGGTCATGATCAAGCCGGTGATGTCGGCCAATTCGCCAAATACTTCGACTTGACGCAAGGCGTTTTGGCCGGTTGTTGCGTCGAGCACCAGGATGATGTGGTGAGGCGCCGAGGCGTCCTTTTTCCGGATCACGCGGATAATTTTAGCCAATTCGTCCATTAGCTCCTGGCGATTCTGTAGCCGTCCTGCCGTATCGATGATCAGAACCTCAACGCCCGCCGACCTCGCCTTGTCGACCGCCTCAAAGGTCAGACCGGCCGCATCACCTCCGGTTTTAGTCCGGACCACGGGGACGCCGGCCCTTTCGCCCCAGATCTCAAGCTGCTCAATGGCGGCGGCGCGGAAGGTGTCGCCGGCGGCCAGCATCACAGAGCGGCCTTGTTCCTTTAGCTGGTGAGCGAGCTTGCCGATCGTCGTTGTCTTGCCGGTTCCGTTGACGCCGACCATCAGAATGATATGGGGCCGGTGTTCGGTTCCAATTTCAAGCGGCTGTGCGACCGGTTCCAAAACCTTCTCGATTTCTTCGGCCAGGGCGCCGCGCACTTCGTCCGGCGAAATATTCTTTTCGAATTTGGCCCGTCGCAGCCGCTCCGTGACCCGGCCGGCGGTGGCGACGCCAAGGTCCGAAGAGATCAGCAAATCCTCAAGCTCCTGAAGCGCCGCTTCGTCGAGCCTTCGCTTGGCGAATATCTCGTTAATGCCGCTCGAGAGATTCGACTTGCTTCGCCGGAGCCCGTCACGCAGTCTCGAAAACCAGCCCTTTTTCGCATCCTCCGGATCAGCCATCGAAAACTTCGCCCGACAAGCTGCCCCCGGTCGTTGAGATGATCCGCACCGGTGCAATCTCGCCAATCCGTGCCGGACCGCGCAAACGGATCGGTGCAAAGCCTTCCGTATGGCCAAACCAGCGGCCATCATCGGTCCTTCTTTCAACGAGGACGCTGCCCGAAGATCCGATCCACCGATCAAACTGCTTTTGCTCGGCCCTCCTGCCAGCTTCGCGAAGCCGCGCGGCCCGCTCCTTGCGCAGCTTTTTGGGCAACTGAGGCATTCGGCTGGCCGGCGTGCCCTGGCGGGCTGAATAAGGGAACACATGGAGAAAGGTCAGCCCGCAGTCCCGGATATGAGACAAGGTATTCTCGAACATTGCCTCGTCTTCGGTCGGAAAGCCGGCGATAAAATCAGCCCCGAACACCATATCAGGCCGCAAGGCTCTGATCGCCTCAGTAAAGCGTATCGCGTCAGCGGGGCTGTGCCGCCGCTTCATGCGCTTAAGAATCATATGGTCACCCGACTGCAGGCTGAGGTGAAGATGCGGCATCAGCCGCGGCTCGGTGGCGATCACATCCATTAGGGCCCGGTCCACTTCTATGCAGTCGATCGAACTGAGACGTAGGCGCGGAAGATCCGGCACCAGCCGCAACAAGCGTCGGGTCAGCCCGCCAAGCGTCGGTTGCCCGGGCAGGTCGGCGCCGTAGGAGGTCAGATCAACCCCGGTTAGGACGACCTCCTTGTATCCTGCCTCAACAAGTTTGCGCACTTGGACGACCAACTCCCCGACCGGCACGCTTCGCGAATTGCCGCGGCCATAAGGGATAATGCAGAAGGTGCAGCGATGATCACAACCGGTCTGGATTTGCACGAAGGCGCGACTGCGCCCCTCGAAACCGTCGATCAGATGTCCGGCCGTCTCCTTGACCGCCATAATGTCATTGACCACGACTCTCTCGAGCCTGTCTGCCTTGAGCGCGAGAAAGGTGTTTGCCTCGAGTTTTTCCTGATTGCCGATCACGCGATCCACTTCGGGCATCTCGGCGAAAGACTGCGGATCGATCTGGGCCGCGCATCCGGTCACGATGATCTGCGCATTGGGCCTTTCGCGTCGCACCCGGCGGATCGCCTGCCGGGCCTGCCGGGTTGCTTCGGCGGTAACCGCGCAGGTATTGAACACAACCGCATTATCAAGCTTAGCCGCCGCCAGGTTTTGGCGGATGACCTCCGATTCAAAGCTGTTCAGCCGACAGCCAAAAGTGATGATATTGTCATGCCGGGACGTCATGCGTTTGCATCCCCCAGCTTTTCCACGTCGAGTCGACCTTCAAAGCTGAGCGCAGTTGAGCCCCTCAGAATGACGTGATCGTCCGGCCGCCATTCGATTAGCAGGTCTCCGCCACCCATCTGGACGGTAACCGAGCGCTCGACCCGGCCAATCCGAACCGCGGCAACCGTCGCCGCGGCGGCGGCCGTACCGCAGGCCTTGGTCACGCCTGTACCCCGCTCCCAGACTTCGAGCACCATGCGGTGGCGCGACTCGATGTCAGCAAAAGAGACGTTGACCCGCTCGGGAAACAGCTCGTGGCACTCGATCTTCGGCCCCAGTTGGCCGATATTGAGGCCGGCTCCCGCCTCGGGGAAGAAAATGATGTGTGGATTGCCGACATTGACCGCGACGCCCTCCGGTAAGCTGCCCATACCCAACCGCAGGCGAAGGGTATTTCGTTGCTCGGCCAGTGGAATCTCACGCCAATCCGTACGGGGCACACCAAGATCAACGCTGACTTGGCCATTTTCAACCATGCACTGAAGTACACCGGCCTCGGTCTCCATCGTCACTTCGCCGTCCTTGCCACCCGTCAAAAGCAGGGCAACACAGCGCGTGGCGTTGCCGCAGGCCCCGGCGTTCGAGCCGTCGGAGTTCTGGATTCCCAAATAGGCGTCCGCCTTGTCGCTGTTTCGGATGTAAATGATCTGATCGCAGCCAACACTTGTGCGCCGGTCGGAAAGTGCACGGGCTTGATCCGCCCCGAGAGTGAAATCACTCTCGCGAACGTCAAAGACAACGAAATCGTTGCCGAGCCCATGCATTTTTACAAAGCGATGCATTTTCATTTTGCTGATCACTCTTGGCAATTTTTCATCGCCGGGCTTCCATAAAAGGAAAGACTGCCCAAAGTCCACTCCTTTCCCGGCCTGTGCGGTGCCTCAGGCGAATATGAGGGGCACCAACGCGTAGCACAAGGCCGTTATAATCGTTAAGGCGACAAAATTGAGGCGAAAGCCGGCCCCTACCATCTGCGGGATCGTGATATGGCCACCGGCGAAAACCACCGCATTGGGAGCCGTGGCGACCGGCAGCATAAAGGCGCAACTTGCGGCCATGGCAGCCGGCACCACCAAGAGAACCGGGTCATATTCCCCGGCCCCGGCGATGGCGCCGAGAACCGGCAGCAGGGCAGCGGTGGTCGCTGTATTGCTGGTCAGTTCGGTCAAGAAGGTGATGAAGGCGACGAGGGCGAGCATCAACAATGCCAAATGCAGAGTGGTCAACGGGACCAAACCTTGTCCCAGCCACACCGCCAACCCGGTTGTGCTGACTGCCTCGGCCAAGCTGAGACCGCCGCCGAAAAGGAGAAGGACGCCCCAGGGAAGCCGCACTGCGGAGGCCCAATCCAGGAGAAAGCTGTCGGGCTGGCGGCGGCTTCCCGAGGGGATCACGAACAGCGCAATCGCGCCGCCAATAGCAATTCCCATGTCGCTGAGGCCGGCCAAAGGGTCAAACTGGGTCAGAAGTGGCCGAAAGATCCACATCGCCGCGACCACAAGAAACAGGTAAAGAACGCGCTTTTCGGGGGTGGTGATGGGGCCGAGCGCCTTGAGCTCGTCTTCGATAGCGGCGGCACCCCCTTCGGCGGTCATATCTCCAAGGCGAAAAACCCATTTCGTAAGCACAAACCAAGCCGCCGGCACAAGAACAAGAACGATCGGCAGGCCAACGCTCATCCACTGGGCGAAGCCAATCTCAATGCCTCTTGTCTCGAAAAGATAGGCTGCGGCCATCGCGTTGGGCGGTGTTCCCACGAGGGTTGCAATACCGCCGATACTGGCCGCGTAAGCGACCGCCAGTAAGAGGGCCACGGTAAATGGATGTTTGAGATTACCCTTGCCAAGAGTGGCTTCAGCGACCGACAGAGCGATCGGCACCATCATCAGGGTGGTAGCGGTGTTGGAGACCCACATCGATAACAGCGCCGAGGCGGCCATGAAGCCACCAATCAGAGCGTTTGGCCGGGCTCCCGCCCGGGCCAGAATATTGAGCGCGATCCGGCGATGGAGGTCCCAGCGCTGCATGCCCATAGCGATGATAAAGCCGCCGAGGAGAAGAAAAATCACCCAGTTGGCGTAAGGGCTGGCCGCCTCCTTGGGCGAGGCCGCCCCCATGATCGTAAGCACGACGAGGGGCAAAAGGGAGGTCGCCGGGATCGGGATCGCTTCGGTTCCCCACCAAATGGCCATCCAGCCGGCCAGGGCCAGGACCTGCCAGGCGGCAGTGCTAAGCTCTGGGCTCGGTTCGAGGAACTGGAGCACGATCCAAAACAATGGTCCGAGCGCAAAGCCAACCCTTTGATAGGTCCGGCGGCCTTCGCTATGCCCGGCAACCTGCATCTCGCTCATGAGCACCCCGCTTTAGGAAAGGAAACTGAAGGTAGCGGCTGCCCACCTCCCACACAAGAAAGATTGGCAGCGGCTCAGATTCATCTTGCATGTATCGAACCGATATATGTATGGTCCTGGCCGAAAAAGAAACTCACTCGATAGCGGGAGAGAAAAATGAAATCCAAGTTTCCGGTGAAAAAGGCGATTTTGCGCGGTCTTGGCATCATCTTTGCCATTGGCTTGATCTTCGTAATCAATCTGGTTTGGTTCAAGCCATTTTTTATCAATCACTTCTTCGAGCGGGTCTTTGTCGAGTTCGTATTAGAGAGCCCGCAGACCTTAACGTCTTTGCGCCTGCTAGAGCAGGTAGGGATCAACGGCCATAACGCTAATTTGGACGATCAATCGCTGGCGTTCCAAGAAAAGCAGTACCAGAGGCTTCTCGAGAACGTTGAAACGCTGAATGCTTACGCGGACGAGGATCTTGAAGGTCAAAAACTGCTCTCGAAGCGCATCCTCAAATGGTTCCTCGATTTACAGGTCGAGCAGAACGAGTTCCGCTATCACAGCTATCCGCTCAATCAGCTGTTCGGCGTCCAGAACAATTTTCCATCCTTTATGGATACCTTCCATCAGGTCGCAACGGTCGAGGACGGCGAACATTATATTTCGCGCCTTTCCCAGGTTCCGAGAATGTTCGACCAGGTTATGGAGGGTTTGCGGATACGCGAGGAAAATGAAATCCTTCCCCCCACCTTTGTGGTCGAGAAGGTTCTCGACGAAATGAACAGCTTTGTGGCCAAGCCGGTCGAAGAAAACATTCTTTACGCGTCGTTCAAGCGCAAGGTCGATGAGGCCGAAGAAATCGGTGAGGCCGACCGCGAACGGCTGCTTGAGGGGGTGAAGGCCGAGATCATGGATTCGGTCTTTCCGGCTTATCAGGTGTTTATCGATTATTTCACCGAGCTTTTGCCCAAGACAACAAGCGATGCCGGTGTCTGGAAGCTTCCAAATGGCGAGCGCTTTTACAATTTGATGCTTAAGCAGTTCAACACCACCGATCTGACGGCCGACGAAATTCATCGGATTGGCCTAAGCGAAGTGGCGCGCCTTCAGGGAGAGATCCGGGTCATTCTCGAGGCTCAGGGCTACGATCCTTCGGCGAGTTTTACCGAAATGATCGATGCCATGGCCGAGGACGAAAGGTTCTATTATCCGGACACCGGTGAAGGCCGTGAGCAGATTCTGAGCGACTATAAGGTCATTCTGGATGAGGTTAACACCGGTCTGGATGACGCCTTCAGGATACGGCCTGAAGCAGGTGTCGAAGTCTTGCGCGTGCCGGAGTTTAAGGAAAAAACCGCGCCGGGGGCCTATTATAATCCGCCATCTATGGATGGCGAACGTCCGGGACGGTTTTACGCCAATCTCTACGATATCAAGGCGACGCCAACCTACAGCATGCGCACATTGGCCTACCACGAAGGTGTCCCCGGACACCATTTCCAGATTGCCATTCAGATGGAACTTGAGGGCCTGCCGATGTTTCGTAATCTCCTCGGCTTTTCCGCCTTTGCGGAGGGATGGGCGCTTTATGCCGAGCAGCTGGCCTGGGAGCTGGGCTTCCAGGATGATCCGTTCAACAATGTCGGGCGTCTTCAGGCCGAGCTGTTCCGCGGCGTGCGGCTGGTGGTTGACACCGGCATTCATGCCCGGCGCTGGACCCGCGAGGAAGCGATCCAATATATGCTGGACAATACCGGTTGGGCAGAATCGGACGTGGTCTCCGAGATTGAGCGTTACATCGTCCTGCCGGGTCAGGCCACCGCTTACAAGGTCGGCATGATGGAAATCCTGCGCCTGCGCGAGCAAGCCAAGGAAGAGCTTGGCGACAAATTCGATCTACGCGATTTTCACGATGCAGTTCTAAAGAACGGCCAAATGCCGCTGAGCATTCTGCGTGAGATCGTCGAAGAGTACATCGCCGAAAACAAAGGCTAATCTCGAGACCAGCACAGGAATAAGGGGCTGGCTTCCGGGCCGTCCCCTTTTTTTTAAGGACCAAAGCCGGGCGCTACCAGTGCTTGACAGCATTAAATCCTTTTAATATGTTCCGCGCACTTTCCCAGCGGAGACGTTTGTAATAGACGCGCTCGAGGGTGCACACCAGTCAGCGAAGATTCGCCCACTGGTGCGATCGGTGCTGGCCTTTTGAGGGCCCGGTGACAAGAAAATGAGACCGCAGACGGAAAAATATGTTTGAGAGCCTGACAGAGAGCCTGAGCGGCGTATTCGACAAGCTCACCAAGCGCGGCATCCTCAAAGAAGAGGACGTCACGGCGGCTCTGCGCGAAGTGCGCATCGTACTGCTGGAAGCGGATGTCGCCCTGCCCGTAGTCAAGGATTTTGTGGCCCGTATCAAAGCGCGCGCGGTCGGGCGGGAGGTGCTGAAAAGCGTTGCGCCGGGCCAGCAGGTCGTAAAAATCGTCAACGACGAAATGGTCGCGATGTTGGGGGGCGAGGCCGAGGACTTAAATCTTGCCGCAGCTCCGCCGGCAGTCATCTTGATGGTTGGACTCCAAGGATCGGGCAAGACCACGACCACCGCGAAGATTGCCAAGCGCCTGGTCGAGAGGAACAAGAAAACGATCCTTATGGCATCGCTCGATGTACGCCGGCCAGCGGCTCAGGAGCAGCTCAAAGTGCTCGGCGAGCAGATCGATGTGGCAACGCTGCCGGTGGTGGCCGGGCAGATGCCGGTGGACATTGCGGCGCGGGCCATCAGCGCGGCGCGGCTGCAAGGGGCCGACATCGTGTTGCTGGACACGGCGGGCCGGATGCATGTGGATCAAGGCATGATGGCCGAGGTAGCGGCGATCAAGGCGGCCTCAAATCCGGTCGAGACGCTTTTGGTGGCCGATTCACTAACCGGCCAGGACGCCGTCAACGTAGCCCGGGCCTTTGACCAGCAGGTTGGCGTGACCGGCATCATCCTGACGCGGATGGACGGTGATGGTAGGGGCGGCGCAGCACTTTCCATGCGCGCCGTGACCGGCAAGCCGATCAAACTGATCGGCACCGGCGAAAAGCTGGATGCAATCGAAATATTTCACCCGAGCCGCATAGCTTCGCGCATCCTTGGCATGGGCGATGTTGTCAGTCTGGTCGAGAAGGCGGCTGAAACGATCGAGCAGGAAGACGCCGAAAGACTGGCCAAAAAAATGCAGGCGGGCAAGTTTGATCTTGATGATCTGCGCGCACAGCTCAGGCAGATGATGAAGATGGGCGGCATGCAGGGGCTCTTGTCGATGCTGCCGGGGGTCGGCAAGATGAAAAATCAGATGGCCGGAGCCGGACTGGACGACAAAGCCTTGAAGCGCCAAGAAGCGATCATCAATTCGATGACGCCCAAGGAACGGCGCCACGCCAAGATATTAAACGCCTCGAGAAAGCGCAGGTTGGCTGCGGGTTCGGGTACTACGATCCAAGAGGTCAACCGCCTTTTAAAGATGCACAAACAGATGGGCAGTATGATGAAGCGCATGAAAAAAATGGGTTCCAAAGGAATGTTGCCGCCGGGGGCCATGCCGCCGGGGATGGGTCACTTGTTGCCAAAGAAATGAAAGAACAAATTCGTTTGAGCTAACCAAGGAAAGGAAGCCGAGAAATGGCACTCTCAATTCGACTCTCGAGGGGTGGCGCCAAAAAACGCCCCTACTATCGCATCGTGGTGGCCGATTCCCGCGCCCCGCGCGACGGACGCTACATCGAACGGCTGGGAACCTACAATCCGCTTTTGCCCAGGGATAGTGAGACCCGCGTAACCCTTAATGAGGAACGCATTCGCCACTGGCTGGGCCATGGGGCGCAGCCCTCTGTGAGGGTCGGAAGATTTCTCGATGCTGCAGGGATTCTGACCGCTAAAAAGCGGCATAACCCCATTAAAGGCGAGCCGGGCGAAAAGGCGAAACAGCGGGTGATCGAAAAACTCGAAAAAGAGAAGGCCGCAAAAGCTCCGCCGGTCGAGGAAACACCCGCAGTAGAGGCGGTGGCTGAAGAGGCGCAGGTCAAGGAGGCGCCGGCTGAAACGGGGGATGTGGCCGAAGAGATAACCGCGGAAGTGGCTGAACCGACGAAGGAGAGCGCTGCGGCGAAGCCAGCAGAGGCCGCTCCGGAATCGCCGAAAGCAGAGGCAAAGGAAGAAGCCTCCGAGAAAGCCGATGAAAAAGCTGAAACCGAAGCTGAAGAGTCAGCCGAAGAGAAATCGACCAAGGCGCCGGAAAAGGACGACACAAAGGCGGTCGGCGCGGAGAACATGAAGGCGGAGACCGAGGCGGCGACGGCCCCCGAAGTCGCTGTCAAAGAGCCGATAGACGAACAGCCAAAGGCAGACGCCAAGGCGGCTCAAAAAGAGGCCGAAGAGGCCGCTCCGGAATCGCCAAAAGCAGAGGCAAAGGAAGAAGCCTCCGAGAAAGCCGATGAGCCAAAGGCAGACGCCAAGGCGGCTCAAAAAAAGGCCAAAGAAGCCGCGGTCGAGGCTGCCGATAAGGCCGAAAAGAAAGACAAATAGCTTCGCTATCGGAGCGAGAGGTTAAGCCGTGTCGAAAGAGGGCAAATGGGTATGTGTTGGCGCCATTGGCGCTCCGCACGGTGTGGCCGGCGAGGTCAGAATTCGCGCCTTTGCCGAGCCGCCCCTCGTTCTTCAGGATTTTGCCGAGTTACGCATGTCACCAAATCTGGAAGCCGTAAGGATCACTTCATTGCGTCAGGGCAAGTCCCATTTGATCGCACGGATCGAAGGCGTGGCGGGGCGAACCGAAGCCGAGGCGCTCAGGGGCCGGAAGCTTCTGGTACCAAGAGAGGCATTGCCGGAACCGGAAGATGGCGAATTTTACCTGGTCGATCTTGAAGGTTTGTTAGCCGTGGATATAAAAGGCAGACGCGTAGGGACCGTTGTTTCGGTAGTCAATTACGGAGCCGGGGATCTGGTCGTACTTGAATTGGATGAACCGCGCAAAGGTATCGGCAAGCAAGTCGTGTTACCATTCCAGCGGCGTCTGTTTCCGGAAGTCAATCTGGCTGATGAATTTGTTACGGTGGCTCTCGACGACTGGCTGAATGCGATTCAAGAGGATGCAACGGACCGCACCCAGGAAACGGAAAAGGTGTCAAAATGACGTGGACGGCGCAGGTCTTGACACTCTACCCCGAGATGTTTCCAGGCCCGCTCGGCCATTCGCTGGCCGGTAAGGCGCTCGCCGATGGTTTGTGGCGTCTCGAAACGCTGGACATTCGGGAATATGCGAGCGATAAACACCGCTCTGTGGACGACACGCCAGCCGGTGGCGGCCCGGGGATGGTCATGCGGGCCGATGTTCTGGCACGGGCGATCGACGCGGCGCGGCAATCGGCGCACAGGGACCGGCCGCTGATTTACCTCACGCCCCGCGGCAGGTTATTCGACCAGAGCCGTGCGAAGGAACTGGCACGAGGCGAGGGCGCCACTTTGATATGCGGTCGATTCGAGGGAACCGACCAACGGGTTCTGGAGGCCCGGGAAGTTGAGGAGATAAGTCTGGGCGACTATGTGCTATCGGGCGGTGAACCAGCGGCGATTGCGGTTTTGGACAGTGTCATTCGCCTGTTGCCTGGCGTGGTCGGAGATCCGGAAGCGCTAAGCGACGAAAGTTTTGAGCGGGGATTGTTGGAGTATCCCCAATATACGCGGCCACAGATTTGGGAGGGTCGCGATATACCGGAGGTCCTGACCTCCGGCGACCACGGCAGAATCGCCGCTTGGCGCCGCCAAAAAGCCGAAGAATCAACCCGCCGCAGACGGCCGGACCTTTGGGCCAGACATGTCGGCGGAGGCGAAGAGAAAGAAGGACAAGAGCAATGAACACGATGGACAAGCTGGAAAAGAGCGAGATCGAAAGGCTGACCGCTGACAAGGAAATCCCGGAATTTTCACCCGGTGACAGCTTGCGGGTCGAGGTGCGGGTCAGAGAAGGGGGCCGAGAGCGGCTCCAGGCGTTTGAGGGCGTTTGCATTGCGCGCTCGAACGACGGCATCAATTCGTCTTTTACGGTCCGCAAGATTTCATTTGGCGAGGGTGTGGAACGCGTATTTCCGCTTTATTCGCCTTTGGTCGAGAAGATCACTCGGGTTCGCAGGGGCCGGGTGCGCCGGGCCAAGCTTTACTATCTTCGCGGTCGCACAGGCCGGGCGGCGCGGATCGCCGAAAAACAGGATTTTTCGCGCAAGAAAACGAAGGCAAAGAGCGAATAATTAGCTGCAACCCTGTCGCTCGGCGGCAGGGTCGGCTAGTCTGATTGGGCAGTCGGAAGTGGGCTGCCCTTTTGATTCTGAGCAACCGGGAGTACTGAGGATATGTCGTTAACTGTCGCTGTTGTCGGTGCGACCGGTAGTGTCGGGCAGGAAATCCTCAATATCCTGGCCGAGCGGAGTTTCCCGGTCAAACAACTGGTGCCAATCGCTTCCGGGGAATCGCTGGGCAAGGAAGTCAGTTTTGGCGACGACAAAGTGCTAAGCGTCAAAGCGCTCGAAGATACTGATTTCGCCGGAATCGACCTGGCATTTTTTGCCATATCGGCAAACCTTGCCGCGCAATTTGTGCCGATGGCCACCGCTGCCGGGGCGATCGTAATCGACAATTCTTCGCACTTCAGGATGGACCCGGACGTCCCACTTGTAGTTCCGGAAGTAAACTCGGACGCTCTCGCAGGCTGCGCAAAGAAGAAGATAATTGCCAACCCTAATTGTTCGACCGTCCAGTTGGTTGTTGCCCTAAAGCCGCTGCACGATGCGGCACGGATCAAGAGAGTGGTCGTTGCTACCTACCAGTCGGTTTCCGGCGGCGGCAAAAAAGCGATGGATGAACTGTCTTCCCAGACCCGGTCGGTTTGTATCAACGAACCAATTGAGCCCGCGCACTTTACCAAGCAAATCGCTTTTAATCTGATCCCGCATATCGACAGTTTCATGGCCAATGGTGAAACCCGCGAAGAGTGGAAAATAGCCGTCGAGACCCAAAAGATTCTCGATCCCGATATCCGGTTGATAGCGACATGCGTGCGCGTGCCGGTTTTTGTCGGTCATTCCGAAGCCGTCAATATAGAGTTTCACCAACCGTTGGCGCCCGATCGCGCCCGCGAACTTTTGCGCCATGCTCCCGGCTGTGTTGTCGTGGATGAGAGCCAAGATGGCGGCTATATGACGCCGGTCGAGTGCGTCGGTGATTTCGCCACCTTTGTCAGCCGCATCCGCCGGGACGGGACGGTCGAGAACGGCCTGAGCCTGTGGGTGGTCAGCGACAACCTTCGCAAAGGGGCGGCGCTCAACGCCGTGCAAATTGCCGAGGGGCTGGTGAAGCGTGGCCTTATTGGTTAGCAGGCGGTCTTGGGCGCTCGCCATTCGCCGCAGCCTTATTGACTCTCTGGCCTCTTTATTGCCCAATCCATATCAATCATTTTAGGTGCTTTTTCGGACCGCCGAAGGCGCCGCAACCCAAGTCTAAAGGGAGAAAAATATGAATAAGGTAACAGCCGGGGTCGTCGGTGTCCTGCTTGGGGCTGTGGCGAGCTGGGTCATCACGAGCTACGATAGCGGACCGGCGCCAGAACCGGCACCGACGGTCGAAGAGGCCACCGCCTTTATCGTCGAAGTCGAGAAAACCTACGACGAGCTTGGCGAATACGCTGGCCATGTTTTTTGGGTGCAGGCAAATTTCGTCAATTTCGATACGAATTTCCTGGTGGCAAAGGCGAGTGAGGAATTTACAGCACTTGGGGTCAAATACGCCAACCAGGCCAAACGTTTTAACGATCTCGAATTGTCTGTGGACCTGAGAAGGAAGATCAATCTGCTAAAGCAGGGATTGACTCTGCCGGCCCCGGACGACCCGGAAAAGAACAAAGAGCTGGCCCAGATTACTACCGATCTCGATTCCAGCTATGCAACCGGCAAATACTGCCGCGAGGATGGCACATGTTTGAACGATCGGGACATCATTCGCACAATGGCCACATCACGCGATGCGGATGAGCTTTTGGATGTCTGGAAGGGTTGGCGTACGATTTCCCCGCCGATGCGGGACAAGTTTGCGCGGCTGGTAGAAATTTCCAACGAGGGGGCGCGCGAGTTGGGGTATGCCAATGTCGGTGATTTGTGGCGGGCCGGCTACGACATGAAGGCAGAGGATTTTGCGGCCGAAGTCGACCGCCTGTGGGGAGATGTCAAACCGCTCTATGAATCCCTACATTGCTATGTGCGGGGAAAGCTGGTTGAGCATTACGGTGACGCTGCTAGGTCGGACGATGGGATGATCCCGGCCCATCTGTTGGGCAACGTGTGGGCCCAGCAGTGGGGTAATATTTTCGACATTGTCGGGGAAGGCGGTGCCGATCCGGGCTTTGACCTGACAAAGATATTGCAAGGGAACGGCTTTGATGAACGCCGCATGGTCGAGGCCGGCGAAGCCTTTTTTACGTCCTTGGGCTTCGATGAACTGCCTGAGACCTTTTGGGAGCGCTCGCTTTTCACCAAGCCCCGCGATCGCGACGTGCAATGCCACGCCAGCGCTTGGTCGATCGATGCCAAAGATGACCTGCGGATCAAGATGTGCATCGAAATCACTGCCGATGATTTCTCAACCATCCACCACGAGCTTGGCCATAATTTCTATCAACGGGCTTACAAAGGCCAACCCACGCTGTTTCAGGGTGGCGCCAACGACGGCTTTCACGAGGCGATTGGTGATTTTATTGCCCTGTCGATCACACCGAGCTATTTAAAGCAGCTCAACCTTCTGCAGGAAGAACCGGACGCTTCAAAGGATGTTGGCCTTCTGATGATCCAGGGGCTCGACAAGATCGCCTTCCTGCCGTTCGGGTTGCTGATCGACAAATGGCGCTGGCAGGTCTTTTCTGGCGAGGTCACAAGCGAAAATTATAACGCCGCCTGGTGGGCGCTCAGGCAGCAATATCAGGGCGTAAAGCCGCCGGTCGAGCGATCCGAAGCGGACTTTGATCCAGGCGCCAAATACCATATTCCGGGCAACGTGCCCTACATGCGCTATTTCCTGGCTCATATCCTTCAGTTTCAGTTCCACAAGGCGGCCTGTGACATGGCTGGTTGGGAGGGGCCTTTGCACCGCTGCTCGATTTACGGCAATGAGGAGGTTGGGAAGCGATTCAACGAAATGTTAGTCATGGGCAGTTCGAAGCCTTGGCCCGAGGCCTTAAAAGCCTTTACCGGAACCGACAAAATGGACGGCTCAGCGCTGGTCGAATATTTTGCGCCGTTAAAGGTATGGTTGGACGAGAAGAACGCCGGCCAGCAGTGCGGATGGAACGCCGGCTAGCCTGTTGACACCTACAAGGAACCCCCGGGGGACCAGCCCCGGGGGTTTTTGTATTTCTCCGACCGGCGCCTATACTCCGGGCTCTGGATGATATGGAAAGGCATATGTCTCAAAACGATCGACCCCTGCGCAGCGTTCTGTACATGCCGGGCTCAAACCGTTCGGCGATCAAAAAGTCCCAAGGCTTGGACATCGACGCGGTGATCATCGATCTTGAAGATGCGATCGCCTTCGACCAGAAAGAAACCACCCGGCCGGTCTTGGTAGAGGAGATTCAACAAGGCGAATTTGGTTGGCGCCAAGTCGTCGTTCGGGTCAATGGCCTCGCCACGCCTTGGTTTAAGGACGATCTGACGGCCATTGGGGGGCTGCCGCTTGACGCTGTATTGTTTCCGAAAATCAACTCTGCGGCCGATGTTCATGCAGCGGTCGAAGCGATGGATTCGGCTGGTATTGCCGCTTCGGTCGACATTTGGGCCATGATGGAGACACCGTCTGCCGTGTTGAACGCGGCCGAAATTGCTACATCGATGCCGCGCCTTCGTTGTCTCGTCGTCGGCATCAATGATCTGGCAAAGGATCTGCACGCCACCCAAACGGTCGGCAGGCTGTCGCTCCTGACCAGTCTGTCGATGATTGTTCTGGCCGGACGGTCGGCGGGCCTGTCGCTGGTCGACGGCGTCTTTACCGATCTTGATAATGAGGCAGCCTTCGAGGGAGCCTGCCAGCAGGGCCGTGATTTTGGCTTTGACGGCAAAACCCTCATTCACCCCAAACAGATCGAGACCGCGAACCGTGTCTTTTCACCCAGCGAGCAGGAGATCGAAAAGGCCCGGCGATTGATTGAGGCGCTCGAGGCGGCGCAGGCTAAAGGAAAGGGTGTGGCGGTGTTCGACGGCAGGATGATCGAGGGCTTGCACGCAGAGGAAGCCCGACGGCTGCTCGCCTTGGCGGCGGCCATCACCGAACGCTAAAGCGCCGATTAGCTCCCCAGATGTTTGGCCAGGAATTTCTCGAGCGCCTTTAATGTGGCGATTCGCGCCGCCTCCACCTCCAGCGTATGACCGCCCTTCTCGATTTCGACGTATTTAACGCTCTTTTTCATACCTTTGAGCCTCTTTGCCATGGCCCGCGAATGAGCGACCGGTACGCGTGTGTCATCTTTGGTGTGTATTAGAAGGATCGGAATCTTAATTTTTTCGGCTTGATGGTACGGCGAGGTCGCACGAAGAATTTCCCGGTCTTCCCCGGGATCGCCGATCGAGCGTGTCCAGATCTTGCCGCCGACGAATTTTTGATCATCAGCGATCAATTGCGGCAGATCTGAAACTCCACTAATGCTGACCGCGCAGGCAAACAAATCTGGCGTCTTGACCGCACCCATTAACGCCGCATATCCGCCATAACTGGCTCCGACGATGCAAATTCGTTTAGGATCGGCAATCCCTTTTTCGATTAACATGTTGACGCCATCGGTGATGTCGTCCTGCATTTTCAGGCCCCAATTTTTTTCTCCGGCATCCCTAAATTCTCTCCCATAACCGGTCGAGCCCCTAAAATTGGGTTGAAAAACTGCGTAACCGCGGCTGGCCAGGAATTGGGCCCTATAATGATAGCCCCATATGTTCCGAGAATGCGGGCCGCCATGGGGCATTATCACGGTTGGCAGACTTTCCGCTTTTACGCCTTGGGGTATTGTCAGATAGGCCGGAATTGTCAGCCCATCCCTCGCCTCGTAGGGCATAGAGATCATCGGCGAAAGCATTTTGGGTTCGAGATCGCGGTACTTAACGTCGAGGAAATGGAGCTGCTTGTTCTTTTCGTCGAAGAGATAATAAGCCCCGGATTCGACATCACTTTCGCTTTCAACGATGTGCATGCCGTTGTCTTTGGTGCTGCTGATGACCCGGTTGACGTAGCCTTTCAAAGCGCCGTCGATCATTCTTTGCCGTTTCGACCAGTCTGGATCGAAGTAATGGGATTCAACTCTGTCAGTGATCAAATAAATGCCGATGGGATCGCGTCCATAGGGCCTGATGATAACGGCTTCGACGTCATATTTTTCATGTTCGTAAACTGTTTCGGCTACCTCTTGTTTGATCATGTCGAACTTGAAAAGAGCGCGTATCCCGTTTTTATTCTGACCGGTTACATAAGCGAAGCGTGGATCCTCAAAAAACGCCCAAAGTACATATTTGTCGTGAATAGGTTTTTCATCCATTAAGTCCCAAATCTTTGTGGTTGGATTGAGGTAGATTGTCTTTGTGGACTTGTTACGATAGCCTTCGCCGAAGCGAAGATTGCCCTGCATATCGGTCGTCCAATCCTGGATGTATCTGGTCCCACGAAAAACATTTTTGAATCTACCAGTGTCTACCTTGACGCGTCGTACTTCGTAGCTTTGATCTGGATTGAGGTCGTCATTAAGGGCGAGCAAAACATGTTTGGGGTCGTCATCAAGATAATCAACGACGCGATCTTGAATCTGGGCTCGCGAGAAAACGACACCCAATCTGCTGCCCCCTGTGGCATACGGGTCTTTTTTTCCTTGCACCATATTGATTACTTTTTTGCCGTCACGCGAAGCCGATAGAAGCCGCGTTTCCGAGACTCTTTTTCCAAAGAATTCAAAGCGGCGGCTTGTATAGGACAGCCCGATCAAAAGGCGATCATTGTTGGCCCACCGAATCCAAGAAATCTCGCTGCCCTCATACGGCGGCAGAACCACCGGGTCTTGTTTGCCGCCGATCGGACGTATCAAGACATGCTTGCGGCCGCGTAAAGGAACAATGATGGCGAAAGCAGTGCCGTCCGGCGAAAGCTTTGGCGACAGGTTTGCGGGTAATGCTGCGAAGACCTCGACCGGGATGTCTTTCGGTGCTGGTTGCGCTGATGCGCTCAGCGCCATTCCCAAATGGCCGACGATCATTAAAGTGGATATGAGCATTAAAGTGGATATGAGAAAATTGTCGGCGCTATGGCACCGCGTCCCCAGATTTTTCATAATATCCCCCAATCTCCAGAAGCCCAAACCCATCCGGCCTCCGACAACGCTGCGTATTATAAGTAGTATTGCAAATCTGACAAGTTGGTGTAACCACCCGCTACTTCTTGGCATCCATAATATGGTCACTTGGGCCGGCCCTTTTTTTCGGCCCGAGTTCTTGCTTGCCCTCAAAACCACTAGAGACTAAACCTCTAGGCGGGCCTGCGATGGGGCGCTTTGGCCTTCGCAAGGTGGCTAAGTTTTGAAGACGGAGCCGGCAAGCGAACGGAAAGACATGTCAATGGACGAGAACAACCGACCTTTATCACCGCATCTCCAGATCTATCGCTGGCAGCTGCACATGGTGATGTCGATCCTGCACCGCGCCACCGGCGTGGCGCTTGGGTTGGGCACCATCTTTCTGACCTGGTGGCTGATGGCCTTGGCGGCCGGTCCGTCGGCCTATGAGACCTTTACCACTGTTGCTTCCAGCATGGTTGGACAAATCATTCTCTTCGGGTTTTCGTACGGCCTTTTTTATCATCTTTTGAACGGCATTCGACATCTCTATTGGGACGCTGGGCAGGGCTTCGAGCCGGCCACCGTGCGGCTGACAGGGCAACTGATCATGGTGATCTCTTTTGCCGCTACTGTCGGCACGTGGCTTGCCGCCTATTATCTACTGGGAACGCTTTAAAGGATCCGACGAGCCATGGCGATGCAGACCAAAAGTGGCCAAAGCGGGGCCGGGGACGCCACTAAACACTGGTGGACGCTAAGGCTAACGGCGGTAGCTCTTGTGCCGCTGGCGGTCTGGTTTGTAGCCTCTCTGGTGGCCCTGGCGGGGGCCGATTATCCGACCATGATTGCATGGGTCTCGAACCCGTTTGTTACGGTTCTCCTGCTGAGCATGCTCGTATCGCTCTTTTACCATTTACGGTTAGGCCTGCAGGAAATAGTTGAGGACTACGTCCATGCACGCCGGGCGAAAATAGTCCTATCCGTAGCTTTGACGTTTGGCTGTTTCCTTTTGGCGATGGCGACCATTGCCGCGGTCCTGAAAATTGCGATCGGAAGCTGATCGGCCATGAGCCAAGCCTATCCCATAACCGATCACAGTTACGACGTCGTCGTCGTCGGGGCCGGTGGGTCGGGCCTGAGAGCGGCGATGGGCACCGCCGAAGCCGGTCTAAAGACGGCCGTCGTGACCAAAGTCTTCCCAACTCGGTCGCATACGGTGGCAGCCCAGGGCGGTATCGCCGCTTCCTTGGGCAATATGGGTCCTGATAAGTGGCAATGGCATATGTACGATACGGTCAAGGGCGCCGACTGGCTGGGCGACCAGGACGCCATCGAATACATGGTTCGCGCAGCTCCTGAGGCCGTCTATGAGCTCGAACATTTCGGTGTGCCTTTTTCAAGGACCGAGGACGGCAAGATCTATCAGCGGGCATTTGGCGGCATGACAAGCGAATTTGGCGAAGGCCCGCCGGCGCTTCGTACCTGCGCGGCAGCGGATCGTACCGGACACGCAATGCTGCACTCTCTTTACCAGCAATCGCTAAAATACGACGCGGACTTTTTTATCGAATATTTTGCCATTGATCTGATCATGGAGGATGGCGCTTGCCGAGGGCTCGTAGCGATGAATCTTGAGGATGGATCGATTCACCGTTACCGGGCCAAGGCGGTGGTCCTGGCCACCGGCGGTTACGGACGTGCCTATTTTTCCTGCACATCTGCACATACATGCACCGGCGACGGTGGCGGCATGGTCCTGAGGGCCGGGCTGCCACTGCAGGACATGGAGTTTGTGCAGTTCCACCCGACCGGGGTGTACGGGGCCGGCGTGCTGATCACCGAAGGCGCACGTGGCGAAGGCGGTTATCTCGTAAATTCACAAGGCGAACAGTTCATGGAGCGCTATGCGCCCTCAGCCAAGGATCTCGCGTCGCGCGACGTGGTCAGTCGCTCGATGGCGCAAGAGATCCGAGAAGGCCGCGGCGTCGGTGCGAAGAAGGACCATATCTATTTGCACCTCGAGCATCTCTCGGCCGAGGTTCTAGCCGAGCGTTTGCCGGGTATTTCCGAATCGGCAAGGATTTTTGCTGGGGTTGATGTAACCAAGGAACCCATCCCGGTTATTCCGACGACCCATTATAATATGGGCGGCATTCCAACCAACTATCACGCCGAGGTGCTGGCACCTACGGCTGACGATCCCGATCGGGCGGTGCCCGGGCTTTTCTCGGTCGGAGAGGCGGCCTGCGTATCGGTCCATGGGGCCAATCGTCTGGGGTCCAACTCGCTGATTGATCTGGTTGTTTTCGGGCGCGCCGCGGCTCATCGGATCGCTGAACTGGTAACGCCCGGCGAGGCGGATCAGCCCTTGGCCAAGGATACCGCCGACTTGGCGCTTTCACGGCTCGATAATTTTCGCTTTGCAGAGGGCAAAAACCCGACCGCTGAAATCAGGCTGAGCATGCAGAAGACGATGCAGAACAACTGCGGCGTTTTCCGCACGGCCGACATTTTGAATGAAGGCGTCAAACTGATCGATGACATCAACTCTTCGATAGCCGATATTGGCACCACCGACCGATCACTCATCTGGAACAGCGATCTTATCGAGACGCTGGAGCTGGACAATTTGATGGGACAGGCAGTGGTGACCATGCATTGCGCCGCCAACCGGACCGAATCGCGAGGTGCCCACAAGCGTGAGGATTATCCGGACCGCGACGACGAAAACTGGATGAAACACACCCTCGCCTCGCACGATTCCAAGGGACAGGTTGAGATCGCCTACCGGCCGGTGCACGAATATACTCTGAGCGGCGACGTGAAATATATCGAGCCTAAGGCGAGGGTCTATTAGGCATGCGGGGGATTCGAAAAAATGGCTGATTTTTCATTGCCGGCAAACTCCAAGATCAGGAAGGGACAGAGCCATCCGGCGCCCGCGGGTGCCGCGAATGTACGGCGCTTCCATGTCTATCGCTGGTCTCCGGACGACGGCCAAAACCCGCACATGGACAGCTATGAAGTGGATATGGACAGCTGCGGCCCGATGATCCTCGACGTGCTGATCAAGATCAAGGACGAGATCGATCCGACCCTGACCTTCCGCCGCTCCTGTCGCGAGGGCGTCTGCGGATCCTGCGCCATGAATATGGGCGGTATTAACGGCTTAGCCTGCACCAAGGCGGTCGCAGACCTCAAGGGTGACATCACCGTCGCGCCACTGCCCAATATGGCCGTGATTAAGGATTTGGTGCCCGATATGAGCAATTTTTATGCCCAGTACGCCTCGATCAAGCCGTGGCTGCAGGCCGAGGCCCCCCCATCCGGCAAAGAGCGCCTGCAGAGCCACGACGACCGCAGCAAGCTGGACGGGCTCTATGAATGCATTCTATGCGCCTGCTGCTCGACCAGCTGCCCGAGCTATTGGTGGAACAGCGAGAAATATCTCGGGCCGGCCATTTTGCTGCAGGCCTATCGCTGGATCATTGATAGCCGGGATGAGGCGACGAGCGCCCGGCTCGATAATCTCGAAGGCCCCTTTAAGCTTTACCGTTGCCATACGATCATGAACTGCGTCACCGCCTGCCCCAAGGGCCTCAATCCCGCCAAGGCCATCGCCGAGACCAAGAAGCTGATGCTCGAGCGGCAAGCCTGAGCCGGCAGTTTTTCCGCTCTTCGCAGGTCAGTCATGGCCGGCCCGCTAGTGAATACGAAGGGCTGACCGAGGCCGGAAAACTTCGCGAAGATACCGGGCAGCGGTTTGTTGCCGTGGACTTGCGGGCGCTCCTCCAGTTTCTCGAAAGTCATACCGATGGCGAGAGGAAAGGGCTGTTCGGCGCAGGCTTGCATCCCAAGAACTCTGTGCCAAAGGGGATGCGGGAGCAGAATTTGCCCGCTCCGTCCGCGCCTGGTCGAAATGCACTCGGAAGCCCATCCGGCCTGCGGTCATGCAGTCTAATTTATTATAGACAGACAGGTCCGTCTAATTAACATGAAAATCCCTCTAAAGTCAGTCGAATTGCTTGCTGAGCGGCAGATTTCGGGTTACACCGCTTTTGAGGACCAGCCCGCGGAATGACGAACCTGGTTTGCAATAACGCAGTGCTGCGGTTGGGGCCGAGATGAATGAGGATTGGACAGGTATTCCCTGGCGAAAAGGAACCATCCCATGGCACGCAAAAAACTAGCCCTGATCGGTGGCGGTCAGATTGGTGGCACGCTGGCCCATTTGGCGGCGATGAAGGAGTTGGGCGACGTTGTTCTGTTCGACATTGTTGATGGACTGCCGCAGGGCAAGGCGCTTGATATTGCGGAATCGGCGCCGATCGACGGCTACGACGCCGCGCTTTCGGGCACCAACGCTTACGAGGCGATTGCCGGAGCGGATGTGGTGATCGTCACCGCTGGAGTACCCAGAAAACCGGGCATGAGCCGCGATGATCTGCTGGGCATAAATTTGAAAGTCATGGGTGCGGTGGGCGAGGGGATCAAGAATTTCGCACCGGACGCCTTCGTGATTTGCATCACCAATCCGCTGGACGCCATGGTCTGGGCGCTTCAAAAATACTCGGGGGTTCCGGTCAAAAAGATTGTGGGTATGGCCGGGGTTCTTGACAGCGCCCGCTTCCGTCATTTCCTGGCCGCCGAGTTCGGTGTTTCGGTTGAAGACGTAACAGCCTTCGTGCTCGGCGGACACGGCGATACAATGGTACCTTTGGCTCGCTATTCAGCGGTGGCCGGCATTCCGGTCCCCGATCTGGTCAAGATGGGCTGGACCACCGAGGAACGAATCGACGAAATCATTCAAAGGACCAGAGATGGCGGGGCCGAGATCGTCGGCCTTTTAAAGACCGGCTCGGCCTACTATGCGCCAGCCGCGGCAGCCATTCAGATGGCCGAATCCTACCTGAAAGATAAAAAGCGGCTTTTGCCGTGCGCTGCCTATCTTTCAGGCCAATATGGCGTGGACGGCCTTTACGTAGGTGTGCCGGCGGTCATTGGCGCCGGCGGCATAGAAAGGATCGTCGAGGTCGAGCTTCAAGGCGAAGAGGAAACCGGGTTCCGCAATTCGATAACCGCGGTCGAAGGGCTGATCGAGGCGGTCAAGGAAATCGAGCCGGGATTGGCATGACCGACACAGCTGAGTTTGGACGGGCGATCCCGCAGGGTCAGACGCGATGAATATTCACGAGCACCAGGCAAAGGCGATGCTGGCCAAGTATAGCCTGCCAGTTCTGGCAGGTCGCGCCGCTTTTTCGGTTGCTGAGGCGATTGCAGCAGCGGAGGAACTTGGCGGCCCGCTGTGGGTCGTGAAGGCGCAAATTCATGCCGGCGGTCGCGGCAAAGGTGGCGGCGTCAAGCTGGCCAAATCCGTAGAGGAAGTCGGGTCGCTAGCTGAAGCCATGCTGGGCATGCAGCTGGTCACCCATCAGACCGGACCGGACGGCAAAACTGTCCATCGCCTCTATATCGAGGATGGTTGCGAAATTGCAAAGGAGATGTACCTAAGCCTTCTGGTCGACCGCGCTTCTGGTCGATTGGCCTTCATCGCTTCGACAGAAGGCGGAGTGGATATTGAGCAGGTCGCGGCTCAAATGCCCGAAAAGATTGTGACGACGCTTGTCGATGTGAACTCCGGACTGGCAAAGGCCGATCTTGAGCACATTGTCGGTGGACTGGGGTTGGCCGATGGGGCGGCCAAGCAGGCCGCCAAGGTCGCTCAAGGGCTCTTTGCTGCATTCGTCGATCTTGATGCAAGCCTGATCGAAGTCAATCCGTTGGTGGTTACGAAGGCCGAACAAGTTCTCTTGCTGGACGCCAAGGTGGCTTTCGACGACAACGCACTGTTCCGACATGCGGATATTATGGAACTGCGCGACGAAAGCGAAGAAGATCCAACGGAGCTCGAGGCTCAGGAGCACGGCTTGAGTTATATCAAGCTCGACGGAAACATCGGTTGTATGGTCAACGGCGCCGGCTTGGCGATGGCCACCATGGACATCATCAAGCTCAAAGGTGGCGAGCCGGCCAATTTTCTCGATGTTGGCGGTGGGGCCAACCGCGAACGGGTCACCGAGGCCTTTAAAATCATCCTTGCGGACGATCATGTCGAAGCCATTCTTATCAATATTTTCGGCGGCATCATGCGTTGTGACGTTATCGCGCAGGGTGTGATCGATGCGGCCCGCAAGGTTCATCTGGACGTGCCTCTGGTGGTTCGCCTTGAAGGCACCAATGTCGAAGAAGGACGCCAAATCCTGGCCAACTCAAGCCTCGCGGTCATTCCAGCGAATGATTTGGATGAGGCGGCCCAAAAGGTGGTTCAAGCGGTGCGGGAAGAGAACTGATATGGCGATTTTGGTCGATAAGGATACGCGGGTTATATGTCAGGGCTTTACAGGTTCGCAGGGCACTTTCCATTCTCGACAGGCGATCGAATATGGAACCCGGATGGTGGGCGGCGTGACACCGGGCAAAGGTGGCCAAAGCCACTTGGGTCTGCCGGTCTTTGATACGGTTCTCGAGGCCCGCAAGGAGACCGGGGCGAACGCCTCGGTGATTTACGTGCCACCGGCTTTTGCGGGGGCCGCGATCCTTGAGGCCATCGAGGCGGAAATGCCGCTTGTGGTGTGCATTACCGAGGGCATCCCGGTTCTCGATATGGTCCGGATCAGAAAGGCCTTGGAGAATTCCACGAGCCGCTTAATCGGCCCCAACTGTCCGGGCGTCATCACGCCCGGCGCCTGCAAGATCGGCATCATGCCCGGTCATATCCATCAGAACGGCTCGGTGGGCATCGTCTCCCGCTCCGGAACCCTGACCTATGAAGCGGTTGCCCAGACCACTGCGGTCGGATTGGGTCAGTCGACCTGTGTTGGTATCGGTGGCGATCCGGTTAATGGGACCAGCTTCGTTGATGTCCTGGAGCTGTTTTTGGCCGATGAGGAGACCGAATGCATCGTCATGATTGGCGAGATCGGCGGAAGTGCTGAGGAAGAAGCGGCGGATTTCCTGGCCGCGGCCAGATCCGATAAACCGGTGGTTGGCTTTATCGCTGGCCGCGCAGCGCCGCCGGGCCGGCGCATGGGCCACGCAGGGGCCATCATTTCCGGTGGACAGGGCGGAGCCCAAGACAAGATTGAGGCGCTGCAGCAGGCCGGTGTCACGGTTGCCGATTCACCGGCTGCCATCGGCACTACGATGGCCCGCGTGTTGAACCGCTAATAGAGAGGAAGCGTCAAATGCGACGCTGTCGGAAATAATGGCGAGTGATAGGGGAAACCTGGACCTGGGCGGCTTGAGCTCTCGTTTTGTGGAAGCCCAGTATACCCTATTTATGGCCGATCCCAACTCGGTAGAAGGTGGCTGGCGCAGCTATTTCGAGACACTGGAGGCTGGAGCCGCGAAAGCCATAAATGGACCTGGACCGTCCTGGGCCCGTAGTGACTGGCCGCCTGAACCTGAAGATGATCTGACCCTCGGCCTGTCGCTGGGCACCGCGCCGCCGCCGCCCGCCGCGAGGGCGGACCAAGAGGTTTCTGCCGAAGCGATCCGGGCAGCGACACTCGATAGCTTGCGGGCTCTGATGATGATCAGGACTTACCGCGTGCGTGGCCACCTGATCGCGCGGCTTGATCCACTCGGTCTTGAAGAGCGACCCCCGCATCCGGAACTGGAGCCTGAGACCTATGGCTTTGACCAGGACGATCTGGACCGGCCAATCTTCATCGACAATGTACTCGGGATTGAAATGGCGAGCATCAGGGAAATCCTAGAGATTCTCCACCGCACCTATTGCTACCATGTCGGCGTCGAGTTCATGCATATCAATGATCCCGACCAAAAAGCTTGGATCCAGTCGCGGATCGAAGGTCGCGAGAAGGAAATCCAATTCACCGCCGAGGCCAAAAAGGAAATCCTTGAAAAGCTCATAGAGGCCGAACAGTTCGAGAAGTTCCTCGGACGAAAATATGTCGGTACAAAGCGCTTTGGTCTTGATGGTAGCGAGACCACGATTCCAGCACTCGAATCGATCATTCGAACTGCGGTCCGCACCGGTGCCGACGAAATCGTGCTCGGGATGTCGCACCGGGGCCGGCTGAATGTTTTGGCCAACGTGCTCAAAAAACCGCTCAGCGCCATTTTTCACGAATTTCACGGGGGCTCGTCGAAACCCGATGACGTACAGGGCTCGGGCGACGTGAAATATCATTTGGGCACCTCTTCCGATCGCCAGATCGAGGGCCGGCAGGTGCACCTGTCGCTGACCGCCAATCCTTCGCATTTAGAGGCCGTCGATCCGGTTGTGCTGGGCAAGGTCCGAGCCAAGCAGATGCAAAAGGGAGATCGAGACAGGAATCGCGTGCTCTCATTATTGCTGCACGGTGATGCGGCGTTCGCCGGCCAGGGCCTGGTCGCGGAATGCTTCATGCTCAGCAACCTCCAAGGCTACCGGACCGGCGGCACGATCCATTTTATCGTCAACAATCAAATTGGCTTCACCACAAGCCCGCATCATTCTCGCTCGTCGCCCTATCCTTCCGATGCTGCCAAGATGGTTCAGGCACCAATTTTTCACGTCAATGGCGACGATCCAGAGGCGGTCATTTACGTGACCAGGCTGGCCACTGAATTCCGCCAGACCTTCAGGAGGGATGTTGTCATCGATATGATGTGCTATCGGCGCTTCGGGCATAACGAGGGTGATGAACCAGCCTTCACTCAACCCTTGATGTACGCCAACATCCGCAATCACCCGACGCCCGCCGAGATTTATAAGGACCGCTTGATTGGCGAGGGTGTGATCGACGACAACGACTACAAATCCTTGGTCAATGGCTTTCGCAAACGTTTGGAAACCGAGTTCGAAGCTGCAGATAGCTATAAACCGGAAAAGGCGGACTGGTTCGAAGGCCAATGGGAGGGCCTTGGTCCGGCAACCGGAACCGAGTGGCGCGCCGATACCGGGGTCAGTGCAGAAGAATTGCGCGAGATTGGTGGCCGCCTGACGAAGCTTCCGGAAGGCTTTCATCTGCATCGCACCTTGGGCCGGGTCCTCCAAGCCCGCGAAAAGATGTTTGACAGCGGCCAGGATGTTGACTGGGCGACGGCCGAGGCGCTGGCCTTCGGAACGCTTCTCAAGGAGGGCTTTCCCATCCGCCTGTCGGGCCAGGACACACGGCGCGGCACCTTCAGTCAGCGCCACGCCGACTTTGTGGATCAGGAAACCGAGGCCCGTTACTGCCCCTTGCAAAATTTGGGTGCGGTTGGCCGTTTCGAGGTCTTCGACAGCCCGCTTTCGGAGGCTGGAGTCTTGGGCTTCGAATATGGATACAGCTCCGCCGAGCCGCGGGCTCTGGTGCTCTGGGAGGCGCAATTCGGCGATTTCGCGAACGGCGCCCAAGTTGTCATCGACCAATTCATCTCTACGGCCGAAGCGAAATGGCTGCGCATGAGCGGCTTGGTGATGCTGCTGCCGCACGGGTACGAGGGCCAGGGCCCCGAGCACTCCTCGGCCCGGCTGGAGCGCTTTCTGCAGCTCTGCGCCGAAGACAATATGCAGGTCGCCAATTGCACAAGCCCGGCCAGCTATTTCCATCTTTTGCGCCGGCAAATGCACCGCAATTTCCGGAAACCTTTGATCGTGATGACGCCAAAATCGCTCCTGCGCCACAAACTGGCGGTCTCGAAGCTTGCTGAGATGGGCCCCGGCACCCAGTTCCACAGGCTGCTATGGGACGATGCGCAGGCCAAGCCCGGTGCTACTCTTAAGCTCAAGGCCGATAAGCAGATAGAGCGGCTGATAATGTGTTCAGGCAAAGTCTATTACGACCTCTTTGAGGAGCGGGCCCGGCGCAAACAAGACGCCACCTACATCTTGCGTCTTGAGCAACTCTATCCGTTCCCCCGGCAGCCATTGTACGAGGAATTGGCGAGGTTCAAGAACGTCAAATCGATCGTCTGGTGCCAGGAAGAGCCTAAAAATATGGGTGCCTGGTTCTTTGTCGAGCCCCAGGCCGAACAGATCTTGGCGGATCTGAAACTAACCCCGAAACGACTGTTGTACGCGGGCCGCGTGGCAAGCGCCTCGACCGCGACAGGCCTTGCCTCGAATCATTTGAAGCAGCAGGCCGAGCTTGTCGATCAGGCATTGAGCGTGAAATAGAGAAAGTGATCGGAGAAACCGATGACAGATGAAATCCGGGTGCCAACCCTAGGCGAATCGATAACCGAAGCAACCGTGGGCCGCTGGCTCAAACAGGTTGGCGAGGCGGTTGAAGAGGACGAGCCAATCGTCGAACTGGAGACGGACAAGGTTGCGCTCGAGGTAAATGCCCCAGTGGCTGGCGTCCTCACCGAGATCAACGCTCAAGAGGGCGAGACCGTGGAGGTGGGCTCTCTGATAGCCCTGATCGACCCAAGTGCCAAACCGACCGTACAGCCGCAGGCCGCTGTCGAGGCCACACCCGAGCCCGCTCCAAAAAGCGTGACCAAGGCCAAGGCGGAAACCTTAAAAGAATCGAAAACGCCGGCCGAACCTGCTCCCACGGCGCCCCTGTCACCGGCCGTACGCAAACTCATCTCGGAGCATGATCTGAACCCGGCGAAGATTTCCGGCAGTGGAAAAGACGGGAGGATCACCAAAGCGGACGTCTTGGAGGCGATTGATAAGTTTGCAGCTCCGGTCGCCGCGGTTGTGGCGCCCGTCGCCGCCTCGACGTCGCCCGAGGTGCGCGAAGAACGCGTGCCGATGACGCGGTTCCGCAAGCGGATCGCCGAGCGCCTCAAAGAGGCCCAAAACACCGCCGCAATGCTGACCACCTTTAACGAGGTGGATATGACCAACGTGATCCAGGCGCGGACGCAATACCGGGATTTATTCGAGAAAAAACACGGGGTGCGTCTGGGCTTCATGTCCTTCTTTATTAAAGCGGCGGTTCATGCGCTTAAGGAGATTCCTGAGGTTAACGCTGAAATCGACGGCGATGAGATTGTCTATAAAAATTATTACAATATCGGCGTGGCCGTCAGCACCCCGAGCGGTCTCGTGGTCCCGGTGGTCAGAGATGCGGATCGTCTGAGCTTTGCCGAGACCGAAAAGTCGATCAACGCGTTCGCACAGCGGGCCCGCGAGGGCAAGATCGCGCTCGAGGATTTGCAAGGCGGAACCTTCACGATTTCGAACGGTGGCGTCTTTGGTTCGCTTTTTTCAGCGCCGATCTTGAACCCGCCGCAGTCGGGCATTCTGGGCATGCACAAGATTCAGGAAAGGCCGGTCGCAATCGGTGGCCAAGTTGAGATTCGACCGATGATGTATTTGGCCCTGTCCTATGACCATCGGCTTGTCGACGGCCGCGAAGCCGTCATGTTCCTTGTGCGGATTAAGGAATGCGTGGAAGACCCCAACCGCATCCTCCTCGACCTTTAGTCGGGCGGGCGGATCGAATGGATTATATAGAGAGGCGAAACAATGAGTGATGAGCGTTTTGATGTGGTTGTCATTGGTAGCGGGCCGGGCGGTTATGTGGCGGCCATACGGGCAGCGCAGAACGGACTCAAGACGGCCTGCGTTGAAGTGTATAAAACGCTTGGTGGAACTTGTCTGAATGTCGGCTGTATCCCTTCAAAGGCCTTGCTCCACACATCCGAGATTTATGAGGCCGCTCAGACCGAGTTCCCTGCCTTCGGGATCAAAACCGAGGGTCTCCAACTTGATCTCCAGGCGATGATGGCAAACAAGGACAAGGCGGTGACCGAGTTGACCGGGGGCGTGGCCTTCCTGTTCAAGAAGAACAAGATCGAGCATATCGTAGGCAAGGGCAGCATCAACGGTCCCGGAAGCGTTTCTGTGGCGCTGGCGGATGGGGGAAGCCGCACCCTAGAAGCCAAAAATATTATTATTGCCACCGGATCCGACGTGACGTCTCTGCCCGGCATCGAGATCGACGGCAAGCGGATCGTCTCATCGACAGGAGCGCTGGTACTCGACAAGGTTCCGGGCCATATGGTGGTGATCGGCGGCGGCGCAATCGGGCTTGAGATGGGCTCGGTGTGGCTGCGCCTGGGCTCCAGAGTGACGGTGCTTGAGTATCTTGACGCGGTATTGCCGGGCATGGACGGCGAGGTGCGCAAATCCTTTGGCCGGATGCTCAAAAAACAAGGCATGGAAATCAAAACCGGCGCTAGAGTGATTGGTGTCAAGACGACCAAGGCCGGTGCCACGGTGACCTACGAGACAGTGCAAAACGAAACGGCGGAGTCCATAAAATGCGACATCGTCCTGATGGCGGTAGGCCGCAAGCCGTATACCGATGGCTTGGGACTCGAGGAGGTCGGTATCGAGGTCGATGAGGCGGGCCGCATCGTAGTCGGCGATGGGTTCGAGACGAACGTATCAGGCATTTACGCAATCGGCGATGTGATCAAGGGACCGATGCTGGCGCACAAAGCGGAAGATGAGGGAATCGCCCTGGCTGACAATCTGGCCGGCCTGACCGGCTATGTAAACCACGACGTCATTCCGTCGGTCGTCTATACGATGCCCGAAGTGGCGGCGGTCGGCAAAACCGAAGAAGAACTCAAGGAAGCTGGCACTGCCTACAACGTTGGCAAGTTTCCTTTTACCGCTAACAGCCGCGCCAAGACCAACCGACAGACCGAAGGATTTGTAAAAATCATTGCGGACGCCAAGACCGACAAGGTACTTGGTGTTCATATGGTCGGATCGGATGCCGGCAATATGATCGCCGAAGCGGTTCTGGCGATGGAGTTTGGCGCTAGTGCCGAGGATATTGCCTTGACCTGCCACGCCCATCCGACCCACACCGAGGCGGTCAAAGAGGCGGCGATGGCGGTCTTTGCCAAGCCAATCCATATGTGATTGTCAGCGCACGAACATTAATCAAACGTACGGTCCGCATGGTTTTAAGCCCTTGGATGGGCCTTCTTATAGACTCGCATAAGGGCTGCAGCGTCGACGTCCGTGTAATGTTGGGTCGTCGATAGATCGGCGTGCCCGAGCAGCTCCTGAATTGTGCGAAGGTCACCGCCGGCCGCTAAAAGGTGGGTCGCAAAGCTGTGACGAAGGGCATGCGGCGTGGCGCTTTCGGGTAGTCCAAGCTGAACACGGAGGGCTCGCATAGCTGATTGGATAGCCTTTGGGTAAAGCCGGCCGCCCCTCTTGCCAACAAACAGCGGCCGGTCCGCGTCAAGTTCGTACGGGCAAAGCCTCAAATATTCATCGATGGCGTCACGGACCGCCGGAAGGATGGGCACAACCCGTTCACGCCCACGCTTTCCCCTTATTACCAAAGTCTCGTCGAGGGGCACCTGGCGTCGATTCAAGCCGAGGGCCTCTGAAATGCGCAGGCCGCAGCCGTATAGAAGGGTGACGACCGCGACATCGCGGGCCCGGATCCAGGGCTCCGCCTGAACATCGCTGATCGATTCGATAACATCAAGGGCACCCTGCTCGCTTAGGGCGCGCGGGACGCTGTGCCCCACCTTGGGGCTCTTAAGGTTCGGCAGGGCCTCGTTCTTTACGCCCTCCAGGCGATCCAGATAGCGATAAAAAGAGCGGATTGTGGACAGACCCCGGGCCAATGACCGCGATGAAAGGCCGTCTCTACGGCGTCTGGCAAGAAAGGCACGGAAATCGTTGATTTGAAGACTGGCCAGCGATTCAATGGTCGGTGGTTCCGAGAAATGTTCGGTCAGGAACCCGAGGAAGGTTCTGAGATCGTGGCTGTAAGCAGCAACCGTATGCCCTGAATAGCGTTTCTCTGTGGAAAGATAACGGCACCAACGGGTGGTCAGCTGCTCCATAGGGGTGGTTTCCGCTTCGAGCTCACAATCACCAGATTCGTTAACCAAATCGCCATCTCCCGGGCAAGAAACTTGGCGTTATGCCGAAGTCCGCCCGGGATCAGTATACAGGGCTCTAAGAAAGAATGCGATTGCCGCTCGCCTTCCAATCCCGAAGAAAAGCCTTAAGGCCTTTGTCGGTAAGGGGATGGAGGAACAATTTTCTCAAGACCGCGGCCGGAACCGTTGCGATGTCAGCGCCAATGCGCGCCGCCTCGAGTACGTGAGCAGGATGGCGCACTGAAGCGACCAGTATCTCGGTCTCGAAACCGTAATTATCGTAGATCAGACGGATATCCGCGATTAGGGCCATGCCGTCCTGCGAGACGTCGTCCAGGCGCCCGACGAAAGGCGAAATGAAGCTGGCGCCAACCTTTGCGGCCAGCAGCGCTTGGGTGGCCGAGAAACAGAGAGTCACGTTGACCATCACCCCTTCGTCCCGCAAAACCTTGCAGGTCTTGAGCCCGTCGACGGTCATTGGCACCTTTATCGCAATGTTCGGGGCGATGGTCGCGAGCTGCCGCGCCTCGAGAAGCATTGTCTGGTGATCGACGGCCACCACCTCGGCGCTTACCGGGCCTTTGGTGGCTTTGCAAATTTCCTTGAGGACCTCTTCAAAAGGACGCCCACTTTGCTTGATCAGAGACGGATTGGTCGTCACGCCATCGAGAAGTCCGGTCGATTCAAGTTCGCGGATCTCGTCAATCATCGCCGTATCAACAAAAAATTTCATGGCAACCCTCCGTTCGTAACCTCTCACCCCTAGCAATCGCGGACCAATCTATCAAGAACGATCGGCGGATTGTACAGACGGCGGGACTGGACTAGGTTCTGGTATGATCGAATAACCGAAGTTGCGTTCCTAATGAATGATAATTCTATCAGCGTTGCCGGGTATCGCACAAAAGTTCTACTGCCTGTGCCGCTGGCGGCGCCGCTTGATTATCTCTCGCCTCTGCCTCTGGCGGCCGGCACTTTTGTGAAGGTTCCATTGACCGGGCGCCTGGTTAACGGGATCGTCTGGGACGAATTTCCGGGGCGAGATGACAAAGAACTGCCGCTGGGGCGTCTCAAGACGATCGAGGAGATTCTACCGGTGCCGCGGCTCACGGCACCGCATCGCCGGTTCGTCGAATGGGTGGCAAACTATACGTTATCCCCGCTCGGCGCCGTCCTGAAGATGACTCTCAATGTCCCGGCCGCCCTCTGTGAACCGCCAACCAGACGGCTTTATCATAAGGGGGAGGAAATCACCGCCCGGCTTACCGAGGCAAGACGCTCGGTCCTTGCGGTTGCCGAGGACGGCGAGGCCCGCACGGCAAAGGAACTGGCGGCCGCGGCCGGCGTAAGTGACGCCGTAGTCAGGGGCCTGGGCCAGGTCGGGGCGCTGATAACCACAGAGGTCGAAGTCGATCAACCCTTTGAACAACCGGATCCCAATCGCACCGGGCCCAAGCTGACGCCGTATCAATGCGAGGCTGCGGATGCAATGTGCCGGGATGTACGAGCTCAAGCCTTTCAGCCCTCTTTGCTTGAGGGCGTAACCGGGTCCGGCAAGACTGAAGTTTACTTCGAAGCGATTGCCGAGGCGCTGCGGGTCACCGACCAGCAAATTTTGGTCCTGTTGCCCGAAATTGCCCTGACCTCGCAATGGCTCAAACGATTCTCAGATCGGTTTGGTGTCGAACCGGTCGAGTGGCACTCGGATCTTTCGATGGCCCAACGCCGCCGCGCCTGGCGGGCGGTTGCCGAAGGGCAGGCGCGAATCGTCGTCGGCGCGCGCTCGGCCCTCTTCCTGCCATTTAAGGGCCTTGCCCTGATTGTGGTTGATGAGGAACACGACGCTTCCTTTAAGCAGGAAGAGGGCGTTCTTTACAATGCCCGGGATATGGCGGTCGTCCGGGCCTCGCTCGAAGACGCGCCAATTATTCTGGCCAGCGCCACACCGTCGCTCGAAACCGTGGATAACGTCGCGCGCGGTAAATATGCGCGACACTTCCTGCCGCACCGTCACGGTGGGGCCGATCTTCCCGAGATTGAGGCGATCGACATGCGAACCGACGGCCCGCCATCGGGACGCTGGATTTCGCCCATTCTCGAAGACGCCCTGCGGGCTGCCCTTGATCGCGACGAGCAGGGGCTCCTGTTTCTTAACCGTCGCGGATACGCTCCGCTCACGCTGTGTCGGGCCTGCGGCGAGCGGATTGACTGCCCCAACTGTTCAGCCTGGCTGGTTGAGCATCGATATCGACGGGAGCTTCAGTGCCACCATTGCGGCTACACAATTCCATCACCCGAAAAATGTCCGGCCTGCGGAGTCAAAGGCAAGCTGGTCCCGAGTGGCCCCGGTGTTGAGCGTCTTGAGGAAGAGATTAGGATCCTGTTTCCGGAGGCGCGGCTGCTGGTCATGACCAGCGATACAGTGACCAGCCCCAGAACTGCACGCCAGTTCATCGCGAAGATCGAATCGCTGGAAGTGGACATTATTATTGGCACCCAAATCGTTACCAAGGGCTATCATTTCCCTCGCCTGACCTGCGTCGGCGTGGTCGATGCCGATCTTGGCCTCGGCGGCGGTGACCTGCGGGCCGGGGAGCGGACTTTCCAGCAGCTGGAGCAGGTCGCGGGCAGAGCCGGGAGAAGCAAACGCCCGGGCCACGTCTATATGCAGACTTTCATGCCCGAGCATCCGGTCGCGCAGGCACTCTTGTCGGGGGATCGCGAGGCGTTCGTGAGGGAGGAAATGGCGGCAAGAAAGAGGTATGATATGCCCCCCTTTGGGCGCTTGGCAGCGTTGATCGTGTCGGGACCCAAACACGAGAGGGTCCGGCAGGCGTGTAACAAATTGCGCCAGACCATTCAAAACGTTGACGGATTTGAGGTCTTGGGTCCAGTGCCGGCGCCATTGGCCCGCTTAAAGGGCCAATTCCGTTATCGGTTTCTCGTCAAGGCGAAGAAGACGGCTTTATTGCAGGATTACCTGCGCCGATGGTTGGTTCGCTGCGGATCCGTAAAAGGAGCAAGAATAAAGGTTGATATCGACCCTCAATCCTTCGCCTGATCAAGCTGTCCGATGGCCCGTTTTGCTTTGCCGATTTGAGCCTTCAAGTGCGCTTGCATAGGGCCTTTCACTGTGCTAGGTAACCGGCGCGCTTGGGAGGGGAAAAGCATGATTTTTCCGGCTCCTGGCTGTTGGAACAAAGGTTGAGATTGGCGGGTACGACCGCCGTCTAATTTCCTGAAGGAAGCCGAACCTTGCTTGCAGAAAAAGCAATCGCATCAGGAGTCGCAGGACGCTATGCCCTAGCTCTCTTCGCTTTGGCTGAGGAGCAGTCTGCTGAATCTGAGGTCGCAGCAGATCTGGCTCACTTTAAGACGATTCTGGAGGAAAGTTCAGAGCTTCGCAATCTGGTCGAAAGCCCAATCTTCAATAAAGACCAGCAGGGGGAAGGAATTAACCTTGTTGCGGAAAAACTGGCCCTGCACAGGCTGGTTAGGAATTTTCTTGGTGTATTGACCGTCAATCGGCGACTTGATCAGGTGGCTGCGGCCATTTCAAGTTATGAAAAACTGACCGCCGTAAAGCGGGGCGAGGTCACAGCCACAGTGGTTTCGGCCAGGGCGCTGACGGAAATTCAGAAGAAAGACCTTGCGGCGACGTTAAAGGATATTGCTGGCCGTGCCGTAAAGTTTGAAACGGCGGTCGACAAGGAACTGCTGGGCGGCCTTGTGGTTCAGATCGGGTCGCAGGTTGTCGATAGTTCGATACGGACAAAACTGGAAAGCCTCAAAATGTCAATGAAAGGGGTTTAGGATGGATATTCGGGCAGCCGAAATTTCCAAAATTCTGAAGGAACAGATCGAAAAGTTTGGTCGGGAGGCTGAGGTCTCAGAAGTCGGCCAGGTATTGTCGGTCGGCGATGGAATTGCGCGTGTCTATGGCCTCGACAATGTCCAAGCGGGCGAGTTGGTCGAATTTCCCGGCGGTATTAAGGGCATGGCCCTAAACCTCGAAGTCGACAATGTCGGTGTGGTGATATTTGGTGAGGACCGAGGCATCAAAGAGGGCGATCAGGTCAAGCGGACGGGAGACATCGTTGATGTGCCGGTCGGCAAGGGCCTATTGGGCCGGGTTGTCGATCCACTTGGCAATCCGATCGACGGCAAAGGTCCGATCAAATCGAGCGAGCGCCGGCGGGTTGAGCTGAAGGCGCCGGGCATCATCTCCCGCAAATCGGTGCACGAACCCATGCAGACCGGGCTGAAGGCAATCGACAGCCTGGTTCCGATCGGACGCGGGCAGCGCGAATTGATCATCGGCGACCGACAGACCGGCAAGACGGCGGTGGCGATCGATACGATTCTCAATCAAAAGGAAGTCAACGCCGGAGACGACGAGTCCAAAAAACTCTATTGCATCTATGTAGCGATCGGTCAAAAGAGGTCGACCGTGGCCCAGATCGTTAAATTGCTCGAGGACAACGGGGCGCTCGAGTATACGATCGTGGTTGCGGCAACGGCTTCGGAGCCGGCGCCGATTCAATTCCTGGCCCCCTATAGCGGCTGCGCCATGGGCGAGTTTTTCCGCGATAATGGCATGCATGCCCTGATAATCTATGATGATCTGTCCAAGCAGGCGGTTGCTTATCGACAAATGTCACTGCTCTTGCGGCGGCCCCCAGGTCGGGAAGCCTATCCCGGTGACGTTTTTTATCTCCATTCGAGGCTTCTTGAGCGGGCCGCTAAAATGAACGAGGAACACGGTGGCGGATCGCTGACCGCGCTACCGATCATCGAGACCCAGGCGGGCGACGTTTCGGCCTACATTCCGACCAACGTAATCTCGATTACCGACGGCCAGATATTTCTTGAAACGGAGCTTTTCTACCAGGGTATTCGCCCGGCCATCAATGTCGGCTTATCGGTCTCACGGGTAGGATCGGCGGCTCAGGTAAAGGCCATGAAACAGGTTGCCCAGTCGATCAAACTGGAACTTGCCCAATATCGTGAAATGGCGGCCTTCGCGCAATTCGGATCCGATCTTGATGCTTCGACTCAGCAGTTGCTCAATCGTGGCGCCCGGCTGACCGAGGTTCTAAAACAGGATCAATACAAACCGATGCCCTTCGAAGAGCAGGTGGTCTCAATCTACGCCGGTGTGAAAGGCTACCTCGACAAGATCGAGGTCGAGGCCGTGACGCGGTTTGAAGAGGCGCTCTTAACCGAAGTTCGAAACAAGCATCAGGCGATCCTGAAGGCAATCCGCGAGGAGCAGGAAATCTCCGACGAAACCAATAAGAAACTGAAGTCCTTGCTGGACAAGTTTACCAAGGCCTTTGCCTAGGCTCATCCGAGGAAGTCGCAAGGAACCAGAACCCCATGCCGAACCTTAAAGACCTCAAAACCAGGATCACAAGCGTTAAATCGACGCAAAAGATCACCAAGGCCATGCAGATGGTTGCGGCTTCCAAGCTGCGGAAGGCGCAGGTGGCGGCCGAAGCTGCGCGGCCCTATGCCGAACGCATGGAGCATGTTCTGTCAGGGCTGGGCGCGAGTGTGGCGGGTCAGCCAGGTAATCCGAAGTTGCTGATCGGCTCAGGCAAGGACGATGTGCATATGATCGTTGTCGCGACCTCGGAACGGGGCCTTTGTGGAGGCTTCAACAGCTCGATCGTCCGGGCCGCCAAACAGAAGATCGATCTCCTGGTCGGTGAAGGGAAGACCGTCAAGATACTTTGTATTGGCAAGAAGGGCGCCCTGCAACTCAAGAGAAGATACGGCGCCATGATTATCGATATCATCGATATGAGCCATGTTCGTCAGTTACGGTTCGGAGACATTTTGCCGATCTCCGAGCGCTTGATCGAATTGTTCGAACGCGGCGAATTTGACATTTGTACGCTCTACTATGCGCGGTTCAAATCGGCCTTGACGCAGATCGTGACCGCCCAGCAACTGATTCCGGTTGCGATGCCGGAACCTGACGAAAAGGAAAAAAGACCAAATCTGGGTGGGGCAATTTACGAATATGAGCCGGGAGAACCAGAAATATTGACCGCACTTTTGCCGCGGAACGTCTCGGTACAGGTCTTCAAGGCGCTGCTTGAGAATGCAGCGAGCGAGCAGGGCGCCCGTATGACCGCAATGGACAGCGCAACCCGGAACGCCGGTGATATGATTTCAAGCCTGACTTTGAAGTACAACCGAACCCGTCAGGCAGCGATTACCAGGGAATTGATCGAAATTATTTCAGGGGCCGAAGCACTTTAGGGCGCCGCGAGGAACATGGGGAGACTGAGAGATGACTGAAAACAGTGGTAAGGGCCGCGTCACGCAGGTCATCGGGGCTGTGGTCGATGTGCAGTTCGACGGTGAGCTGCCGGAGATTCTGACCGCACTTGAGCTCGACAATCACGGCAACCGCCTGGTGCTCGAAGTGGCACAGCATCTGGGTGAAAACACGGTTCGTACGATTGCCATGGACTCGACCGAGGGCATGGTCCGGGGGGCCGAAGTCAAGAACACGGGAGCGCCGATCAGCATGCCTGTCGGCCCGGAAACGCTGGGCCGCATTCTCAATGTGATCGGTGAGCCTGTGGATGAGCTTGGCCCGATTGTGACCAAGAAAAGGGCCCCGATTCACCGGCCTGCGCCGGCATTTGTCGACCAATCGACCGACCAAGAGATTCTGATAACCGGAATTAAAGTCGTGGATTTGCTGGCCCCTTATGCCAAAGGTGGAAAGATAGGTTTGTTCGGCGGCGCCGGGGTCGGCAAAACCGTCATAATCATGGAGCTGATCAACAATATCGCTAAAGGTCACGGCGGCTATTCGGTATTCGCGGGTGTTGGCGAGCGGACCCGCGAAGGGAACGACCTCTATCACGAAATGATCCAGTCCGGCGTTATCCAGCCGGGCGGTGAATCAAAGGCGGCCCTGGTTTACGGGCAGATGAACGAGCCGCCGGGCGCGCGGGCGCGGGTCGGCCTGTCGGGCGTGACACTGGCTGAATATTTCCGCGACGAAGAGGGCCAGGACGTGCTCTTTTTCATCGACAACATTTTTCGCTTTACGCAGGCCGGCTCGGAGGTCTCGGCGCTCTTGGGACGAATCCCCTCGGCGGTTGGGTACCAGCCGACGCTGGCCACCGACATGGGGGCGCTCCAGGAACGGATCACGTCGACCAAGAAGGGATCGATAACCTCGGTTCAGGCGATTTACGTACCGGCCGACGACCTGACCGACCCGGCCCCGGCAACTTCGTTCGCCCATCTGGACGCAACAACGGTGCTGTCCCGGCAGATCGCCGAGCTCGGCATTTATCCGGCTGTGGACCCACTCGATTCAACAAGCCGTATGCTTGATCCGCGGATTGTCGGTGAGGAGCATTACAACGTCGCCCGCGAGGTCCAGAAAGTGTTGCAGCGGTACAAGTCGTTACAGGATATCATCGCCATTCTCGGCATGGATGAGCTGTCCGAAGAGGACAAACTGATCGTGGCTCGGGCCCGCAAGATCCAGAAATTTCTCTCACAGCCCTTCCACGTGGCAGAGGTCTTTACCGGGTTTGCTGGCGTCTTTGTCAGCCTCGAAGACACGATCAAGGGCTTCAAGGGCATCGTGGCCGGCGAGTATGACCATCTGCCCGAAGCTGCCTTCTACATGGTCGGCACGATCGAGCAGGCAGTCGAGAAGGCTGAAAAACTAGCCACCGAAGCGGCCTAAGGCAGGGGTTGATGGCGGAAAAGCTCCATTTCGAATTGGTCTCCCCGGAACGTCTTTTAATGGACGGAGAAGTCGACGCGGTCGTCGTGCCGGGCAGCGAAGGGGACTTCATGGTCCTGCCAAGGCACGCGCCCATGATGACGACAATCCGTCCCGGTGTTATTCACGTTAGCGCCGATGAGGGTGATGCAAAGCGATTGTTCATTCGTGGCGGATTCGCCGAGGTGACGCCTAAGGGCCTCGTGATTCTGGCCGAGGAGGCAGTCGATCTGGCGGGCCTGTCCAAAAGCGATCTTGAGAGTCGGCTTCACGATGCCAAGGAGGATCTCGAAGACGCAAAGACGGACGAGGCCCAGCAAGTGGCCGCGGAGGCGGTCAAACAACTGACTCAGCTGATCAAGGCGCTGGGCTCCTAAATCCTAGAAATCAATCTCGGTTTGGTTAGGTAGCTTTCTCACGCTTTCAGCGTCAGATGACCGAAGCGGTCTTTAAGCTCTTTGTATAGTTGGCGCTTAAAAGGCACAATGATCCGATCAAGCTCGTCCCACGTCACCCATTTCCATTTTCTAAACTCCGGGTGTGCCGTGTCGATGTTGATTTCGGAATCCTCACCCAGGAAACGCATTACATACCAGATTTGCCGTTGCCCTCTGAACTTGCCACCCCAGACCTTGATGCGGATGTCTTGTGGCAGATCATAAAAGAGCCAGTCTGGGGTTCGCGCGATGACTTCGACGTTTACAGTGCCGATCTCTTCTTCAAGTTCTCTTAAGGCGGCAGTCTCGAAATCCTCGCCTTCATCGACGCCGCCCTGCGGCAATTGCCAGGCTTCCATTGCCGTATCAATGCGCTGGCCGACAAAGACCTTGCCGGTCCGATTCAGAAGCATCATCCCGACCCCGGTGCGGTAGGGAAGATTGTCATCCTTACCTGAGGTCATCCCGGCCTACCCGATCTTCAGTTTGCATTGCGCCGGTCCATGACCGCGCTTAAAGACGCAAGCTCAATACCCCTTTCGGACAGGTGCTCAGCCCAGGCCGTCACTCGCTCGACGGTGACCGCATAAGAAAGGCGCCCGATCCCGATCGCGGTTCCCTGCCGGCGCGCGAACTGTTCAAGAATCTCAAGGTAACCGTCGATCTCGTCTGTGGTTGGAATATTATCGATGAAAATATCGCTGTTGGTTTGCAGAACCCCATACTCCGCGGCTAAACCTCGAGTCGTCGAGGTTCGGCGTGGGCTGGTATCCAGGAACAAAATTCCCCTGCGCCCCAGATCGGCCATGATCGGGCGAACAGCGTCTGCCTCGGTCGTGAACTTGGATCCCATTTCAACGACCAGACCGACAAAAGTCTGGAACCGGCTAAGAACAAAATGCAGACGATCGATATTCTGCTCTGCTGGACCCGCCGCCAGAAGTGTATGCGGCCCGGGGTCACTTGCCGGGTAGTTACGCGGCTCCATTGGCACCATGACCAGAATTTCGTGGCCCGTCGCCCTAGCGTCGTTTACTGAGCTCTGGAGGTTCCTTCCATAGGGCGAGAAGGCGAAAGTCACGTCGGCCGGTAATCGGCTGATCGCATCGGCGGAGGCCCGGGTTCCCAACCCAAAATGGGTAAGGACAATCGCAATGCGCGGCGTATTGCTGTCACGGACGTAGGCCCGACCATAAACTTGCCAGGGACGGCGGTCCTCAAAAGCGATAGGGAGTGGCCCGTAGGGTCCGGGCTCGCTAAGAGAAGCGAGCGGCAGGACCGACCTCAAAGGCGGTTCGAAGGCGGGGTCGGGCGCAGTTTCTCGAGTTGTGGCAGGCTCGATCCCGCGGTTGACCTTGGGAGTGGATTCAGGAACGGATTCAGTGGGTAGCTCCGGCACCGGGACCGTGGCTTCGGCTTCTGGCCCGATGTCCAAACGAATTTCAGTGCCGCTTTCCGGGGTCTGATTCTCTGGCTTAGGCGCCAATTGAGGCGTCGGCAGGGGAACTGGGGGCTCGTAGCTTAGCTGCAGCCAGAGCGCCGATGCTGCGATCAGGCTTAGGGTCACTACCCAAGTGGCAATTAGTGCGCGCACGCGAATTTCATCCTTAGTCGGCTCGGCGGCCCTCTCCCAGATTTATGGGCTCCAACTCTCAAGAGGCTGGCGTTTTTCCACTGGCAGCCTGAATGACACCCTCAAGGAGATCAAGCGCGTATTTAAGTTGGTAATCGATTACCTCGTCGTTTTCGAGCGCTGCTGGGATCGGACGCTCGAGGGGTCGATTAACCACGCCCGCCGCAGTAACCGGCGCCTTAGGCTCGGTTTCTTCAGTCTGTGCCTCGGCGGTCTCAGCTTCGATGTGATTCTCCAGATCCTGCTCACGGCGACTTGCCCGCACGACGCCATTTGGCAGGATGGCCCTGACCTCGATATCGGGTTCGATTCCTATGGCCTGAATTGCGCTGCCCGAGGGCGTGTAGTATCGGGCCGTGGTCAGCCTTAGCGCGCTATCGGGGCCAAGCGGGATCTCGGACTGTACGATACCCTTGCCAAATGTTCTCTCGCCAATGATCGTCGCCCGCTTGTGATCCTGTAGGGCAGCGATCACAATCTCGGCCGCTGAAGCGGAGCCGGCGTTGGCAAGAACGACGATTGGCAAGCCCTGAGCCAGATCGCCACGGCTGGCATTCCAGCGCGCGTTGTTATCGCGCGTACGACCGCGCATGGAGACGATCTCACCTCTTTCGAGGAAGGCATCGGCAACCTCGATGGCCTGACGCAAAAGTCCGCCCGGATTATTTCTCAGGTCGATGACATAGCCCTTGAGATTAGCGCCGGCGGTTTTGCGAATGTCGCGAACAGCCGTCGTCAGGTCCCTCGACAATCTTCCATTGTTGAATGTTGTTATCCGGATATATCCGATACTGCCTCTTTCGACCCGATGGCGAACCGCCTTCAGCTTGATGACCTTGCGCACAATATCAATCTCAAGCGGCTTTTCGACATCCTTACGAACTATCGTAACATGCACCTTCGTATCGACTGGCCCTCTCAATCGGCTGACCGCCTGGTTGATGCTCAGGCCAGCCACCGCTTCACCATCCACGTGGGTGATAAGGTCGCCGGTTGTAATCCCCGCCTTGGCCGCGGGTGTCTCGTCCATTGGAGTGACCACCCGCAGCGCGCCGCCATCCATAACAACCTCCAGACCAACGCCGCCGTACTCGCCCTTTTGTTCGATTTCGAGTTCTTTAAAACTCTCGGCGTCGATATAGACCGAGTGCGGATCCAAGCCGGCCAACATGCCGCGAATCGCGTCTTCCAAGAGATCTTCATCTGACACTTCCTCGACATAGCGGGCCCGAATCTGTTCAAATACTTCGGCCACCAAATCGATCTTCTTGTAGATCTCGGAATTGGGATTCGAGGACTCCTTGAACTTGGCATCACCAGCGGCAATCGCCGCTGAGGAAACAAAAATGAATATAAAAGCGCTTGAAAAAACCTGTCGCAACTTCATCCGGTTACCTTTCCTTGTCCCATGCTTAACCAAGGCAGGGGATTAATGGGTTCACCAAAACGGCGAATCTCGATATATAGCTCCGGAGCCTTGTCAGAAGATGTGGCCGCGTTCCGGCTCGCTTGAGAAGCCTTCATAACCCCGACCGGTTCACCGGCGAGGACCCACTGACCCACTACTCCATCCAGGCGGCTCATTCCCGCGAGCAGGCTAATGTAGCCTTCACCATGCTCAATGATCAAGAGTTGGCCATAAGTCCGAAAAGGGCCGGCGAATACCACTCGCCCGTCGTAGGGCGCAACGACCTGTGCTCCGGTGCGTGTGCGCAAGCGTATTCCCTTTGTTGTACCGGTTACGGTTTGATCGCCGAAGCGCTCGACCAATTGCCCCCTTGCCGGTAGAGCTAGGCTCCCTCTGGCACTCGAAAATGGTCTCGCAGTGGGGAAGGCGGGGCGCTCCTGCAATGCCTTGCCGAACCGTTTGGCGGCGGCAGCGGCGGCCTTTCTTCGGCGATCGGCCTCCTCCCCGAGTTTTCTTAGGAGATCGCGCAGATCCTTCGCTTCCGTGGCCAAGGTTGCAATCCGCCGGTCGAGATCCTTGGTGCTTGTTTCCAACGATTGACGCCGTTGTTGCCGCTTGGTCAGAAGTTCGTCGAGCTTGGCTTGCTCTGCGGCCAGCGCCACAAGGTTTGATTCCAGTGTCTGGCGCTCTGCCTTAATCTGCTCACGCAGACTCACAATTTCAACGATCTGGTCCCGCAAGACCCTGGCTTCACCCTCAAGTTTTGGTGTGATTCTGGCCAACAGAGCTGAACTCCGCGCCAGAACCATAGATTCAGCAGGCTTCACGAGCAACAGGGCGACCGGCCGGCTGCTCAGCCGCTGGAGGGCGGCCAATACCTCGGCCACCTTCTTGTTCTTACCAAGCAGAACGGCCTTTTTCACAGACAGCTCCTCGTTAAGTTGCTCTATCTTGCCTTCCTTGGTTGTGACCTGTTCCTCAATGCCTTGGAGTCGCCCGGCGCTGGCGATCAATCGCTCGGTCAGCGATTTAATCTCGGCATCGGCGGCGTCGGCCTGCTCGACCAATTCGCGGCGTTCCTGCTTGCTTTTTTCAAGCTGCCCCTCAACCTCTTCAAGACGTTCCTTGCCGGGCGTCTCCTGCGCCGATTTGCCGGCCACAGGTGCAATCAAAAAGCAGAGAATCAATGCCGTCCTAAGTCCCTGCACGCGAAATTTCCTTCGTATTTTTCACCCGGTTGCCGGACTCCAGCTTTAGCAGGGAATGGCCGGTCATGGACCGGGGCTTTTCCAGACCCATCAGGGCCAAGACGGTCGGTGCGATATCCGCCAGTTTGCCGTCCGCCAAGTCACGGTGCTTATCAGAGACCAAAAGAAGCGGAACCGGATGCATGGTGTGCGCGGTATGGGCGTAACCAGAGCGATCATCGAACATGCACTCCACATTTCCGTGGTCGGCGGTAATCAACAGAGTGCCGCCGACGTCGCTTACCGCATCAGCCAAACGGCCAAGACAGACATCGATCGTTTCGACGGCCTCGATTGCCGCCTCCATCTTGCCGGTATGACCAACCATGTCGGCATTGGCGTAATTAACGATAACCAGATCGTATCTGCCGCCTCGGATCGCCTCGATAAGCTTATCGGTGACCTTGTGGGCCGACATCTCGGGCTTCAGGTCATACGTGTCAACCCTCGGCGAAGGCACCAGAATGCGGTCTTCGCCGTCGAACATGCGTTCCTCGCCGCCATTAAAAAAGAATGTAACATGGGCATATTTCTCGGTTTCGGCGATTCGTAACTGACGAAGCCCGGCCTTGGAAACCACCTCGCCGAGCGAATCCTCGACCGGGATGGGGTTGAGCATGGTCTTCAGATATTCGTCCAGTTCCAGCGAATAGCGAACCATACCCACGGCGACCGCCATATGAGGTGCCCGCGGGCGTTCGAAATGCGAAAACTCGGGCGACAACAAAGCGCCCAGTATCTGACGTGACCGATCGGCCCGAAAATTGGCCATAATCAAGGCGTCGCCATCGCGAAATCCGGCATAGCCCTCGATGACCGTTGGTATGACGAATTCGTCGGTGATTCCAGCGGCGTAACTACTGGCAATCGCTTCATCGGACGATCGTGAAATCTTACCCTCTGCCTGGACGATCGCCGCATAGGCCTTTTCGATACGGTCCCATCTTTGGTCACGATCCATAGCGTAATATCGGCCCGAAAGCGTGACCATTCTTGTTCGCTGACAGCCCGCGAGAGATTGTTCAAAGGCAGCAAGATAATTACGCGCGCTTTGCGGCGGAGTATCGCGGCCATCCAGGAAGGCATGAATCAAGACCTTAATGCCGGCCGAATCCAGGGTTTGCGCAATGGCTAGAATATGGTCCTGATGGCTGTGCACGCCACCGGGAGACAGCAGACCCATCAGATGTGCCCGGCCGCCGGTGTCCTTCAGTTCGCCAATCAGATCAAGCAAAACGGGATTCTCGCCCAGTTGCCCACTCGCAATCAACTCATTGATCCTGGGCAAGTCCTGTAACACGACCCGGCCGGCGCCGATGTTCATATGACCGACCTCGGAATTGCCCATTTGGCCCTCGGGAAGCCCGACCGGCCGACCGGAGGTTTCCAATAAAGCCCGGCCCGAATTCTTCCAAAGATTATCGTAGTTAGGGGTTTGCGCCATCAGGATGGCATTTCCGTCGATCTCTTCGCGGTGGCCCCAACCATCGAGTATGCAAAGCACGACAGGGCATTCGACGATTTTTTTAGTGTTTTTGTCCGCCATATCATTCGGCCTTGCCGTTCAATGTTGGGGCCCTCAGTCCCGGTGATAGGGATGGCCTGCCAGAATACTCGCGGCCCTGTAGAGCTGCTCAACCAGCATGGCGCGGGCCATCATATGGGGCCAGGTCATGAGGCCAAATGACAGCTCCAAATCGCTGCGGGCCAGCAGCGCCTGTCCCAGGCCGTCGGCCCCGCCGATCAAAAACACCAGCTCCTTATGAGCGTCCTGCTGATACCGATCAATAGTTTTTGCGAATTCACGGCTGGATAGCGGTTTGCCGCGTTCCGAGAGCGCGATCAGAGTTCCGTTCCTTGGCAGTTTTGCCGTAATCGATTGGGTCTCGCGATCTGTTTGGCGGTTCCGGGATTGGCGGTGTCGGTCGTCGATCTCGACTATTTCTAAGGGCCAGGGCAATCGCTTGGAGTATCGCTCGACAAGCGCCTGCTCCGGTCCCTTCATTTTTCCAACAGCGATGATCTTGATTTTCATAAGCCTGCCGCCGGCAGCGAAACCGCCCGAAAAAAACACGGTTGCTGTGCCGCTGGCACCGTTAGTTCATGACCACGTCCAGATCAAGAGCGACCGACCACATTTTCTCAAGATTATAAAAGCTCCGGACTTCAGCACGGAAAATGTGAACGATGACATCCCCGGCGTCGATCAATACCCAATCGGCTTGAGGCAGGCCCTCGGTCGATAGGCGGCTGGCTCCCTTCTCCTTCAAATGGCGCACTAGATGATGTGATAGCGCACCCACCTGTCGGTGCGAGCCACCGGTGGCAATCACCATATAGTCAGCGATCGAAGACTTCCCGGCCAGATCGATAGTTGTGACATCAATCGCCTTGTTGTCTTCAAGAGAACGGATAATGAGATCGAGCAAATCTTTGACCGCCAAGGATGGCTGGTGAAGGTTGCCGGTGGGCAGCTCATCAGCTGTTATCAAATGTGACTCCTTCGGGTCATTACGGGCATCGGCTGGGCCAGTCATTTCGCCTTTGCGGTCTGCCCTTTTCGAATCTTCGTCGCCGACTGCGGATGAAGCTGGCATGAGATAAAAGTCCATACCGGCGGATCCAAATCGGCGAGCGAACTCGCTTGGTGCGCTGCTAGACGATGCTTAGCGAAGCTCTGTGCCATCTCGCCCGTCAGCGCTGGTAAAGAATATCCGGGACGATCGAAAACCGCAATGGGCACAATCTCGCAAATGCGCCTCCAGTTTCGCCAAGCGGGAAACTGCACCATATTGTCCGCGCCCATCAGCCAGACGAAGTGGGTATGTGGGCAGGTCTCCCCCAGCGCAACAATGACATCATAGCTGAATTTAGTGCCCAAACTCTGCTCCGGCGAGAAAACCACCATTTTCGAATCGCCTGCCATTAGCTTCGCCCCGGCCAGCCGATCTTCAAATGGCGCCAGTTCCTGACGATCCTTCAGCGGATTTTGCGGCGACACCAGCCACCACACGAAATCAAGCTCAAGAGTAGCCAGAGCCTGCCGGCTGACATGGAGATGCCCCTCATGTGCTGGATTGAAGGAGCCACCTAGAAGCCCGATCCTCAGGCCGCGCCACTTGCTTGACCCGGGAACCAGCGAATCATGATCGGATGTCTTTACCATCAAACGGGTGACCATTTCTTTTGTGGCGCGATTTTCGCCGGCACTTCATCGGCGGTACCGCTCGGGATAAACGCCGCGAGTTGCCGTAGCGACCGGCTGACACCTTGGCCGGTGGCCGCCGAGACCGGCAGAACCGGACCCTGCACAAGCGCTTCCAGCTGTGCGATCCGTTCGGCGATCTCCTCATCGCTCAAGAGGTCAATCTTGTTCAGGCCAACTACCTCCGGTTTGTCGGTCAGGCCGGCCCCGTAGGCCGACAGTTCCGCCCGCACGGTCTTATAGCTCTCAACCACATCGTCGACGGCTCCGTCGACCAGGTGAAGAAGGACGCCGCACCGCTCAATATGGCCCAAAAACCGGTCGCCGAGCCCGGTGCCCTCGTGGGCCCCCTCGATCAACCCCGGGATATCCGCCAAAACGAACTCCCGGCCATCGCTGGAAACAACGCCCAACTGCGGCGCCAAGGTCGTAAACGGATAGTCGGCGATCTTCGGCCTGGCGCGGGTGACGCTGGCGAGAAAGGTCGATTTTCCAGCATTAGGTAAACCTACGAGGCCGGCGTCTGCCAATAATTTAAGTCGCATCCTGATCCACATTTCCTGACCCGGCTGGCCGGGTGTGATGCGCCGCGGGGCACGATTGGTTGAGCTCTTGAAATGGGTGTTGCCGAGGCCGCCATCGCCACCCTTGGCCAAAAGGATGCGTTGGCCCGGTTTAGCCAGGTCGCCAATGAGAAACTCACCGGCCTCGTCAAAAAACTGCGTGCCGACGGGGACTTTGAGGGTCGTATCCTTGCCGTTGGCGCCGCTGCGATCCTTGCCCATGCCATGGACCCCCCGCCCGGCCTTTACATGTTGCTTGTAGCGAAAGTCGATGAGCGTATTCAGGCCTTCGGCCGCTTCGGCATAGACATGGCCGCCGCGGCCGCCGTTGCCGCCATCAGGACCTCCGAACTCGATAAACTTCTCGCGGCGAAAGCTCATGCAGCCATTACCGCCGTCGCCGGACTTGATGAAAACTTTCGCTTGATCCAGAAATTTCATGCCTGAGCTCCGCTGCGACCCGATTAGAGCAAAAAAGGGAATGGCTGCCCATTCCCTTTCCCTGTTGCTGCTTTGGGGTGATCTAGCCCGCCGGGTCCACATGGACAAAAGATCGACGCTGCCTACCCTTCGAAAAGCGAACCTGACCTTTGACCAGAGCAAACAATGTGTGATCCTTGCCCATACCGACATTTGTGCCGGGATATACCTTTGTGCCCCTTTGGCGCAGGATGATGTTGCCGGAGAGAACCCGTTCACCGCCGAATTTCTTGACGCCAAGCCGACGGCCCGCTGTATCGCGGCCGTTCCGGGAACTGCCACCTGCTTTTTTATGTGCCATCAGCCTTTATCCTTCGTCTTGGTTTTCGAGGCCTTGGTTTCGCCAGTTGTTTGCTTGGCTCCGGTCTTTGCCTTGGGGGCAGCCTTTTTCGCCGTAGCCTTCTTCGCAGCCGGTTTTTCCACCACCTTATCGCTGGCCTTGGCGGCTTGAGTCTTTGGTGCCGCCTTTTTTCCGTCGCTTACCTCCAGGATCCTAAGGACCGTCAAATTCTGGCGATGCCCCCGGGTGCGGCGATAGTTGTGACGGCGCTTCTTCTTGAAGACGATGATCTTGTCGCCCTTCTTCTGGCGCACGATCTCGGCTGAGACCTTTCCACCGTCCACCAAAGGCGTGCCAACCTTCACCGTTTTATCGGTCCCGATCATGTATACGGTATCGAGCTGAACCTTTTCGCCGGCTGCACCGTCCAGCTTTTCGACTTCAATGATATCGTCTTTGGCGACTTTATATTGTTTGCCGCCGGTCTTGATCACCGCGTACATTGTTTCTTCCATTTTTTGCGCCGCTAATAACCGGGTCTTAATAAAGACGCTTGGTGCGGTTTCCGCAGGCTATTTGTTTACCAGAACGCTTATCGCGCTCCTTGTTCGGGGCATCCATGGGCCCCGAAGCGTGGGCGCAATATATCCATGCAATCCCGGCTGTCAATGGTTTAAAGGCGTTTTGTTGCCGGCACCATCGAGGGGCACTCGGTGGGGCCGACGCCTCTTGCTCTGCCGATCAGCTTCGGCTAGTTTGCCGCGCACGCCCGAATGGGGCGGCGCGCGGAGGGATGCCGGAGCGGTCGAACGGGGCGGTCTCGAAAACCGTTGTACCCCTTTGGGGTACCGTGGGTTCGAATCCCACTCCCTCCGCCAACGAGTCTGCTGCGAACCAGGGTCTCTGGTCGACTTGTGCGGTTCTTTAAATATTTCAAAGGCTTACGGCGTGGTAGGGGCAGTATTCGGCCGCTTTCGAGGGACCGGAGACGCCTATTCCGGGCCATTTATCCGAAGTGTCTCCGTTCACTTCTGTTCCGGTCCCTCTGCGGCGTGGTCGGGTTTGTCGATTATTGGGTGTCGAACCCTAGCGCTGCCCGCTGGGTTTGCCAGGAATCGGGCAGATCCGTGCGGAACCGCTCTAAGGCAAGTTCCGATGGCTGCTTGCCGTCAAGGATGGCTTCCATGATGTCAGGTGCCAGCCAGGCCAGCTGCAAGAGCCTGCGAACGTAGCGAGACGTCTTATTTTCGGTCGACGCGATATCTTTGATGGTCGCACCCTCCTGCTCGATCTTCCTCCGCCATCCCCATGCCTTGCCCAGAGCTCTTATGAGTGCAGTGTTTGGTCGGGGTTTCTGGTCTCCAGTTGTGACAATCCGCTTCTGATTGCTGAAGCGCTGAAAGTGCCAAGAGGTAGAAGAGACCAGCGTTGCACCGTCATCAATTTCCAGGCCGGCCGTTTTCTTGCGACCAATCAGCTCTTTCAGAAGGCCGCTGGTGCTGATGGTCATATCGATGCTTTCGCTTGATATTGTGATGCGGTCGACGATCTTGAGCATGAGACCACGGGCTTCGGCCGGTGAAAGTGATGGCCATTCCCCCGCAAGTGCGGCGGCATTTTCCCTGATCTCCATCGTGACTTCTGCGTTCTCTATATCCTCGAAGATATCTTTTCGACCATCGATGATGGGCTTGAGCACATCCAGAAAAAGCGCGGTGACGCTGTCCTCGATCTCAGCTGCCGGAAACCTCAAGGGTGTGCCGTTGGCTCGCCTGGTCTCGTAGTAGCGATAGCGTCGATTGCTTTTTACCGCGTGTGACGGGGTCAGCGGACGCCCCTCATCGTCCTCTTCCCAGGACGATGTCGGTTCGGCTTGGCCACTCTTGATCCCTCGCAAGTGTCTCTCACGCTGCCGGCGAGCCGCCTTGGTCGTGACAATGGCCTCCTCGACGATCTCCCTTTGCTTGTCGATCGCGGCAAAGATCGCGTTCTCATCGACCTGCCCTCGCCCCTCGTCACGCAGCGCTTTCAGTGCCCGGCGATGTTCCCAAAGACTGACGGGCGCGCGGCGGACATCCCGATAGCCCACCTCGTAGTACTGGCCATCCGGAGCCAATATATGGATGCGACTGAGATCCCGCGGATCGTAGCGCACAATGCGGCGTTCCTTTGTGCCGACCCACGTGCGCAACGCGTCCGACCAATAATGGATGCGATGCAGCGATACGCCGTCGCGTCGAATGAGGCGCCGCTCGATGGGCAGAAAATCGATAAGAAATCGGCGCGCATCGGTGATAGCTGTCGGTTCACCGCTTCCAGGTGTCGTGCCGTCCCCGAAAATACCGCGCTCCCACGCAACCAATGGCGGCATGTTCAAGGTGCGATGCACCTTACGATGGTAAACACCGGCGATCTGGTGCGTGAGCCACCGCTCGACCTCGTCGATGGTCATCGCGACCGTCTTCTCCGGATCGAGATCGCCCTTCATGCGCACATCAGAAAATGTGGTTCCCGGTAACAAATGAACGTGGCCCATCATGGTGCCAATCAGTCGTTCAATGTGCCCGCCATAATGCGGTGTGCGAACGGGTCGGTAGTCGATCTCAATGCCATACTGCTCGCAACCGCGGCGTAAGGCCTCCGAGCGAAAGTCCTTGCCGTTATCGACGTGCAGTCGAGTAAACAGACCCGACACCGGCCACTGTTCATCGATGTTGCGTGCGGCCAACCAAGGCTCCTTCGGCAGTACGGCATGCGAAATACACAGCGCGACGCTGGTCGCCGATGGTGGTTCCAGCGACAGGTGAAAACCGACCACCACACGAGAAAAAACATCGATCGCCAGTGTAATCCACGGCCGCTGAATCGGCTGTCGAGTAACGGAATCCACAACGATAACGTCGACCAGCGTGTGGTCAATCTGTACCAGCGACAGCGGTGTCGTTGCTTCAAGTGAGCCCACGACCGGCCGAAACCGATCGCCCGCAGCCTTTTCCCCTCGCGCCTGGCCATGACAATGTTGTCGGGCTTTGGGCGGATGCGAGCCGTGACCGCCTTGCGGCTCGGTGCGGCATAGCCCAGGGCACGACAGCGTCTGCGAATCTCTGTCACCAGATCGGAAATCCTGGGTCGCTGTCGGGTGAGGTAGATCGTCTCGATCATCTCGTCAATCAAGATGTCGATCTCCATCGTTAATCGTGAGCCACCGGATGTCGGACCGCGACGTCGCGCGATGAGACTGGTTAAACAGGGGTCCGCTTCATAACGCTTAAGTAGCCTGTATATATGTGCTCGTGAAATACCGAGCTCGGTGGCCGCAATATCAACCATCGCTGCGGTGCGTCCTTTTTGCGCCGCTAATCGCCGCACAATGTGTAGACGTTTTCGTGCCACCGCCCACTCGGGTTCGCTCGCCAACGTGACGTCCTCGATGTCGCGTCGCTTCCTCATGAATTAATGTGCAGCCGTTGGCTGTTCGGCATCTGCTTCATCATCGTCCTGCCGTTCTGGTTGCCCTTTATTCTCGGAAACCAGGCCCATTGCCGTGCTATTCTCATAATTAAGGAACACCGACATCGTTCCTTAAACTCCGCATTGACTACCAACAACAACTCAAACCGTGGCATCGGGTTTTTGGTAGGACCAACGATAAAACACGTTCGGCATGCGAGTGCGCTTCGGGAAGCTCAACAGGTCGTCATATGCTGCGAGCATCTAATCTGCGCGGTCGTAACTGATCCAGCGATCGGTTCGAATGCGCCGGAGGCGCGACGCATTGTCCTCATCGGCGTGTGCCTGAACGCATGGTTGAAGATGCGAACAATCCTGGCTCACGTGCACTCCTCCCAGCGCAACATATTCTCATGTAGTTGACCACTGAGTGGTTCGTCATCGTCGTCGGGGGTCAACCTTGTTCCTGGCTCGTCTCAACCGCCTTTTATCAATCGAGGTAAAGATGGCCGCCTCATCAATATGCACGCGTCCTTCATCCCGCAGATGCTTGAGCGCCAACCGATGTTCCCATAGACTAATCGGTGTGCGCCGTAAGTCGCGGTATCCGACGTCGATATACTGCCCCTCGGGCACCAATACATAAATATGACTGAAATCGCGCGGGTCGAAACGCACGATCTGTTTCTCCTTGGTTCCGATCCACGGTCGCCTTGAATGAGACCGCCACTCGATGGATAGAAGGTCGATCAGAATTCATTGTACATCGGTAATGGCGGTTGGTTTTTTTGTTTATCCGGACCACCGCGAGACTGCGGTGCAGTACTTATTTTTACTTAGTGTAATTACTAAAAGGTACTAGAAATCCACGGTGATGTGAGAATCCAATAATTATCAATAGCTTTCACTTGGCCGTTCGCAGCTTCAGCACATTTAAGTACGGCGTTTGGCACAAAACGATACGGTTGATGGCACTCTTTAATACGGGGTTCAGCACACAAGAGTACGAAATACAGCACACTTTCCTACGGAGGACTGTGGATAAACAGTAGGTTGCGGTTACCCTTCCCGTCTTGATTGTAAATTTACAACAGCAAGTGGCTGCAATTCACCATAGGAGCGCCTAGCTTGGCCGACTAGCCAGAACAATGTGAAATGCTTTATAATCACAGGCTGGGCGATCATACAGAGTACAGGCCACAACCGATCCGGGATGCCCGATTCGGCCGCCGGAAGCGAACGGAGATGGACCGAC
>JADFIA010000054.1 GCA_022566895.1 Pseudomonadota bacterium
AGCGGACTCTTTTGAAATGCGAACAGGCGGAGCCACTTCACCAGCCCGAGATGAACGGTGCGCCAAGCCTTGCGGCCGGCGCACCCTTCGTTTCGACGCTGAAGCTCCTAAGCTATTCTTGTGTCATCTCGCCGACGTTGGTGACCACATGCAGGCTTGAGACCGTGCAGCCGGCGGAAAGTTCACCAAAGCGATCGCGATGCTCGGTGTTGGCGTCGCTAGTCCAATAATCGTTTATGGCGCCGATCACCTCGAGGCTCGGCCCCACACCGACCCACCAGAAGGTGCCGGGAGATATATCGCTGGAAAAGACCGGCGAAAGGAAACGCACACTATATCCCTCATACCCGTTTTCCTTGACCGTGGCCACAAACGCCGCCGTCGCTTCGACCAGTTGGTCCATCGTCGCGCCCTCGGCAAACGTGCACTTGAAGAACGCGGCGGCGTCTGCTTGTGCGGCCCCGACAGTCACCATATTCACGGCTGCCGCGACGGCGATCGCCGCCACACCTCCCAAATATTTCCGTTTCATCTTTTTTCCTTTCTAAATTTCATGACAATGCCATCATTTCCGGCTGGGAAATGGGCTCAACACAAACAAAATGGATGGCGGCTAGGCCGCTAAAGAGGGGACCTCGTGCCTCCCTTACAACAGGCAGGCAAAAAGCCTAGCAGCAACTGCCAGTGCCCGGCAAGCGAAAGCGCCGCCAATAAAAAGAGTCCGCTTTTAGCCAAAAGCGGACATTAGGACATTCATCGCGCGCTCGCGTCCTATGGCTGGAATCTCAGAAAAGCCTCCATGGTCTGGCGGGACATCACAAAGCAAAGCTGACCGCGCTGCGCGAGTTCCGCGCATAACCTCTTCGTCTTTGATCGACTGAGCGGGCCAACCGCCGAAATGCGTCCCTCAGGGTAACAGCCCTCTGCCCGATCACATCGCCATTTGCCGAACCATCTGACAGGCAACATTATCAGATGCTCCAAGAAAAAACCTTCGCCCATGAGATCGCCGAGAATGGTTTGCAGCTTTTGAATCTCTTCAAGGCGCAAGGCCTCGAAATCTTGCTGTCGCCCGTCTCGGGTATTGGCAGGCCGCCCCAAACCGCGTTCGGTTATATAAAAGACGTTCGAGACGAGTGCGAACGCATCACCGGGTACGGCTTTTTTTGTCTGCCCGTTTTTGAAGACGGGGAAATACCCATCAAACTCCTCTAGCTGCGCCTTTGATGGCACTGATTGCGGGTTCTCAAGAGGGCCCCACCCGACAACCGCGGGCAGAAGCAAAATCCGTATTAGCTTCCTTTTGCGTTTCGACTTGGCACCCCAAAATCATTGTGATTTCCCGACCCACTCTTGGCCATTTTGACTTCGCCGCTTTTCAGTTGATCAAACCAAGCCCTCCCCTGCTTGGGGTTTAAAGGCCGCAACTGATACATAGGGTGCGAGCAATACGATCAACCGTTTCATCACAATGATGTTCGGTTTATAATGATTCCTGGTTATAATGATTCCTGGAGGAAAAATGGCAAACCGAAACAAACTTCTCATAACCACGGGACTGGCCAGTGTGGTTGGCATCGCTGGCATCGCCGTCGCAATGGGCGTCTTCGAACAGTCGAGTAACGGGAGCACAGCAACCAACCCTGATGCGGTTCCGGCACCCAGGGATCGGCTGGTTGCTGAGGCGAGTGGTGTCAAGTGTAATCCCTGCAATCCTTGCGCCGCTAAGAAATGCAATCCCTGCGCGGCGAAGTGTAATCCCTGCGCGGCCAAGAAGTGCAATCCTTGCAATCCTTGCGCAGCGAAAAATCCATGCAACCCCTGTGCCGGAGCCAACCCCTGTAATCCCTGCAATCCGTGCGCACCGCAAGGCGGTCGCGAGATGAGCGACAAGGGGGCAGCGGCGGTCTATGATCTCTTGCTCAAGGATCCCAATCCCTATCTGAGCGATGGTAGCGACATCGCGGCCGAATATCGCAGCTGGAATAATTACAATACGGTGCCCTATACTTCGGCGACGCACGGCGGCAGATACGTAAACAATTACGCCAATGAAACTGCAGCCGCTTACGGCAAGTTTGAAGATTTCGGCGAAATGCCGGTTAGCTCAATACTCGCCAAAGACAGCTTCACGGTCGATGGCAGTGGTGAGGTATCGTCTGGACCTCTGTTCCTGATGCGTAAGATGGAGGCTGGATTTCGGCCAGATTTCGCAGACTGGGAATATACACTTATCATGCCAGGTGGCGATGTTTACGGGGTCACCAACGGCACGGGCTCCGGCAATGTTGAATTCTGCGGGACCTGCCATATGGCGGTGCCGGATCAGGATCACATGTTCTTCATGCCGGTTGAGTACCGCAAGAAATAGCTGCGGAGTTTTGCCTGCCAAACGGAAGGGCGTGCAGTGCCGGCGCGCCCTTTACTTCATGATGTTGCAAAAAAGGGCAACTAGTCACCAGCAACCGGCGGATTCCTACCCTTGGCAATTTCTAAGAGTTTACTTCAATAGCTGGCGATTTTGTGATCCTTTTCTTGATCCGCTGGATCACAACCAACTTTCAGTCAGGAGTAGGAAAATTTACGCATTGAGAAGGATTTCATCTCACAGCGAAAGCAGGAATGGCCCACAGTAGATAGGCGGCGGCATCATACGAGGCGCACGATAGGGGGCGTCTACTGTCCCCCAAGGGAGGGTCAGAGGACAGCAGGGGACAGCAACGGAATTAGCGGCCGCGGCGGCCGGTCAAAACTCGTGCGAAAACCCGCGCCGCCGGAGAGTTTAACAAGTTTGAACGGGACACTTTTCCAAGTCTGCCGTATCTCTGTTCCAGGTCGCCGGTATAGGCGGCTTGAAATCGATTTCGGGACGTCGGGAGCTCGCTGCGGTCCTGCCAGACAATCTGGGTCAGCAAAATATCCAGGTGGCGAAGATCGATCCGACCGGGATCGCGGGCCGGCTCCATCGCAAACGCCGCCGAACTTATCGTAAACGCCATCAAGAACAGCAAACTGGTCGAAAGGCCTTTTGTCCGTATTTTGGCTCGTCTCATGGGCATAGTGTGTCTCCTAAGCTGGTCGACGGTTGCCGGCTCGGCTGATGATGCGTGGGATTTGGCGGCCTCACCAACGGGACCAGTGCTCATCCGCCCTTGGATCGAAGGCGGCGTCGGCGTGTTGCTCGGCGGCTAATGCTTCCCGCACATCCTTGATTGCGGCTGTGCATTCCTTGGAACCGTCATGGCGGCGGCCGAGTTCTTTGGGGGCTGATAAAAGTGCATGGGATTGCGCGCCCATTCCAGATTTGTGTTTACTGGAGTTTCCGGAGTGCGGGGCGGGTAGGGCAAGAAGTTCTCGGGCCGCTTCGAAAATGTTGGCTGATCTCGTCTGCATGAAGTTTCTCCATAGGCTTCGAGGGTCAATACCCGAACAATTTTGGGCGCCTCCCTCAGCCCGCGGCTCGAAGCATTCCGCCGGCGCTTGTTGTCGATGTGGGGTCGGATGGCCGGATCGGAATTCAACTCGTCACAAGTTACCGTGAAAAGTGATTGATCCGAGCCGTGACATCGACCGGTTATCCTATGTAATTTAGGGAACACGCAGGGACGGTCACATCCGTGTTAAGGTCCGCTTTGGGTCAAAAGCGGACTCTTTTGCATCAAAGACTCTAACCCCGATGCGCATGACCTGGCATAAGTGAAACATCTAATACGGCTAATTCAGTGCAAGTCATCCGTCCCCGTCGATGATTCCAGGAATCATGAGGCGGCCAGTGGTCGAGCTGGCGTTGGAGCGGGATGTGAAGCTGGCATGCGTTTCCGGGCGACGGTTTTCACCGGCGGTCAGGGCGTTCTTAGATTACGTCAAATCCTGTGTCTGGACGTCGTTGTTCGGGGCCGCTGAATAGTTTGACGCAGCTTCGGTTCATCATCTGATTTTGCAGACATCGCCGCTGCAATCGATCGTCTCGATTTTTTGTCCCATGAGCAGCATGACCTTCAAAGCCATAGCAATACCCAGGATGATGGCGCCGTAGGCCACCAAGGCGCTAAGGGACAAGCTGGGAATGCCTCTGAATATCAGTTCGTCATTGCCGCCTGGCACCATTGCGGCGCCCAACCCCATCAACAAGCCACCGGCGAACTGCGCCGGCCAACGCATACCGGGGCGCCACTCAAGGCGGAATTTCCCCCTCAGCACGGCGGACGCGAGCATGCCGCCGATGACCGAGGCAACCAGAAGCCAGTAGATCCAATGAATTTCCGCGACCATCCCCATGCGCTGCATAACCGTCCGGTTGATAAGGTTGGTAAACGACCAGGAACCGTAAAATACCAGCAACGCGGCATTGCTGGCGCCAATCAGGAAGGCCGCTGTCGACAGGCGATAGCGCTTCTCAAGCAAACGGCCAAGGATCGACCGGTCGATACTGCGGCCACGCCACATCCGGTAAAGCTCCCTGGCGGCCCAGAGCGACAGGAGAGCAGTGACGATCGTCGATATCGCCTCGGAATTGGTCGGCATATAAGTCGCTACAGAAGCTACCGGCATACCGCCCGCAGGGGCGTACAACAGATATCCCGTCGCCCCGATAACCATGCCGGCAATGCTCAACAGCATGGACAGTTTACCGCTCGCCAGATTTGCTAGCATAGATATCGCGCAGCCACCGTTCAGTGTCGCTCCAACGCCGAACAGAAACCCCCCAAGAAACGAGTACAACGACAAGTCACCGTAAGAGACCGTCGTCACGGGCAGCATCATGCGCAAAGCGAAGGTCGCGAATATGACCCACAGCACGGTCTTGCCGAAACTCAGGAGCATGATCGCACGGCCGGTCGTGAACATTTCCCCCACGGCCCGGACGGTACAGATGCTTGCCCGCTGCGCGGCAAAGCCAAGAAGGCCAGCCAAACCCACGGTAAACAGTGTGATGAGGATGGGTTGGGTCATGCGGATTTCCTGAGTCAAAATAATGAGACATCTTCAGCCAACTTTAGAGGATGGTGGAGGAAGGCGTCCATGGCCTTGCCGCAGGACCGTCAGTGGAGGCCGACAGTCATCTCAGCAATGCTAGGATAAGGAAGGACGCCTTCCTCGCGACTTATTTCTGGTTGATTCCTGACCGGATGCCAAATAACTCCACCTGACGTTGACGTGAGCCCGCGGTGAACTGCGGTAATCAGGCCGGCGCGGCGCCAAAAGGTGTCTGCTGGATCTTTACGAAACGCCCAATCCGGCTCTAAAGCGTTCTTTCGCGCTCAATCTCTTCACCGTTCCTGAGCGCCAGGGCCGTGCCCTCGGGCAGGGGCTCCCATCCGACCTCATCCAAGGGCACGCTGGCAAGAACGATTGTTCTCTGGTCGTGAAGGCCGATCTTCAGGCCTTGGCATGCATATTCGGGCTGGGCCGCGCAGTGCTGGCAATTCCTGATCTGGAGGCCCGGCGGTTTCGGCTCCGTGTGCCGACCGCCTTCCTCGTAGATGCGCCTATGGGCGTGCGCGAACAGCGTGTCACCGTCAAAATAAAGGAAATTGGCCGGCCCCAAGGTCGCCATTTCTGCGGCGAATTTTACAAATATTGCCATGCGATCATCGAGCGTTGGATGGCCCTCTGCCGCCCGCCAGATTGGCTTGAGCCGATTGAGGAGTAGGCAGAAAGCAAGCTCCGAATCGGTCTCGCCGAGCGGTTCATGCGAAAGCGTCTCGGTTATAACACGGTCCTCGATACCCTCAAGCGTGCCGTTGTGGGCGAACAGCTGCATTTGGCCCGCAAGAGCACGTTTAAAGGGATGCGTATTCTCAAGCGTATTTGCGCCGCGGGTGGCGTAGCGCACATGAGCAATTACGCACCGGCTCTCAATTTTTTGCTGGGCGATGAAATCGACCCATGGACTGGCGGCTGCCGGCTCTGGCTCTTTGATGAGTAAGGCATCCTTGTCACGAGCAAAGGCAATGCCCCAACCCGAGCGGTTCGAGCGCAAAGCGCTGCCGTTCATGGCAAATTCAGGCAGCGAATAGGTAACCGTCGATGCCTGCCGGCTCGAAATGGCAAGCAGTTCGCACATTTTCAGCGGCCCCTCCTCAGTAGCCAGTTTACAACCTAATAACGGCCGCTGCAGGACCCCAGAACCTCAGTTTGGAGGCCGAGGATTATGCCCCGGAATCCGCGCTCGCAACGGCTTTATCCAAGCGGGCATACATGTACCCCAACACGGCACCGAAAATGAGATGCAGCATCAACGTCATTACCGGCGCCATAACGCCAAGGCCCATCCCGAAAATGCCCGACCGCCCATGCCTCATAACATGCTTTCGAGTCCAAAGGAACCAAGCCAGCACCCAAGGGTTGGAGAGACTGGCGAAGGGTTTGCAGCAACACCTCGTAATATCCGCTTTTGATCCAAAGCGGACATTGAAGAGGTCGTGATCCGCGGCCTGGCATCGATCGGTTATGGTTTGGTGTCCGCCTCTATCAATCGCTCGACAAGACTTTGACCGGTTTCGGCAATGGCTTGCATCTTCTCTTCCAGAATCGCCATCTCACCCATGAAATGGCTAAAAGCACGAACGTCTCCCGAGACGTCAATCAACGCCTTGCCGGTGGCGTCGATCCCGGACCGCAAACGTTCGGCCTCGCTAACCACCTCCTCGAGTTGGCTGAACAAAGTCTCGACACCGGCCGCGATTTCCTTTTTGTCCGGCGCATCGCCAATGACCTTCAGTATAAGATCCCCGGTTGTTCTTGCCGTCTTTAGCCACTCGGGCGACAAGACCGGCCCGTACTCCCTGCTGACGAAGGCGGCCCGCGTGGCCACGGCCAGCCGCGACCCAATGTCTTCAAATCCATCCATCATCTTGCCATGAATGATTTCCAGCCTTTGATTGAGAGCGGCAACCCGAGCCAGAACGGCCTTTAGATCGTCGAGGATATGGGTCAAGCGGTCGAGAAAAAGATTGAGGTCCGAGGCCAGCTCGCCGAATTCGTCAGTACTTTTGACCGGGGCCCGAAAGGACAGGTCCGAGGCTCCCTTGGCCAGGCCGGCGACCACAGAACGCAAAGCAAGTAGTGGTGCCAAGCGGGCCCGCAAGAGGAAAAACAAGAGGACCGTAGCCAGGGTGACCTTGAACAAACTCATAACCCCGGTCAGCCGCACTTCCCGCCACCAAAACCCGAGGTTTTGAGAAAGATAGCTGCGCACCGTCACGCTGCCCAGCGGCTCACCGACCTTAATCCCGGTATGGCACCTCAGACAAAACTTGTCTGCCTCGATGACCACGGTATAGGCATGGTGGCGACCTTCAGGCCAGGCCGCCGGAATGCCCTTAGGGGTAAACTTGAATATTCCTTCGATCGAGGCCACGGTTGCCGCGCTCGGTTCGACGGCGATCACCAGTCCGCGCGCTTCGTGATTGTCTCTCAGGATCGGATAGAGGGTCCGGGCGGCAACCGGACCACCGGAATTGACCATGATGGCCCTGACGTCAGAGGCCAGGCGCTCGGCCGCCAGCCGGGTGACTTTCGGCTCCTCCTGGTAGAATTCGTAAAGCACGAGGCCAAAGCGGATGCCAAGTTCCAGTACGCTGACCAGGAGGAGCAGCAGGAAGAAATCCCTGATCATCTTGACGACAAAGGACTGATCGAAGCGCCCGAGTTTTGAATTTTGATCCAAGGCAATTCCCTTCGACTGCGCGGATGATTTCACGCCATTTGGTCAAGCCCGAAGCGTAGCATGGAATTTCCCTGGGACCCAAAAAAGTGGCGGTCAAATGGTCGTCAAACAGTGGTGTCAGCCAGCCGCCCGCCAAGCCGGTGCACCATTCACAATTTATTGAAATCCGGTCGTTACCCCTTGTCCTTCGGTTGGTGCTTCCTAAATTTGCCTCGACATCAGTTATCCCTCTGGTCAAAAATGTTGTAGTGATCATGAAAGCGATCTGGAAAGATACGGTTCTGGCCGAGAGCGAGCACACGATTGTGGTCGAAGGAAACCATTATTTCCCACCCGAAGCCCTTAACCGGGCCTATTTCGAAGAGAGCCGGAGGACCAGCCTTTGCATCTGGAAGGGCAAGGCCAATTATCTGACCGTGGTGGTCGACGGCAAACGTAACGAAGACGCCGCCTGGACCTATCGCAAGCCGTTTCCGCTGGCCCGAAAGATCAAGGATCACTTTGCCTTTTGGAGTGGGGTCGAGGTGGTTCGATAACCATTTGGTTTGACCACCGCCTCTCGGACCACCGCCGCCGTCCGGCGCGAAGCACGGTGATGGCTTCCCGATCAATATTTGAGCATTGGGAAAGCGTCGATCATGAATTTGGCAAAAAAGATTCTACTGGTTGATGATGACGACGATTTTCGGGGTTCGCTCGTCGAGCAGCTGCGTCTGCACGACGAATTTGAGACCACGAAGGCGGCGACCGGCAGCGAGGCTCTAGCGATCCTGGAGGAGGCAAGCTTTGACATTATTTTGTTGGATGTCGGGCTGCCCGATCTTGACGGCCGGGAGCTGTGCCGGATCGTCCGGCGCTCGGGGATCAAGATCCCGGTGATCATGCTCTCGGGGGCGGATACGGATGCGGACACCATATTGGGGCTTGAATCGGGGGCCAATGACTATGTGGTCAAGCCGTTCAATTTTGGTGTGTTGCTGGCCCGCATCCGAGCCCATTTGCGCCAGCACGAGCTGAGCGAGGACGCCATTTTTGCGATCGGGCCCTATACCTTCAAGCCGAACGCCAAGCTTCTGGTGAGGAAGGAAGGGGGCCAGAAGGTGCGTCTGACCGAAAAGGAAGTCGCGATCCTCAAATATCTCTACCGTAAGGTGACAGGGCGGTCAGCCGCGACCAGCTGTTAAACGACGTCTGGGGCTATAGCGCAGGTGTCACCACCCATACCCTCGAGACCCACGTTTATCGGCTGCGCCAGAAGATCGAGGAGGATCCCTCCAACGCCAAGATCCTGATCACCAAAAGCGGCGGATAGAACAACGGTGCCGGGGCGGTATCGGCGCCGCCGATGGACAAGCCCTCATCGCAGTAAATCTCGAAGGCCCCAAAGCCTGGGACGTTGGGTTTGACGTAACAACGCTTCACCAGTCCAGGACCGGGCATTAGTTCGGCGAGGACATGAACCTCGAGATTCAGACCTTCCTTCGATTTCTTCGCGGTTTCGATCTTTAAGACGGTCGGCTCCGGCATGTGATCGGCGTTGGCTATTATTGGATGGTTAGTCATTTGGATTGAACGAGGTCGGGTGCGATCACGGGCGTTTCCGTGAAGTGCCCAGCAGCCATTCGGTAGACGGACCGGTGTCCGAACCGCGCCCACAGCCCTC
>JADFIA010000055.1 GCA_022566895.1 Pseudomonadota bacterium
AAAATAGACCAGACAAGAGCCACAAACCATGATGGATAAGGGCTATAGGAATATATGAGTGTGTTTAGACGGTCACCCGCCGACATTACGTACGCGCGAGTATCGGCGGACACCAGACGATAGATCGCCGACACCACGAAATGGCCACAAGATGAAAACTAACGGCGTAAAGATTCTTCCGGACGTAATGAGCCGCTTTCCATTCGATGCTGACCTGATCTTAGATGATGACTTTGACGCCTTTAAGATATTTTGCCCGAGGATCTGATTTCAGAGTTGGGCAATGACGGTCAATGGATACCGACCCCATCAGTCAGCTAGTTTTCCCAAGAGACGTCTCCGGGAATAATTTCGTAATCGTGGCGCAAACTTACCCACGTTTCAATAAACAGTATCCAGGAACTAAACGGGAACGAAGGTCGGCTATTTTTGCCCCGATAACGACGCTACAGAGAGCGCACAGGGGCCTTAACGAGATTTCTGGGGGGTATTGTACCAGAGTACCCTACCGGGGCCGTGAGCGGGCCAGATGTTCAGCTTTCTCGGTAGGAGACAAATCGGCCCGCATCAGGTTTTCCACGCCCGCCTAAACTGGAAAAACTTTTTCCACTTTTCTTAATCAGGGCCTTCCGTCTAGCCAAATGCCCGGCCTTTGCGGCAGGCGTAAGATCAGCCCTTATCAAGTTTTCGTCGATCTCCCAAATATGCCCCGATTCGCTGTAGGCAGTAAATCGCCCATTCCGCAGATGTTCTAATATTCATGCCCTTGGGCACATTTTGCCCGCATATTCCGGCTGGGTTTGGCTTACAGAGCCCCATTCCGCACAATTAGGTCGCCATTGGGGACGCATTTGGGGACGGACTCCGGTAGCCATACCAAAAAATGAACAACACCAACGGTTTCCAGCTGATAAATGGTGGAGGGGGCAGGATTCGAACCTGCGTAGGGAAACCCGCCAGATTTACAGTCTGGTGCCTTTAACCACTCGGCCACCCCTCCGGCAGGACGTAATTTAGCTGGCTACCGGTGAGGGCGCAATATGCCCAATTTTAATCCGCTGTCAACCGCCGCCATCGGCCTCGCCCAGCCGCCTTAAGGCCCGGGCCGCCTGCTTGTGTCCCTGGTCGAGCAGCAGCGTTTTGCCATAAGCCGCCCGCGCCGCCGCAAGCTGGCCCGATTGTTCGTAAATCCGACCCCTCAGATAATGGGATTCGACCCTCTCTTTGGGCGATTTGCGGCGCCGGTCGGCGGCCATGAAATGATCGAGGGCCCGGCCGCCGGCTGCAAGCTGGCGGCCGCTGCTGGCGGCCAGGCGGCCGTATATGTAATAGACCAACAGCGGCGTCGCCCCGCCGTCCCCGGGGCCGATGGCCCGGGCCACAACCGCGAGGGCCTCGTCCCACCTTTCCTGGCTTTCCAGCCAGGCGGCAAATTCCCCGGCCGTACGTGTATCGAAACGCGCCTCGAGCGAGGCCCGGTAATGCTCAAATGCTGCCGTCTGGCGCTCATCGACGACGGCCAGCCGGGCCAGGGCGCGGCTGTAGGTCGCCGGGTCGATCTGCTTGAGGCGGGCGGCTTCGGCCCGCGCCTTTTTCTTGCTGCCGCCCATGATCCCCGGGGCGTTAGCCAGATAGCTGACCAGGGCCAAGCGGGCTCGGGCGTGGCCCGGTTCGAGCCGCAGAGCCTGCTCGAAGGCGGCCCGCATGCGTCTGGCCAGGCCCGGTTTTTTGAACAGCCCGGCCCCGGCGATGCGGCCGATCAGGGCCCGGCCCAGCTCAAAAGGATAGTCGGCCTCCAAAGGCGCCAAAGTGATGGCCCGTTCGAAATATTTGACCGCGGCCCGATAGTCCCGCAGCTCAAAGGCGATGTTTCCAAGCTGCGCATGGATGGCGGCTTCATCCGGGTGGCGTTGGCGCAGGGAGTCGAGCATCGCTTTTGCGGCGTCGAACTCTTCGGCGGCCAGAAGATCGGCCGCCGCGGCCAGATCAGGCGCCATGGCCTCGGCCGCCGGCCTTGCCTCTCCAGACCCCGGCCCAGCCACCAGCCCAGCCGCCAGCAGCCCCGCCAGCAGCGGTGCCTGAACCGCCAAGCGCCTTGTCTGTCCTCGACCCATTTCTAATCTTTCCTCGGCTCGCCGCCGGTTGCCACGGCGTGTCTAAAATGCAATGAAACCCGGCAGGTGGCAAGCGTGCCCCGGGGGGCTTTTGAATGCGCCGTAAATCGAAACCGACAGGATCCGCTCCACCGGCCCCTGGCCGCGATCCGACCTTTTATATCTATGGCCGCCACGCGGTCGAGGCGGCCTTGAAAAACCCTGAACGGGAAAAACGGCAGCTCTATGGCCGCCCGAAAGCCTTGGCGGCGCTTGGGCAAAGCGGCATCGAGACGCTATCGCTGAAGATCGAGACGGCCGAAAACCGGCGCTTGGCCGGCCTCGTCGGCCCCGAGGCGCCGCACCAGGGGCTGGTGCTCGAAGTGCGGCCCCTGCCCGGCCGGCATTTGGAGGATCTCGAGCCGGATCCTTTGCTTCCGCGCAACATCGTGGTGGCGCTGGATCAGCTGAGCGATCCGCACAACATCGGGGCGATCTTCCGCTCGGCCGCCGCCTTCGGGGCCCGCGGCATCCTGACCACCCACGACCGGGCGCCCGGCGAGACCGGGGTGCTGGCCAAGGCCGCCTCGGGGGCGCTCGAGGTGGTGCCCTGGGTGCGGGTGACCAACCTGGCTAGCGCTCTCGACAAGCTGGCCGACATGGGCTACTGGCGCCTCGGCCTCGAGGGTACGGCCGAAAAGCGGCTGGCCGAGGTCGATCTGGGCAGCGATCTGGTCTTGGTGCTGGGCGGCGAAGGCCGCGGCTTGAGACCGCGCACCAAGGCCAAATGCGATCTCCTGGCCCGCCTCGAGATCTCGGGCGATATGGCCAGCCTCAACGTCTCCAACGCCGCCGCGGTGGCCCTTTATGAATTGGTTGGGCGGAGCACCCGTCCGCTTAGGCGTCTTTGACCGTGGCGTGAAAATGGGGATTGGAGCCACAAGAGAGCGAGCCGCGATTATCGGTTTTGGTCACTTCCAAATGCGATAACTTGAGCCGCGTTTTTTCTTTGCGGTACGAGCCCACAATCTCTTCATTGGTTAACCCATTTTTCGCCACCAGGCATTGAAGCAATGGCACAAGATTGCAGGACGGTATCAGGTTGACGCCAATATCGGCCTCGAAGATTTTTGTAAGACTGTCATAGCCCTCGATATGCCAAACTCGTTTCATTGGTGAGCCTCCTTCATTGCTAAAGGCATCATAGCAGGAAGCCCTTTTAAGTGGTATACTTGAACGCGACTCAACATAAAGACGGAGCAGAGAAATGGGTATAATTCGTGTCAGCGACCTGCAATGGGATGCGCTATCAAAAGCCGAACAGGACGAAATGATCGAAGGTTTGCGAGACTGTGGAGCTATCGGGGAAGACGACGAGATTATTGGCGACCCCGGCGAACCAGAAGCTACCGAGGAAGAAGACGAGGCGGCACTTTCGCCGAGCGATGCCTGCAAGGAAGCTTGCGAGTTCGGGGCGAGAAAGGGAAAGGAGTGGTGTAAGAAAAACACGAAGGGGGTTAAGCGCTGGGCGTGCAACAAGATAGTAAAAAAGGCGAAAAAGGTCTGCCTCAAGAAGTGTGAGACACTGGATGCGAAAGGCCAGTGAGACACCTCCCCTAGTATAAAATTATATTTGTGTGCTGAATTCCCGGTACACCCCCGTACTGATTCCCTAGACACCCTTTATCGTTTGTCAAAAGGGGGTTCTGTTTTTTGCCGGCGGCTAATACTGTCCTCTGTGCAGCTGATTTGAGCCCGCCTGCCGATGTCGGACGAGGTCGAAAGCCTCAATGTTTCCAACACGGCGGCGATCGCCCTCTACGCCCTTTCGCAACCCTGAAATCAAGACCTGCCATAAGAAAACCGGCCCTCGGGGAGGGCCGGTCAGTCTTGCAGGCGTTCAATCAGAGGGGGGGTTGGGGGGTCGCCTGCTTGTTTAGCCTCGTTATTTTGCTTCTCTCGTCAAATTGGCCGTTTGTTGTTATGCGAGGCTTTTTTTATTTCGCTGTCGTCGACTCAGGCCAGGTTTGAGATCCCTCCGGAGGCGGCATATCGATCGCCGTTAATGGGTCTGAGCGGGATCATGCCGTTCCCTTGGCCGTTTCGTGTCCGGCAGCCGGCCGCGTGACGCACCAGGCGCACGGGCATGGCCGTCTCGGGGCTCAGAAGGGTCATTTTCAGAAAAACGTTGGCACTGCTCATTTGATCGCTCCTTTTGCTGTCGTATGTCGTAAGTGGGTTCATTTGGTTCTTTTTAATCCTTCTCTCGCCGGCCGGCAGCGGCCCCGAAGGGCCGCCCGCGGACCGCATGTTCAGACCTTGTAGCGTCTGAGATAGATCGCCCCGGCCAGGAAGGCGCCGGTAAACAGCTGGCCGATCCAGAACTTGCCGCTCGCCAGGCTGGCCATCAGGGCCGTCCAGGCATCGCCGGGCCGTAGTAAATTGATCTTGATATCGTCTCGCTGCATGCGGTTCGCATGATCGAATATATCTTCCATGATGTAGCCAAACTCGACGAAGCGGCTGCCGATGGCCTCGAGAATGACCGAGTCGCCGGTTCTGAGGATCGATTCGGCAACCACGATGGCGATGATCGGAACCACCGCAAAAATCAGTGGCTTCTTGGGCGCGTAGGCCGAGGCCAGGATCAACCAGGCCAGGATCGGCAAGATCCACAGGGCCAGCACCCAGTAGGTTCCGGCGGCGCCAAACCACATCGAGATGAAGGGCGCCGGACCCCACAGAAGATCAAAGGCGGATCCGCCGTGGGCCCAGATGAAGGGCGTCACAATGACCATGGCGACGATGCTCAGGGCCAGACCCCAGGTGAAAAGAACCAGGGGACCGGCGAAGACGTTGAAGCCGAACTTGGTCAGCACTTCCTTGGTGTCGCTGATCGGCATGGACTTCCAGAACAGGTAGCTGCGCTCCCTGCGGTCGTCATAGAGCGTGCCCAGCAGCGAAAAGAAGACCACGAAGGGCAGGATCAGCAAGATTCCGAAGGAAATCGCTCCGGTAAAGGCTTTCGACATTATTTCGGTCAGTCTTTGGCCTTTGAACTCGCCCTCGAAATCCGCCTCCGAATAGACTTCACCGTCGACGGTCACGGTTACCTTGCCGAGATCGAGCGTGATCTCGTCACCAAGCTGGTATTCCATGGTGATCAGGCCCAGGATCAGGGCGAGAAGCGTCAGCCCGGCGACCACCATCGGCATGGTAATCAGGCCGGTCCTCTGGTCGAGGTACTCGCGCTTGAAGAGGGTCGGGATTTTGCCCACATTCGGGACCTTAAATCCTTTTGCCCGTGCCATGACTTGGCTTATTGTTTTTGTGTTGCTCATTGGTCTGCTCCGGTCATGATGGCCACAAAAAGATCCGCCAGGCCGACCCTGCGGGGCTGGCCGAACGCTTGCAGCTTGGCCTGGTCAATATTGTCGAATACCAGGGTCTCGAGGCCCATGGTCGCTTCCGAATATATCGGATTGAGGGCCTGCGCGGCCTCGGCCTTGCCGGCCTCCATGGTCACCTGCTGGAAGCGCTCTGCGAGGTCGTCCAGGCTCTCGTAGAGCACCACCTCGCCGTCGTTTATGAACATGGCGTCGGTCAGGATATGCTCGATTTCCTCGACCTGGTGGGTGGTCACGATGATGGTCCGGTTGTTGTCGAAATAATCGCCCAGAAGGGCGGCGTAGAAGCCCTTGCGGAAGAGGATATCCAGTCCCAGGGTCGGCTCGTCGAGGACCAGAAGCTGGGCGTCTATGGACATCACCAGGGCCAGATGCAGCTGGGTGACCATGCCCTTCGACAGCTCCTTGATCTTCTTGGTCGGGGGGATCTTGGTGCGGCCCAGATATTCGAGGCATGTGGCGCGTGAAAATTTGGGATGCACGCCTTCGACGTAATCGATCACCTCGTTGACCCGCATCCAGCGCGGCAGCGTGGCGACGTCCGAGATAAAGCACACATCGTTCATCAAGCTGGCGCGGTCGGCCGCCGGATCGCGTCCCAGGACCTTGAGCTCGCCGTCGTAGCGGATCAGCCCGAGGATGGCGTTGAGCATCGTCGTCTTGCCGGCCCCGTTGACCCCGATGACGCCGACGATGCGGCCCAGCGGAATTTCGAAGCTGACGCCCTTCAAGGCGCGGAAGGAGCCGTAGGACTTGCCCAGCCCCTTTGCTTCTACGACTGCGGTCATGATTTTTTCCCGTTCTTTGTATTGCTGCCCACTTTGGCCAACTCGGCCAACTCGAACCCCAGGGCCTCAACCCGTTCGACAATGGCCGGCCATTCTTGCTCCAGGAAATGCGCCCGTTCGGCTTTCAACAGACGCTCCCTGGCCCCTTCGATCACGAACATGCCCAGACCGCGGCGCTTTTCGACCAGCGCTTCGGCCACCAGCTCCTGGTACGCCTTGGAGGCGGTCAGCGGATTGATCTGCAAATCCACCGCCAGGGTGCGTACCGAAGGCAGCGCGTCACCGGCCTTCAGGGACCCTTCGAGAATGGAGCCTGCCATTCGGTCCCTGAGCTGCCGGTATATCGGCTGGTCTTCTTTCCATTCGAAATTCATTAGGCGGCCAAGCTGGTGTTCGCCGTCAGAAAGCTGTGCACCAGTGTGCCGCTGTGGTAGCCGAGGCCGCGGCCGTGCCGGCGGGCGTGCCGGCGGGCCCGTCTCTTGCACCTTTGGGTGATGGGGTCGCTCGCTGCCGTGATCATTTTCTGGTCCTTTTCTTCGGTCTCTGTCGTACTGTTCTAGTGCGTTATCGCATTGGTGTACTATGGAAGTAATACACCGAGGGTAAAGAGTCAAGCGGTTTTGCTTATTTTTTTGGATTTTTTTCCGGCAGATCCCCGCCCGGCCCCGCTGTCCAAGGCTTTGCGGCCAGCGCCATGGGCCGGCAGAATAGGTCGATCGGGGCTTGATTGCGGCGCAGCGGCGGCTTATGTTCCCGCCATTCGCACGCCCTGCCCTGGTCTTGGGCCGGCATAGCTCAGTTGGAAGAGCACCTGATTTGTAATCAGGGGGTCGCGGGTTCGACTCCTGCTGCCGGCACCAATCGCACCAATGGTTTGCGGCATTTTGACAATTCCGCTGATTATGAAAAGTGACCATAAAGTGACCAAATGGACACACTTCGGGTTTATTTTCTGAGGTCCATGAAAGCCTTGGTGCATGGATCTGATAGCGCTGGGGGATGTGTCGGAAAGATTGCGGCCTATCGTAACGTCACCGGTCGAGCGGGCTGCCGCCTGGGGTGTGCATTGGGTGAGCGGGCAAGGGGGCGATAAATAACTGCTCAAAGTAGGTTCCATATTCAGGGGGCGGCTGGGGCTTTGGTGATCCGGTTCCATCCACTGCTTGAGTCACACACACGGTTATCCAGAACCTCGCTTCCTATTTAGGGAAAATATGAAAAATTTTCATACGCGCGAGCGCGAAGAATCTGTCACCGCCAACATTGGGGGTGACGGATAAATTGCGGTACAGGCTAGGCAAAAGCACATGTAAATAGGGGTTTTGAGTGTGTTTAGGCGGTCGCCCGCCAACACTTTCCGCGCGCGCGCGGCACACCAGAACCCGGGCCAATCAAAGAGATGAAAACCAGGCGCTCGTTCTTGATGCCGTTTAAGGCGGCTACGAAAAGAGTCCGCTATTAGCCAAAAGCGGACCCTATTCGGTCTAATCGTGCCGGACGCTCGGGTCGCTGGCCTCAGCGCTGAAAAACTACGTTGCGGATCTGATGGCGGCTATTTGCACCGCCAGTTGCGGCGGCGAATACAACATACGGTATTGCAAACGGCACGTCTCCCTCCCACTCGATGACGGTCCGGTCATCGAATTTCACGATGATCGAATCGGCGTTTACCTCGACCCGAGCCTTTTGCCATTCACCACGCGTGTATACAGCTCGCTCTTTCTGGATTGCCAGCGTCTGGTACCCATTGTCCAAAATTACCTGACGATTACCATATGTTTTCAGAAAAATACCCAGTGACGAACCGTCGCTGAAAAAGCCCATCCCCGAACCCGCCGGAGGGGGCATTTGGCGGTAGATTGAATCATCTTTTGCGAAAATGACACTGATGCCATTCGCCGAATTCCAGCGTTTGCTCCTGCCTCTGCCACCATCTTCGTCCCAGATATTGAATTCAAACAAGAGCACAAACGGCACGGGCACAGGCTCTTTCAGGAACGCGGCGGCCGATGCGCCGTAAGCGTCCACTGGTGTCAATGTCAGGGTGTTCGTTTGCGGATCAAACCACGGAAAGCCCGCGAATTTTCTATTGCCGTACATCTTGTAAGGTGATGCTGCCGCCGCCTCTGGCGACCGGTACTTGCATACCAAATTGTTTTGAGTTGCGCTCTGGGGTATATCGTTCCAGCCCGATAAACGACCGTTGGAATCTGGCCAGAACTGCACGCCTGCTGGTGCATCTCCCGGAGTGGCGTTGGGCTCCGATGTCGTCCTTCTCCACCTCTGGAACGTCCACGGGCTGCCGTCACTCCACCGGTAATTGCCTTCTGCGCGGGCAGTGAAGCCACTAGGAGCCACTGCGCCAATCCATGCCGTAATTTTCCCCGCTCCAGCCGGGTCCACCATATGACCGACAACGTCGTTCTCCGGCTGGCTGTGTATGCTAGCGAGGTGTCCCCCGTATTGACTTACGCAAAAACGCTCAGCCTGCATAAATGTACGCGGTCCACCTCGTTCGACCGAATAACAAAAACTGCGAAAAGAAATATCGCAATCGACGGCTGTTTTGCCACTAGCTTCTCGTGTTGAAGCGGGCAATGAAATCACGAAAGCCATGAGCGTCAACGCGGTCGTTAAGGCTATGGCGGTCAGAGTTCGTGATAGGGTCATGTAAAGTCCCTTTAAATGATGGAAAAATTGCTCCGTGCCAAAAGACGAGCCACAATAGCAAAGCTAGACTGGCCATACTAGCCGGCAGATGTTGTGTCGAGACAGGTCCAACAGCCGTCGTTCACAAGGTCGTGTTTTGCGCTATCAACTCGGCTTCTGGTCAAAAGCCGACACCGAAAATGTATCTCATATGGCTGGTTCGGTCAGCTCGAAAAGAGTCCGCTATTAGCCAAAAGCGGACTCTTTCTCTGGTCATGCAAACTGACCTTGCGATGTCCTCTTTATGGCTCTGCAAGCAAGAAAGCTCACCAA
>JADFIA010000021.1 GCA_022566895.1 Pseudomonadota bacterium
GCACCTTTTTTGCCGAGTCGGCAAAGCTTTTCCTGATCCTGCCGGCCGGCGTGGTTCTATTCGTCCTGTGGTGCACGGGGCTCTATATGTTCTTTCTGCCCTATTACAAACGCCGCCAGCGGCGGCGCAAAAAGGGTGATTTCGCTTAGGGTTCCGGTATCAGGCGGTCCTAGTGAACCGTGACCGAGGCGCGGCCGCGGACCGGTATCGGATCGACGTTGGCAATCCGGGCCATGATCATGTCCATGGAATAGGTGATCACAACTTCCACCTCGGCCCCCGGCAAGGGCGATGGATCCCAGGTCACGGCGACGTCGAGAACGCCCGGACCAACGCCAAAGGCGCGGCCGAGTGCGAAATTGGTGATATCCTGCGTCGTCGCGGGGTTTAGGCTCAGGGTGCCGCGCACACTGGCGTAGCGCGCCGCGTCGGCGGCCGCCCCATTAAGGGTCATGATGGTATAGGCCGAGCGGCCAATATCAAATACAAACAGGGTGGCAAAGATCAGTATGGGGAAGGTCAGGACAAATTCAATAAGTGCCGCACCGCGCTGATTGGCGGCCAGGGCGCTGTCCCTCCAAAGTTTTATGAAATTCCGCAGCCAGTGCATCCGGCGTCTCCCGTCAGCGGGCCCGCACCAGGGCCCTGGCGCCCAAGGTTATGGTGTCCACTCCAAGCAGTCCGTTCAGTACATGGTAAATCTTGGTCGCCCTGACCTGCATATAGACGGCCGGGATGGATCCGTCGGCGCAGAAGCCAGTAGTGCAATCAACTTCGCCGTCGCCCGGGCAGTCGCAATAATTGTTCACGCTAACGTTCAGCTCGAAAGTGTCACCGACTTCGCGCTCGAAGATGGCGATAATCGCCTCTGGGTCGTTGGCGTCGGTTTGACCGAGCAACGAATAATGGGCCGCCGACTGGGTCGCCTTTTCGAGCTGCATTTGCTCGAATAAGATCAGCGCCAGCTCAAACGAGCCGATAATCATGACCGCGATTACCGACATGACCAGCCCCATCTCGATGGCGATGCTGCCGCGCTTGTTGCCTCGCAGCCGCCGCGCCAATCGCCCGGCTCTTGACGCTTTGCGCTTTGTTGCCGAGCCGGCGACAGGGTCTTTCATGTCTTTATCTGGACTCATTCGCGGAACCCCTATTCGAGTAGCTGAACCCGGACCAATAAGCGGTTAAAGGGCAGCACGATCTGTTCCTCGCCGTCAACGATAACGATCTCGCCGATGTTCGTGGTGCCCACTATATCTATTGTATAGGCGATAATCGAGATATTAGAGCTATCGGTCTGACTGCCGCCGGCGAACATCAGATCTGTTTCGGGAAAATAAAGAATTCCGTTAAGGTCCATGCTCGCACCACCGGCGAATTTATGGGTAATCTTTATCGGCGCGTCACGGGCCTCGAAAAACAGAATGCTCTCGTAAATCAGGCACTCTTCCCATGAAGCTCCTAGCGCATCACAGGAGGCTGCCGTCGGGCCCGAAAGCGAGACCGTGGCGCCGCCGAGTATATCCACCTGCTCGCTGGTCTTGTTGGGGTTGAGATAAAAGGTAACGCCGGCGCCAAATACATTGGATTGGGCACCCAGGGTGAAGGAGGCGTCAGCCAATATGTAAAGCCCCGGCTCGAAGGTCGCCAAACCCGACCCTGTTATAGATAAGGACTTGCAATAGACACCGGGTGAGAAGGTTACGGGTTGATCGCTGGTGTGGTTAATTCCGTCAGGATGATCACATTCCCCATAGCTCGGTTCCGGCAAGCCAAAAAGAGGGTCCGATTCCGGCGGCACCTCAAGTGTCGCGTCCGGAGTGATACAATCGCCGTTCGAGCCTCCCGTAACCAGAACCGAGGTGGCATCCAGGCAACCAATGCCAATAACATTGAGGGCATCTGAATCAGTCGAATTGACCCGCACTCCACAATCGACGTCCGCGTCCCCGGCCACCCTAAAGGCCGACCGGTCGTCAGGAGAGAGGGCCCAGATGCAACCGTCGCCGGTCCCGGACCTGGCCACGGCCCGCGAGCGCACCAAAACCGGCTCCGTGCGAAAAAGGCTGGAGAAAAAGATCGGCGCCGAACGGGTCATGATCACCTCGACCGTGCCGCCGACTCCGGTATAGGGGCCGGCGGTGGGTGGATCATTGATCAGGATCCCGTCCAGGCCGCCTGCCGCGTCGTAACCGTTGGCGATCGCCGCCGTCAGCGCAGCCTGGTTGGTATCGGCCTCATCCGGATCTACCTGGAAGCGCATCACCTCGAGCGCCCCGGCCACGGCCGAAGCGTCGGCGATGATCTGGGTATCGCGCTTGGTGACCTGCCACAGGCCGACATCCACCGCGAGACCCATAAAGCCGATAAAGGCCGGCAGCAGAATGGCCACATAGACATAGGTCGCGCCGCGCTCGCAGCGGGTCATATCCTTGGAGTTGGTGAATAATTTCAAAATCAGTTTGAGCATCGTATTTCTGCCTTTGATCATCGTATTTCCGCCCAATAAAACTTCGCGCCCACGTTTTACGCCGGCCAATAGTATACCCGGATTCGAGCGGCGCGCATACCTCGAAAGGGGTACGCGGCACCGCAGGGGTCCAAGAATAGCTGCAATTCCCCATCCAATACGAGCAGAATTTGGTTAAATTTGTCTTATCTTGCGCTGAGCACCGCTTTCGGGGCACCCTAGAGGTAGGGGCTGGTAAGCCAAGCGAGGCCGTTACGGGCCCGTTTCCAGGCCGGCAGGGTGATCATTTCATGGTGCGTGACGGCCTTGGCCGAGGCCAGTTTGGCCTGAAAGGCCTGATCCACGTCTGAAACGAGCTCGGGCGAGAAGCATTCGACGTTGAATTCGAAATTAAGGCGCAGACTGCGGGCATCCCAGTTCGACGAGCCGAAAAGCACATAGGAATCGTCGACCAGCATGATCTTGCTGTGATCAAAAGGCGGCGGCAGGTGATGGATGCGGCAGGCGGCTCTCAGCAGCTCCTTGTATTGAGCCCGCGAGCCCCATTCGACGATCCTGAGATTGTTCTTCTCCGGCAACAGAATATCCACGTCCACACCGCGCAGGGCGGCGTGGCTCAAGGCCGTAATAATCACGCGGTCGGGCACGAAATAGGGGGTCTGAATGGCGATCCGGTGACGGGCCATGCCGATCGCCCCCAGGATCGTCCACACCAGCTTGTCCATGTCCTCGTCCGGTCCGTCCGGGATGCCGCGGGCTACCATATCTGCCGGGTCCTCGGGATAGTCGTCGGGGAACCAGGCCTCGCCCTCAAGCGTCTCGCCGGTCGCGAACGACCAGTCCTCGGCGAAGACCTCCATCATATGGGCTACCACCGGCCCTTCGAGCCGGAAGTGCCAGTCCTTGACCTGCTCCTCGTCGGGTCCCCTGCCGAGATAACTTTGCCTTAGGTTCATACCGCCGGCGAAACCGCCGTGGCCGTCGATGACCAGAATCTTACGATGGTTTCTCAGATTCAGATAGGGCATCCGCCAGGGCACCAGTTGGCGATTGAACTGGGCCGCGCGTACGCCCCGCCGCACCAGGACCGTGGTGGCGGAGGGCCGGTGATAAAGTGAGCCGACTCCGTCCAGAAGCACCCGCACCTCGACGCCGCGCTCAACCGCTTCGCTCAAGGCATCGACGAAGGCGCCGTCAGCGGTTGCCGCCTCGAAAATATAGCTGGCCAGGGCAATCGAGCGCTGGGCGCCGCGCAGAGCCGCCAGCATGGCGTCGTAGGCGCCGTCGCCGGTGGTGTAATGATCGATCCGATTGCCGCCGGTGATCGGAAAATTTCCGAGCCTGGAAAGCATCCTGGCCTGGGCCGCCATGTCGCGGGTCGCCTTCTTGAACAGGGTGGGCAGGAAAGGTCCGACCAGCTGTCCGACCTCGCTGCGCCCGGGCGACGACAGCTGCTGGCGCAGACGCTTGCGGATAGCCTTGCGTTTGATCCGGTTGATACCGAACATGAGATACAAAACGGTGCCCACAAAGGGCACCAGCCACACCAGGCCGGTCCAGCCTATGGCCGCCCTGACCTCGTGTTTGGTCGAAATAATATGCACCGAGGCCAGCGCCGGAATGACGACGGCCGCAATGGCAAACACAAAGCCGCTGAGTTCCTCAAGAAGCGGCAACGGCCGATCTCCCTCCAGATGCACCAGACCCCAGTATGGACGGCCCCGGCCCGCCAATTCAAGCGGTCAGTTTCCTCGCTTCGACACCTCAGCGTAGGTCTGATGGCAGGCCTGGCCCGCGAATTTCTTAGAACTGATTGATCGGCAGCTTCAGATAGGAAACGCCGTTGTCCTCGGGCAGCGGCAAGGCCCCGGCTCGCATATTGACCTGAACCGAAGGCAAGAGCAGCCGCGGCATATCCAGCGTGGCGTCGCGGGCCCGCCGCATATCAACAAAGTCCTCCTCGCTGCTGCCGGCCTTGACGTGAATGTTGTCCTGAATCTGCTCGGCGACCGTGGTCTGCCAGGCGATCTCGCGGCCACCCGGTCCGTAATCGTGACCGACCAGGATCCGGGTCTCGGGCGGCAGGGCAAGGATGCGGCCGATCGACTGGAACAGCGTACGGGCACAGCCGCCCGGAAAATCACAGCGGGCCGAGCCCATGTCGGGCATAAAAATTGCGTCACCGACAAAAGCGGCGCCGTCCACCAGGTAGGTCACGCAGGCCGGCGTATGACCCGGCGTCTGCATGACCGTGATCTCTTGGTCACCGAGCGGCAGTCGGTCGTCATCGCCCAGCAGAATGTCGAACTGGCTGCCGTCGGTTTTGAAGTCGTGGCCGGCATTCATGACCGCGCCAAAGGATTCCTGAACTTTCGAGACTTCAGCCCCGATGCCTATCTGGCCGCCCAGCCGTTCCTTCAAGTATTGGGCCGCGGTCAAGTGATCCGCGTGCAAATGGGTTTCGAGAATATAGACCACCTCGAGGTCGCGGTTCTCGATGTGATCGGCGAGCGCCTTGGCCGAGGCTGTCTCGACGCGCCCCGAGGCCGGATCGAAATCGAGGACCGAATCGATAATCGCCGCTTGCTTGCTTTTCGGCTCGCTGAGGAGATAGGTAATGGTGTTGGTGGCGGCGTGAAAAAACGATTCGACTTCGACGCCCATCTCCTCAGCCTCCTCCGGTGTTCAGACCGCCTCCGCGACTTGGTAGCCCATGGATTCGAGATCCAGCCCGGTCAATTCCTGGGTGCGTCGGTTACTTTGCGCAAAGTAACCGGAGAACTCCCGATCAACAAAGTCTTGCCATCGCCGGCGGTAGCGCCGGTTTATGCCCTCGGGTGTCAATCGGCCCGCCGTCTCGATCAGGGGCAAGAGAATCGCCGCGCCGAGCCATGACGCGTAGGGGCTGCACTGATTCACGGTGTCGCGTCTTATGACCAAGTTAAAGCGGCTGCGAAGCAGCACCTTGACCGGCGGCGCTGCCTTGTTCCTTTTCTTGCGAATGGGAAGGCTTTCAGGCATTTCGAAGCCGCCGAATTTGACGATCTCGGTCAGGAACTTTGACGGCTCGTCGCGAAACCACTCGAAAGGCAGAACCTTGACGCGCTTGGTTCCAAACAACCCTTGATAATATTCGATGAGGGCGTCGTAGGAAAAATGATCGCGGTGAAAAAGCGGCACATGGCCGTCGGCTCGCGGCCGCAAGTAATTTTTCAACGAGCCGGTGCCCCCCTTCTTCACATATTGGTACCAGCACGAAAGGATGGCGCCTTCCTGCTGACGGATGACCATCAGAATGCGCGCCTTGGGAAAAACCGCTTTTAATCGGTCGGCGATGTCCTTGCAGTCAAAGCCACCTGAATGGGGGTGCCCCGAAAGACGCTCGAGCGAAAACACCGGCACCTCCCCCTTCTTCGTCTGGAGAATCTTTGGATGATAGTGGCTGCGATAGGCGGAAGCCGAGAACCGCAGCGGGTGGAGGTTGTGAAATGGCAGATCCATTTTGATCCGGCTAAGCCCCAAATCATGGCGCGAGAAGAAATGACGCTGCAACCAGGTCGATGCGGTCTTATGGTATCCGATATGAATGAGCGGCGAGATCAGGTCAGCCGAGACGGCGTCACCTGGAGTGCCGTGCTGGACCGGCTCAATACCGGTTTCATCAGTCCCCTTGTCGCTTGCAGGTGACAGATATGCCTTTTGCTTCTGCACAGTCGGAATGCACCCTCCTACGTCCCGAGACCCCGGCTCAGCAATTTTCATGGCCTTTCGACCACCTGGGTATCGGAAAAACTAGCAGATCGGGGCGCCAATAGGCAATTATCTCGTGACAGCCCCAGCAGGCGCCATTAAGGCGGCGGTGCGTTTTTGTAATAGTGCCAGATGAAGATGGCCGCTGCGGTACGGTACGGCCGCCATGGCTCGGCGATGGCATCCATTTCCTTCTGGCCCGGCCGCGCCTCGAGCCCTTTCAACCGCCGGACGCCTTCCTGGACCGCCAGATCGTCGGCCGGCCAGATGTCGGGACGGCCGAGCGAGGCGATCAAATACATCTCCGCCGACCAGCGGCCGAAACCCTTAAGCGCCGTCAGCGCCGCCATGACCTCTTGGTCGGTCATTGTCTCCAACCGCTCTAGAACCAGCCTGCCGCTTTGTACGGCCTCCGAGAGTCCGCGGCCATAGGCCAGCTTCTGGCGCGAAAAACCAACCGCGCGGATGGCCTCGTCCTCGAGCCGCATAAAGGTCTCAGGCGCCAGTTCGGGTGCGCAGGCATCATGCAAGCGGCCGATGATGGTTGCCGCCGCCCGGGTCGAGAGTTGCTGAGCAGCAAGGATATGCATCAGGGTCTGAAAGCCCTTGGGGTTGCGGTGTTCTTCCGGGTAGCCGATGAGCTTTAGGGCCTTCGCCATATCGCCGTCGCGGGCCGATAGTTTGTCGAGGGCTGATTTGAGGTGCCGTTTTGTAAGCTTGAATGCGGCCATACCAATTCCCTGCCGCATCTTTGACCGTTTGAGCGGCTGGCATCAAGTGCCGGCAGCATCAGAAGGTATAGCGCAAGCCGACACCCCCGAGCGCCTGGGTCGGGCTGCCGACATCGCGCACAAGCGGGCTGTCGGCGGAATCATCAACCAGGCGAAAGACCGCGATCAGACCTTCGAGGCGCCATCTCTCGCTCAATTTATAACGGCTCAAAAAACTGACTCCGACCGACGACAGGCCGCTTTCGGCGTCAAAGGCGCGGTGGCCGGTGCTCAGCGACTGGGCGGCGGTAATCCCGAAATTGGTCTGAATGTTCTTTTGCGAGCCCCATTTGGCGCGCACCGCTGCCCCCAGGGCAAACCTTTCCGTCGCGTAAATTCCTTGAGCCACGGTGATCTGGACGGTCAGACCTTGGCCGGCGCCCAAGGCCTTGCGCAGGTCGGCGTTGGCCACCAGCGAGGCCTTGCGATATTCGACGAAGACGCCAACATCGACCGTATCGGAGATATTCTCGAGGCCGTCGAGAGCCGGATTGCGGCCGGCATCGCGGCCGAATCTGTAGTTTAAAAGCGGGCCGGCATAAAAGCCGCCCTTGCGAATGACATTGTATCGAAATTTGCTCCCCTGGAAGGCCCAGATATTCTTATAGCGAATGTCGATGAGCGGCACGATCCGATATCGGTAATCGTCGGATCCTGTGTAGTCCGGGGTCAGCCCGATCCCGATACCGAGACGTATTGAAAGGTCTTCAACCTCGATATCGTCCGGCCAGATATAGTCGAAACCGGCCTGGATCGCCTCGATGGTATCGTCGAAGGTGTCGAAGATGCCGGCCCTGGCGCTGGGCGCCGGCAGGCCAATCGCCGCCGCTGCAAGCAGGCAAACCCCCAAGCTGCGGCAAACCGCCTTGATCCAGTAATTAGCTGTCGTACCCATAGCTGCAGTGTCGCTGCGCATCGTTAATAATCGGTTCACAATAGATAAAATTTTCTACAGTTTCCTTACTCTCATTGCAGTCTGTCGGCCAATCAGGGCAAAAATGCGGCTATCCTTGTGGTCGGCAGTCCGGCTGGGCTAGCGGCTTATGGCCTCGGTTTGCGACACCAGCCATTCACGCTCGGCGCCGTCCAAGTGCGGCGCAATTTCCTCACGGACGCGGGCGTGATAGCTATTGAGCCAATCAAGCTCCCGGTCCTCCAGAAGCGGCAGCGCGATAAGGTTGCGGTCGATCGGCGCCAGGGTCAGCTCCCTAAAGCCCAGCATCTGCCGCTCGCCCGGGCTGTCCACTTGGCGTACGTAAACGAGGTTTTCGATCCTGATTCCGTAGGCCCCGGCTTTATAATAGCCCGGCTCGTTCGAAAAAATCATGCCGGGTCTGAGAGCGATCGTGTTGGGCCAAGGAGAGATGCGGCCCGGTCCTTCGTGGACGGCCAGATAACTGCCGACCCCGTGTCCGGTCCCATGATCGTAGTCGAGCCCGGCCTGCCATAGCGGCTGGCGGGCCAGGGCGTCGAGTTGCGAGCCGGTCGTGCCTTCTGGAAAAATCGCCGAGCCGAGTGCGATATGACCCTTTAGAACACGGGTGAAGCGGTCTTTAGGTTCGTCTCCAACCTCGCCAACCGCCAGCGTACGCGTGATATCGGTGGTGCCGTCGAGATACTGGGCGCCCGAATCGATCAAATATACGATCCCCGGCTCGATTTGCCGGTTGGTCTCCTGGCTGGCCCGATAATGAATAATGGCGCCGTTCGGCCCGGCGCCGGAGATGGTCGAAAAGCTCGTATCGCGGTAATGCTCGCCCTGTTTACGGAACCACAGCAGCTTGTCGGCCGCCGAGATTTCAGAAAGCCCGCCCTTGGGCGCTTCTTCGGCGAACCATTTAAGGAACCGGCTGACCGCAACGCCGTCGCGAACATGGGCCCGCCTGGCGCCCTCGAGTTCGGTTTCGTTCTTGATCGCCTTCGGCAGGCTGCACGGATCGGGCGTCCGCAGGATCCGGGCCCCGGCCTCCTCCAGCGCCGCGAAAACCGCCGCCGAGGCGGTCGCCGGATCGGCCACGATGGTACGCCCTTGAAGTCCCCTGAGATAGTCGATAAAGCCGCTTTTCGGACGGATCGTGACCTCGGTCCCGAGCCCCTGCCGCAATTCGTCTGTGGCCTTCGATTCATCCAGAAAAAGCAGGCCGCGGCCGTCGTTTCCGAGAACCGCGTAGGCAAGCGAGACCGGCGTGTGCAGCACATCGGCGGAGCGGATGTTAAACAGCCAAGCGATCGAATCGAGGGCGGTAAGAATGACCGCATCGGCACCCTGACGGCGCAGCTCCTCGGCCAGCCGGGCGCGCTTGTCAGCCGACTCCTCGCCGGTAAACTCGAACCCATGGATGACCACCGGCTGATTGGGCTCGCCCGGGCGGTCAAGCCAGGCCGCATCAACCGGGTTGCTGTCGACCGGCACCAATTCGGCGCCCTTGAAGGCCAATGCATCGGAAAACTCTGTGACCCAGCCGATAGTGTGAAGAAACGGATCGTAGCCGATCCGCATGCCGTCGGTGAGGTTTTCGGTCAACCAGTCCTTGGGCGGCTGCTGCTGAAAGTGGCAGCGCGCAAAAAGCTCACCGTCCACCTGCGCCTCGATTTGCAGCGTATAGCGGCCGTCGGTAAAGGCCGCTGCCTTGTCCATCAGAACGATGGCGCTGCCGAACGAGCCCGTGAAGCCGCTGATCCAAGCCAGCCGCTGAGCACCGTCGGCCACATATTCGCTCTGATGTTCGTCGGTCAGCGGAATGACAAAACCATCCAGGTCTCTAGCCGTGAGCTCTTTGCGCAGAGCCGCCAGGCGACCTTTTATTTCCTTGGTACTCATTGGGTCCCCGTGTCTCGGTTATTTTTCACAGCCGGCCATGTCTAGCCTCCCGCCTTTTACCATTGCCCGGCCACCAAAAGCCAGTTTGCAACGGGCAGCAAATTATGGAGACGCCGATCGAATGATTCCCGATTGCCAGTCTGCGGTCAATATGCATGATGAAGGGCGCGCTTGAACCGGGGAGCAAGTCATGAGCTATCATCGCCCAGGCCCCATCCTGCTTGTGGCCGCCGTGGTCGTGGCGGTCATTTTTTGGATCAATCGGACGGCCGAAGATAACGGGATGGGAACGAAGGACACCGAGATGAAGGCGAAACAAATGGAGGCGCCGGAAGCGCCCGCCTCGCCGCGGGATATTACCTATCACGGGATCACCGTGCATGATCCGTTCGCCGGCCTGAAAGACGAGGATTATCCGACCGTCGACGATGAAGAGACACTGGCTTATCTGCGGGCCGAAAACGCCTATTTCGAGGCCGCAATGGAGCCGGTCGAAGGCCTGACCGAAACCATATTCGAAGAGCTCAAGGGCCGCGTCAAAGAGGACGACAGCTCGGTTCCGGCCCGCGACGGCAGTTACCTGTACCACTGGCGCTTTGAGCCCGGGGCCCAGTATCGCCAATGGCTGCGTCAGCCGGTCGCCGGCGGTGATGAGGTGGTGATCCTTGACGAGGCACAAAGGGCCGAAGGCCACGATTTCTATAACCTGGGGACGCTTTCGATCAGCCCCGACGAGCGGTATATGGCCTGGTCCGAGGATCTCGACGGGGCCGAGCGCTATCGCATTTTTGTCAGGGATATTGAGAGCGGCGAGATCGTCGATCAGGCGGTTTCGGAATCGGTCGGCTACGCGGCCTGGGCGGCCGATAGTAAATCCTTCCTCTACACGGTCCTCAGTGAGGAGTGGCGGCCCTACAAGGTCATGCATCATCAGCTTGGGGCGGAAACCGCCGGCGACGCCATGGTCTACGAAGAAGCCGACCCGGCGTTTTTCGTCGGCATGAGCAAGACCCAGAGCCGCGCCTATTTCATCATTTTGACCGGCGATAACGTGACCACCGAGCTGCGCCTGATCCCGACCGCGCGGCCCGGTGCCGAACCGGTACTCGTCGCGCCCCGCAAGACCAACCATCAATATTACATCGATCACGCCGGCGATCTTTTCTTCATCCGTACGAACGATACCCACAAGAACTTCCGGGTCGCCGTGGCGCCCGAGGCGTCGCCAGGCCAGGAGGCCTGGCAGGAACTGATCGCCGCAAGCGATACCAATTACATCCGCGGCATCGCGAGTTTCGAGGATTTTTTGGTGATCGAGGAGCGCCTTGGCGGCCTCGACCAGATCCGGGTTCGCTATCATAACGGCGACGAACATTTCATCGCATTTCCCGAAGCGGCCTACACGGCCCGGGTCGGCAACAATCCGGAATATGCGATCGATACGCTTAGGCTGCATTACGAATCGATGGTCACCCCGGATACGGTGTTCGATTATCCGCTGGCCGAGCGGCGGCTGGTGAGCCGTAAGGTCCAAGAGATTCCAAGCGGCTATGAGGCCTCGGATTATACCACCGAGCGGCTGTGGGCGACGGCCCGCGACGGCGTCAAGGTTCCGATCTCGATCGTCTACCGAAAGGATTTCAAAAAGGATGGCCAGGGCCGTCTGCACGTGACCGGTTACGGCGCCTATGGTTCCGGCTATCCGATCAATTTTTCATCCGTCCGGCTCAGCCTGTTGGATCGCGGCTTTGCCTATGCCATCGCTCATATCCGCGGCGGCGACGAGATGGGCTTCCAGTGGTACGAGGACGGCAAGCTTTTCAAACGCACCAACACCTTCCATGATTTTGTCGATGTAGCCGAGCATCTGATCGCCGAGGGTTATGCCACGGCCGGTAATATCTCGATCTCCGGCGGCAGCGCCGGCGGTTCGCTGATGGGCTATGTGGCCAATTCGGACCCGGAGCTGTGGCGCGCCATCGTCGCCCATGTGCCGTTTGTCGATATCTTGAATACCATGCTCGACGACAGCCTGCCCCTGACGCCGATCGAATGGCCCGAATGGGGCAACCCGATCACCGACCGGGCGGCCTTTGAATATATTCTCTCCTACAGCCCTTACGACAATATCACGGCCCAGGACTATCCACCGATGATGGTCACGGCCGGGCTCAATGATCCGCGGGTGACCTATTGGGAGCCGGCCAAATGGGTGGCCCGCCTGAGGACCATCAAGACCGACCATAATCTTCTGGTCCTAAAGACCAATATGGGGGCCGGGCACCGGGGCCGGACCGGGCGCTACAAGGCATTGTTCGAGGTGGCCGAGGAATACGCCTTTATCCTGATGGCCTTCGGCGAACGGGACTAGCTGGCCTTCAGGCCCAGTCTTTCGAACAGCTCGAGGTCCCGATTGGCGTCCGGATTTGGGGTGGTCAGCAGCTTTTCGCCGTAAAAGATCGAATTGGCGCCGGCCAGGAAACACAGGGCCTGCATTTCGTCGGACATGGTCTCGCGGCCGGCCGACAGGCGGACGACCGACTCAGGCATCAGAATCCGCGCCACTGCGATGGTGCGCACGAACTCGATAGGATCGAGGTCTTCGCCGTCCGCCAAGGGCGTGCCACGAACCCGGACCAGCATATTGATCGGTACCGAGCGCGGATGGCTTTCCATGGTCGCCAGGGTCAGCAGCATTTCGGCCCGGTCGGTGCGCCCCTCGCCCAGGCCGACGATGCCACCGCAACACACGTTGATCCCGGCCGCCCGCACGCGCTCCAGGGTCTCAAGCCGGTCGGCGTAAGTGCGGGTCGTGATAATCTTGCCGTAATAGGCCTCCGAGGTATCGATATTGTGGTTGTAATAATCCAGCCCGGCCGCCTTCAAGCGTTCGACCTGATGATCTTCGAGCATGCCGAGGGTGACGCAGGTCTCGAGCCCCAGGGCCTTTACGCCTTCGATCATGGCCGTGATCTTGTCGAGGTCGCGATCCTTGAGACGGCGCCAGGCGGCACCCATGCAAAAGCGGCTGGCGCCGTTTGCTTTGGCCTTTTTTGCTTCCGCCAGCACCGCGTCGAGGGCCATCAGCGGCTCGGCCTTGAGGCCTGTTTCTTCCCGGTATCTGGCTGACTGCGGGCAATAGGCGCAATCCTCGGCGCAGCCACCGGTCTTGATCGATAAAAGCTGCGAGAGTTGCACCCGGTTGGCAGCGTGATGCTGGCGGTGGACGCTCTGGGCGGCGAAGATAAGTTCCAAAAAAGGCTGCTCGAAAAGGTCCAGGACCTCTTGGCGCGTCCAGTCGTGACGGAGCGGAAAGACCGTGTCCGTAGAGGCCGGATCGTGCTCGTAAGCTATGTCCATTTGCGCCCCGATGCTCCCTTTGGTGTCAGGCACCGCTCCCTTGGAGCCTCAGGGATGACGGGCTTGGAGTCAAGCCCCGCTCCCCTGCCGCAGCGGCGATCTTTGGCGCTGCGGCGCCGAGGTGACGGTGCGGCCGGCGGACGACCTTCTACGGGGCCGACGAGATCGGATACAAAGAGCCCGGTGACCATTATGTCACCTTCGCCCATTTCCCTGGGGATGCCAAAGACTAACTTGTATCTATTCCTGCCTGGGTTCCGGGTCCGGGTCCGCTTGCGGCTCAACGGCGACCGTTGGCTCCGGTTCGACGGCGATCGTTGGCTCGGGTTCGGGATCCGGCTCGGCGGTGACTATTGGCTCGGGTGCCGGATCCGGGTCCGGCTGCGGTTCGGCGGTGATTGTCGGCTCGTGCTCAGCCACAGGCTCGGCGACCACGCCGACCCCGGCCGCTTCGAGGTGCTTACCGATCTGGCCGGTTACGAAGAGGAAATACATCTTCAGATCCGAGATGAACGACCATCCGGGATAGGTAAAAGTGGCCGGGCGGTTATGCTCGATAAAAAAGTGCCCGATCCAGGCAAAAAGATAACCGACAAAAATGGCCAACAAAATGTACGGCCATTGAAGCGTGACCGCGAAGGCCACCAGAGAGGCCAGAAAAAGCGTCGTGCCGATATAATGCAGCGCCCGGGTGGCCGGCAGCGAATGCTGGCCCAAATAATAGGGGAAAAATTCCTCGAAAGTCTGAATGCGCTCGTTCATATTTGCCCCCGATTCGCTTGAATTTCATCGCCTCCGGGCCTTGCCGCCGGTCGGCCAGTGAGCGCCCGGATACGGCGCGCCGCACGGCTGGCGCGGCTTTCAACTCTACCCTCCGGGAGGGCAAATGTCAAAGTTGACGTTTACGTAAACGTCAACTATCCTGTGCGCCCTTTTGATGAACCCGCAAAAGATCGATGAGCGACCAATGAACCAGGACCAAACCAGCTATTCGATAGCCGAACTGTCGAGCGAGTTTTCGGTCACCGCCCGGGCTATCCGCTTTTATGAGGATCAGGATCTCCTGCACCCCGGGCGCCAGGGCCAGACCCGCATCTATTCGCCCGCCGACCGGGCCCGTCTGGCCTGGATTCTGCGTGGCAAAAGGGTCGGTTTTTCGCTGGCCAATATCGCCGAAATGCTCGATCTATATAACCGTGGCGACGGTCGGCAGCTGCAGAAACAGGTGACCCTGAAAAAATGCCGCGAACGGCTGGAGATGCTCACCCGGCAGCGCGCCGATATCGACGAGACGATCAGCGAGCTTTCGGAATTTTGCCAAAAGGTCGAAGAACTTCTGGCGACCAAGTAGGAAGAACAGGTGGCCTGAGACAGGCCTGAGAGTGACAAGGAAAAGCCAATGCCCACCTATCGCGCACCGGTCAAGGACATGATGTATCTTCTGCACGATGTGCTGAATATCACCAAATATTCGAACCTGAGGGGCTTTGAAGAAGCAACCCCCGAGCTGACCGAAGCGATCCTCAGGGAGGCCGGCAAGCTGGCCGAGGAGGTGCTGCAACCCTTAAACCGGATCGGCGATATCGAAGGCTGCACCCGCAATGACGACGGCTCGGTGACCACGCCGACGGGTTTCAAGGAGGCCTACAAGATCTTCGTCGAGGGCGGCTGGCAGGGGCTTTCTCACAATCCGGAGTACGGTGGCCAGGGCCTGCCGAGCGTCATGTACATAGCCTTCGAGGAGATGTGCGTGTCGGCCAATCTGGCCTTTCACATGTATCCGAGTCTGACTTCGGGCGCCATTGTCATGCTAAATCTAGCTGGCTCCGACGAGCAGAAAGCCGCCTATATCCCCAAGATGATCACCGGTGAATGGGCCGGCACGATGAATCTGACCGAAGCCCATTGCGGTACCGATCTCGGGCAGCTGCGGACCAAGGCCGAACCGCAGGACGACGGTTCCTACAAGATCACCGGCACCAAGATCTTCATCTCCTCGGGCGAACATGATCTGAGCGAGAATATCATTCATTTCGTATTGGCCCGGCTGCCCGATGCACCGCAAGGCATCAAGGGACTATCCCTTTTCCTGGTGCCCAAATATCTGATCAATGCCGACGGATCCATAGGCGCGCGCAATGCGGTAAGTTGCGGAGCGCTTGAAGAAAAGATGGGCATCCACGGCAACGCCACGGCGGTTTTGAATTACGACGGCGCCACCGGCTGGCTGGTAGGCAAGGCCAACGAAGGCATAAAGCCGATGTTTTTGATGATGAACAGCGCCCGCATCGGGGTCGGCGTGCAGGGCCTGGGACTGTCGGAGGTGGCCTATCAGAACGCCGCCAATTACGCCCGCGAGCGCCGCCAGGGCCGCGCCATCACCGGCGCCAAAGACCCGGACCATGCGGCCGATCTGATCATCGTCCACCCGGACGTGCGGCGCATGCTATTGGAGGTCAGGGCCTTTAACGAAGGAGCCCGCGCCTTCGCCTTCTGGGCCGCCCTGCAGGGCGATCTGTGGCTGCGCTCGGAGGACGAGGAGACCAGCCGGCAGGCAGCCGAGATGGTCGGGCTTTTGACCCCGGTCATCAAAGGGGTGCTGACGGATAAAGGTTTCGAGAACGCCAACACGGCGCTGCAGGTTCTTGGCGGTCATGGCTATATTGCCGAATCGGGAATGGAGCAGTTCGTGCGCGACGCCCGCATTGCACAGATTTACGAGGGCACGAACGGCATTCAAGCCCTCGATCTGGTGGGCCGCAAGCTGCCGCGTAACAACGGCGCCGCGATCCGGGCATTCTTTGAACAGCTCGGCGGCTTTTGCAAGGACCACCGCTCCGCCGAGGCGGCGCCCTACATCAACCCCCTTAAGGCCGCGATCAAGGACCTTGAGACGGCGACCCTATGGCTGATGGAAAACGGCATGAAAAACCCCGATAATGCGGCGGCCGGGGCGACCAACTATATGCACCTTTTGGGCTTGGTGGCGATCGGCTATATGTGGGCCCAGATGGCGCTCAAATCTCTGGAGCTGCTGGCCGCCGGCGCCGAGGACAAGACCTTCCACGAGCACAAGCTTGGCACGGCGAATTATTACATGAGCCATATGCTGCCCGAGACCGCAAGCCACCTAAAGCGCATCGAGGCCGGGGCCGAAACGATGATGGCCATGCCGGCCGAGGCTTTTTGAACAACGCTAGAGACCAACGAAGGACAGGATTATGACCGAGGCTTTTATCTTTGATGCCGTGCGCACGCCGCGCGGCCGCGGCAAGCCCGACGGCAGCCTCCACGAGATTACGCCGATGCAGCTTGCGGTACAGGTCCTGAACGCGCTTAGGGAGCGCAACGATCTGGACACCGCCGAGGTTGACGATGTGGTCCTCGGCTGCGTCGCGCCGGTCGGCGAACAGGGCGCCAATATCGCCCGCGTCGCGGCGCTTGCGGCCGGTTTCGATGACCGGGTGGCGGGCATGCAGATCAACCGTTTTTGCGCTTCCGGGCTCGAGGCGGTGAATACCGTGGCCGGCAAGGTCATGGCCGGCATGTCCGATCTGTCGATCGGCGGCGGCGTCGAGAGCATGAGCCGGGTGCCGATGGGCGCCGACGGCGGGGCCATGGCCAGCGATCCGGCGGTGGCTTTTAAGACCTATTTCGTACCCCAGGGCATTTCGGCCGATCTGATTGCCACAAAATACGGCTATTCGCGCGACGACCTCGATGCCTACGCGGTCGAAAGCCAGAAGCGGGCGGCCAAGGCCTGGGAGGAAAAGCGGTTCGAAAAATCCATCCTGCCGGTCAAGGACCTGATGGGCGCCGTGGCCCTCGATCACGACGAGCATATGCGCCCCGACGCCTCGATGCAGTCCCTGGGCGCCTTAAAGCCGTCCTTTGCCGATCTTGGCGAAAATTTCGGCTTCGATGGCGTCGCTATCCAGCGCTACCCGGAGATCGAGAAGATCAATCACGTCCATCATGCCGGCAACTCGTCGGGCATCGTCGATGGCGCGGCCGGCGTGCTTGTCGGCAGCGGCGAGGCCGGCAAACGCTTAGGATTAAAGCCCCGGGCCCGCATCAAAAGCTTTGCCTCGATCGGTTCGGAACCGACGATCATGCTCACCGGGCCGTCCTTTGCGGCCGAAAAGGCGTTAAAGCGGGTCGGCATGAACAAGGGCGATATCGACCTGTGGGAGCTCAACGAGGCTTTCGCGGCGGTGGTCTTAAGGTTCCTCGACGTGATGGATATCGACCATGCCGATCTCAATGTCTGCGGCGGCGCTATCGCCATGGGTCACCCCTTGGGTGCCACCGGGGCCATGGTTCTGGGTACCGCCTTGGACGAGCTCGAGCGGACGGGTAAGGAAACGGCGCTGGTCACCCTTTGCATCGGTGCCGGCATGGGCACCGCCACGATCATCGAGCGGGTTTAGAGACAAGCGGGGAAAAGCATGACCGAGACGATAAATTTTGAGCTGGACGGCGATGGCATCGCCACCCTGACCATCGATCTGCCCGAGGCGACCATGAACGTGGTCAACCGGGCCTTCCTGAGCGATCTTTCCGAGCTCGTAAAAAAGGTGACCGAGGACGAGGCCATCAAGGGCGCCGTCATCATCTCGGCCAAGCCAAGCTTCATGGCCGGGGCCGATTTGAGGATGCTCGCCCAGATGAGCAAAGAGGCCGAGGGGATGAGCCCCGAAGAGCGTTTCAAGGCCGCCTTCGGCTATTCGGATCTATTGCGGCAGCTGGAGACCAGCGGCAAGCCCTTTGTGGCCGCCGTCCATGGCCTGGCCCTCGGTGGTGGCTTGGAGCTGGCGCTGGCCTGTCATTATCGGGTTCTGTCGGACGACCGCTCGACCAAGCTGGGCCTGCCGGAAGTTCTCGTCGGCCTGTTGCCGGGGGCCGGGGGCATGCAGCGGCTGAGCCGCCTGGCCGGCCTGCAGGTGGCCCTGCAATATGCCTCGACGGGTAAGAACCTATCGTCCATGGAGGCAGTGGCACTTAAAGTCGCCGACCTCGTCGTGCCTAAGGACAAGCTCCTTGAATCGGCCAAGGCTTGGCTTCTCGACAAGCCGGTCGCTCAGCAGCCTTGGGACAAAAGGGGTTTCAAGATTCCCGGCGGCGGTGGCGCCATGCACCCCAACGCCGTGCGCACCATGATCGGCGCCTCGGCCATGGCCCAGGACAAGTCGTGGCACAATTATCCGGCCGTCGAGGCGATCCTGTCCTCGATCTACGAAGGCGCGATCGTGCCTTTCGATACCGCGATCCGGCTCGATTCGAAGCGTTTTGCCGAGTTGATGGCCGGCCCTGTGGCCCCCAATATGATCCGGACGCTTTTTGTCAACAAGCTGGCCGCCGAACGGGGCGCCAAGCGGCCCCAAGGACAGCAGAAAAAGCCGATCAAGAAGCTCGGCATGCTGGGGGCCGGCATGATGGGGGCCGGGATCGCCTACGTCTCGGCCCGGGGCGGCATGGAGGTGGTGCTATTGGACAGCACCCTCGAGGCGGCCGAGCAGGGCAAGGCCCATGCGGAAAAGCTGGTCGAAAAGGGCATAAAACGCCACAAGACGACCAAGGAACAGGGCCAGGCGCTCCTCGATCGCATCCATCCAACCGCCGATTATGCCGATCTCGAAGGCTGCGATCTGGTAATCGAGGCGGTGTTCGAGGACCGCGAAATCAAGGCCGACGTGACCCACAAGACCGAGGCTGTGGTCGGCGAAGACTGCATCATGGCCTCGAATACCTCGACCCTGCCGATCACCGGGCTGGCCGAGGCGAGCCGCGATGCCGAGAGGTTCATCGGCATCCATTTCTTCTCCCCGGTCGAGAAAATGCCTCTGATCGAGATCATCCTGGGCAAAAAAACCGGCGACGAGGCCCTGGCCCGGGCCCTTGACTATGCGGCAGCGATCAAGAAAACGCCGATCGTGGTCAACGACAGCCGCGGGTTTTATACCAGCCGCTGCTTCGGCACCTACGTCATGGAAGGGGCGGCGATGCTTAAAGACGGCATCAAGCCGGCCCTGATCGAAAACGCCGGGCGCCTGGCGGGCATGATGGTCGGACCGCTGGCGGTGGCCGATGAAGTCTCTCTCGAGCTTTCCTACAAGGTCATGAGCCAGGCCAAGAAGGATTTGGGCGATGCCTATCCGGGCAGCCCGGCCGACGACGTGATTATCAAGTTTGTCGAGCAGCTCGGCCGCAAGGGCCGTAAGAACGGCAAGGGTTTTTATGAATATCCCGAGGGCGGCAAAAAGTACCTGTGGCCGGAGATTTCCGACCATTTCCCCGAGGCGGCCGAACAGCCCCATGTGGACGAGGTCAAGACCCGTATTCTCTACCGCCAGGCCATCGAGGCGGCGCGCTGCTTCGAGGAAGGGGTCCTCGACGACGCCCCCTCGGCCGACGTCGGAGCGATCCTCGGCTGGGGCTTTGCGCCCTACACCGGCGGTCCATTAAGCTTTATCGACGGGGTCGGCGCCAAGGCCTTCGTGGCCGAAGCCGAGCGTCTGGCCAAGGCCTACGGGCGGCGCTTTGCGCCGCCAAAAATCCTCCGCGACATGGCCGAAAATGGCGGCAGCTTTTACCCGGCCGCCTGAGCCTTCTGAGCGGCTGCAGCGGCCGCTCTTTTAATCGCTTTGCGGATGCGATTGTAGGTGCCGCAACGGCAAATGTTGGTGATCGCCCGATCGATGTCCTCATCGTTCGGCTCCGGGAAATCTTTCAAAAAGGCCACGGTGGCCATGATCATGCCCGGCTGGCAATAGCCGCATTGGGGCACGTCCTCTTCGATCCAGGCTTGCTGGACCGGGTGTGAGCCGTCCTCGGACAGCCCCTCGATGGTGGTGATATTGCTGCCCGGCTCGATCCCCCCCAAGGGCGTCATGCACGAGCGCACGGCGGTGCCGTCAAGATGGACCGTGCAGGCCCCGCACAGACCAATACCGCAGCCGAACTTGGTGCCGGTCAGATTGAGATAATCGCGCAAAAACCATAGCAGCGGCGTGCCGGGATCGGCCTCCACTTCGATTGATTTTCCGTTGACCGTGAGTGCGACCATGGAATGTCCTCTGGGCTCATCCTAACAGGCCCCCGAGCGGTCGTCAGCTCTCCTTTTGGCGTCAGCTGCAGCGGCTCGTCCTTGACCGGAGGCGGCTTCTTTTCCTAGCGCATTCGGCAGGTAATCGATACAAGGTAGGCGATGAAACAGGCAATGGGCGAGATCACCTGCCGCACTTCGGGTCCCGGGCTCTATGAGGTTACCGGCGAGGTCTGCGCTTGGACCGGCGGCCAGGACATCCGCGACGGGCTGTTGACCGTCTATCTGCCCCATACTTCGGCTTCGCTGTTGATCCAGGAAAACGCCGATCCCGACGTGCGGGCCGATCTCGAGGACTTTTTCTCAATTCTGGTGGCCCGGGGCCCAGCCAATTACCGTCATCGGGCCGAGGGTCCCGACGACATGCCGGCCCATATCCGCGCCGCCCTGACCCAGACCCAGCTTTCGATCCCCTTCGAGGACGGCCGCCCGGCCCTCGGCACCTGGCAGGGCATTTACCTCTTTGAGCACCGCGATCGGCCCCATACGCGGCGCCTCAAGCTCCACCTGATCGGCGAGTAGGGGGAAAGGACCGAGAATATGCCACATGCATTTCTGACCGGCGGCACGGGTTTTGTCGGACGCAATCTGGCCGAGGTCTTAAGCGACGCCGGCTGGCGGGTCACGGCGCTGGTGCGCGCCGGCTCGAAAGCCGGGCCTCTCCAGGAACTGAGGATCGAGACCGTCGAGGGGCGGCTTGAGGACTCCGAAAGCCTCAGGGCGGCGATGCCCGAGGGGGTCGACGTGGTGTTTCATGTCGCCGCCGACACCAGCCCCTGGCGCGGCCATAGGGCGCGGCAATGGCGGACCAATGTCGAGGGCACCCGGAACATGCTGAAAGTGGCTATGGAAAAGGCCATCGGCCGCTTTGTCCACACCTCGACCATCGCCGTCTACGGTCATCAGGCGGGGCGCTTTGACGAGGGCGCCCAAAAGCACGGGCTCGGCTCGTGGATCGGTTATGTCAATTCCAAATCCCGCGCCGAGGCGGCGGTCCTTGAAGCCGCGCAGGGCGGGCTCGACGCGGTGATCCTCAATCCCGGCCATATCCTGGGGCGCTATGACAGCCATAACTGGGCCCGCATGTTCGCCATGGTGCGCGACGATACGCTGCCGGGCGTACCGCCGGGGGCCGGCTGCTTCGCCAATGTGCGCGAGGTCGCCAAGGCGCATTTGAAAGCCGCCGAGGTGGGGGCTAGGGGCGAGAACTACCTTCTTGGCGGGCCGCATGAGACTTTCTTGGCGCTGCTCCGGGAGATTGCCCGCATTCTGGATATGGAACCGCCCGATAAGACCCTCCCCGCCATAGCCATCAAGACGGCTGCGCGGGTGAAGGATCTGGCCTCACGGATCACCGGCAAACCGCCCGATCTGACGCCCGAGGGGGCTTATTTTGTCTGTCAGGACGAGAATTTCTCATCCGGCAAGGCCAAAGACCGGCTGGCCTATCGTTGCCGGCCGATCGCCGATTCGCTCAGGGAAAGCCATGAATGGCTTCGGGATGAGGGAAAAATATGATTTTCGGAGCGCTCAGGGGCGCTCGACAAAGACCAGATAGAAATTAATAGGCACAACCGGACTGATGGCTTTGAGCCCGGCTAGCTGGCGCAGCTTTTCAAGCCCTGGCAAAAGTCCGAAATCTCCGGCGTTAAGATAGATCGAACGGCCAGGGGTAATAAGGACCCGCTTTTCGCCAAGCCGCGTCACAACCAATCGGACCTCAAGCGGCTGCTGGTGGCCGTAAAGGGAAAGAATTCCTGTCACGCCCACTTCCGCCCTCTGCCCGGTCTTGAGCCTGCGCAGGGCCTCGATATCTAGCGTGCCGGAATAAGCGGCATTCGGGAAGCGTTCCGTATCGAACAGAAATTCACGCATCCGCTGATTCCGGATCTCGATCCCGGTATCGAAACCGTCCAGAGCGATTTTGAAAGAGAAGGCGCCATCCTCCTGAATCGAAGCGTTGAGATCGGTGAAATGGTGCACTTCGGCCACCGCGACGTTTTTCACCGATCCAAAGGTAAAATCGCTCCCTTTGAGATCGAGCAGCCACTCGGCCCGGGCCGAGGCGCTCAAAAATAAGATCAGCACAAAGGCGAAAGCCATTGGGCGCATGATTGGTCCTCTCGGTAATAATTATGCACCGGCGGCGGCGGCGGAACAAGCGGCACAAAAAACTCCCCGCCAAAATGTGAACCGGTGTACCTTCGTTGACCGAGGTGTGCTTTATTGACAAACAGTGTCGTATAGTCCTGGGACCCGATACGGACAGGAACCGAAGAGTCAGAAAAGGGGAAGGTCTTGAACGAGGAAGTTGAAAACACGCCGGCCGCCGCTGCAGAGCCGGTCGAAAAGGTGACGGCATTGCCGACCACCTCGGAGGAACCGATTGCCACGGTGATGCGTGTCGACGGCGGTACCGCCTCGGCCGTGGCCAAAGAGAGCCTGCTCAAAGGCATGGTAGGTGCCGACGCGGCAAGCGGTCGCCTGCATATCGGCTCGGTGGTGAGGATCAAGGTCGGCGACAATATGGTTTATGGCTCGATCCGTTCGGTGAGCCTGGAAAGGGGTAGCGATGGCAAGCTGCAGCCGATGCTTGAAATGGAATTTCTGGCCCAAGCCGAGCGCGACGAGCGCAGCGGCAACATTACCGCCCAGCGCGGCATTTCGAGCCACCCGATGCCTGGCGATCCGGTCTACCGGACCAGCGACGAAGACCTGGCGCTTCTGTTTTCGGCCGGCGGCAAAGAACATTTCACGGTCGGTACCGTCTATCCGACCCATCGGGTGCCGGCAACTGTGCTGACCGAGCAATTGATGACCCGGCACTTTGCCATTCTGGGCAGCACGGGCACCGGCAAGTCGACGACGGTGGCCTTGTTCGTGCACCGCATCGTCGAATCGATGCCCGAGGGCCATATCATCATCCTCGACCCGCATAATGAATACAGAGGCGCCTTTTCGGAAATCTCGGTCCATTATGACGCCAGCAATCTGCGGCTTCCTTATTGGCTGATGAACCTTGAGGAGATGATCGAATTGCTGGTCGGCCGCGGCCGCGAAGATCGCGAAGAGGACATCGATATCCTGAGAAAGTCGGTTCTGGCGGCCCGCAAAAAGAGCGCCAACCGAAACCTTTCCGAAAAGCTCACGGTCGACACACCGGTGCCCTACCGGCTGGCCGATCTGATTGGAGAAATCGAGGAGGGCATGGGCCAACTCAACAAGCCCGAGGGGGTCGCTCCCTTCTTGCGCCTTAAGGCCCGGCTCGAGGAGTTGCGCTCCGACAAGCGCTATAATTTCATGTTCTCGGGTCTTTTGATCTCCGACACGCTTGTCGAAATCGTCTCGGGCATGCTGCGCCTGCCGACCAACGGGAAGCCGGTGACAACGCTCGATCTATCCGGGATTCCGGCAGATATCGTCGACGTGGTGGTCTCGGTGCTGTGCCGGCTGGTCTTCGACTTTGCGGTCTGGACCAGCCAGGAACACTCGCAGCCGGTGCTGGTGATCTGCGAAGAGGCCCACAGGTACGTGCCCCAAGCGACTTCGGACACCCATGGCGCCGCCCGCGGGGCTATCGAGCGCATCGCCAAGGAGGGCCGGAAATATGGCGTTTCCCTAGGCTTGGTTTCACAACGGCCTTCGGACCTTTCGGAGACCGTACTGGCACAATGCGGTACCATCATCTCGATGCGCATGAACAACGACCGCGACCGCCAATTTGTCGAAAGCACCATGCCCGAAGGTTCGAAGGGTTTCCTCGAAAGCATTCCGGCGCTTCAAAACCGGGAAGCCATTCTGTCCGGCGAAGGTGTAGCGGCGCCGATGCGCATTCGTTTTGCTTATCTGGAGGAGGCCAAACGGCCCTCGAGCACGGACCCGGACTTCGCAACCCATTGGCGGACCCCTATCGATTCGACCGAGTTCGTCCAGGATACGATCACCAAATGGCGCACCCAAAACCGTAAATAAATATAGATTCGAAGCTGAATTTTGAGCCGTCTAGTCGGTCGCCTTGAAGCTGCCCTTATGGAACATCAGGGCCGGCCCTTGGTGGTCGTGACAACGCCGCACGCGTCCGACGATGATCAGATGGTCGCCACCGTCTTCGACCGCGGTCACTGTGCATTCGAGGATCGAGACCGCGCCTTTGATCAGCGGCGACCCGCCGGTCCCATCGAGGACAGGTACGTCTTTGAATCGGTCTTTCGCCTCATTGGAGAAACGGCGGGCCAGCAGCTCCTGGCCGGCGCCCAGAATATTGACCGCGAAGTGATGGCCTGGCGCGAAAAGCTCGGTACACTCGGATTGGCGATCGAGGCACCACAGAACGAGCGGCGGATCGAGGCTTAGAGAGGTCAGGCTGTTGACCGTCAGGCCGACCGCCCGACCCTCGTCGCCGAGTGTGGTGATCACCGCCACACCGGTGGCAAAATTGCCCAGACAATCGCGCAGCGCCCGGCGGCTCTTGCCGTCCTCGAGATCGTAAACGCGGTATTTCGGTGTGTCGTCCTTCACCGGGCCCTCATCTGCAGATCAAAATGGCACCGCACCCTTTAGAGGATCGCCGGCCAAACATCAATGGGCGGCCCCCGGACTTTTATGGGGAGGTTTCGGCCGGCGCCAGCAACTGGCTTATGAACAGAGCCACCGATGCGGCCATGTAATCACGGTTGGATTTCTTCCTGAAGCCATGGCCCTCGTCCTTGGCCATCAGGTACCAGACCGGGGTACCGCGCTGGCGCACCTTTTCAAGCATCTGTTCCGATTCGGTCACCGGCACCCGCGGATCGTTAAGCCCCTGGATGATAAACAGGGGCTTGGTGATGCGACCGGTATTGTTGCTCGGCGAAATTCGTTCCTGGAAGGCCCGCATTTCGGGATCGCGCTCGTCCCCATATTCGGCCCGCCGCAGATCGCGCCGGTAGCTCCGCGTGTTCTTGAGGAAGGTTACAAAATTACTGATCCCGACAATATCCACGGCGCCCAAAAGACGGTCCGAAAAATGGACCAGCGAGGCCAGGACCATATAACCGCCGTAACTGCCGCCGTAAACGATCACCCGACTCTGATCCAGATCCGGCTGCCTGGCGATCCAGTCGAGAAGTGCGCCGATGTCTTTTATCGAGTCCTCCCGCTTAAAGCCGTTGTCGAGCGACACGTAGGTTTTGCCGTAACCCGCGGAGCCGCGGACGTTGGGCCGGATCACCGCCAGTCCAAGTTCGTTGATCCAGTACTGGATTGTGGCCGAGTAGACGGGCTGGGCCTGGCTTTCAGGGCCACCGTGGATGCTGATCAGCACCGGATGAGGCCCCGGGCCCGACGGCCGGTAGACAAAAGCCGGGATTTCCCTTGGTTCGCCGTCAACCTCGTCGAAGGTAGGATAATGCACGAGCTCCGGGGCCGCGAATTTGGCTGTATCGAGCCCGCCAACCTCGCTTTCGGTCCAGCGCACGAGCCGCCTTGCGCCGAAATGGTAGGCATAAACGTCGGCCGGCGAAGTCGCCTGATTGACCGTGAAGGCCAGGCGGCGGCCGTCGGGGCTGAACTTGAGGCCATAAATAACCGCCGGTGGCAATTTCGGGGCCGGTAGGCTGCCCGGTGCGTTAAGGCGCCTGAAATGCAATTCCGAGCGACCGCCGGCATTGGTGGCGAAGGCCACAAGCTCGCCGTCGGGCGACAGATCGAAATCATCGACATTCCAGGAAATATCCCCGCTCACCGTCCCGACCCGGCCGCTCGAGAGGTTATAGCGCCGCAGGGTCCGGAACTCGCTGCCATGATCGCTGACGAAATAGAGGTAATTGCCACTCGGGGAGAATATCGACTGGCCGTAAAAGGCGGTACCGGGCCCGGCTTCGACCGCCGTGACCTGGCCGCTATCCAGATCGAGGATGGCCAGATTTGATTCGGTAATCGAAATATATTTGAGGATCGCTAGTTTGGTCCCGTCGGGCGAGAAATTCAGCGGCAGCCAATAGCCCTCGCCCTTGAAGACCATGCGTGTCGATGCCCGGTCTTCGGGATCGACCACATAGATATCCCAGTTGGTGCCGTCGCGGCGGTTCGACTGATAGGCCAGGAACGCACCCTGCCGCGACCACACGGCAGCGCCGTTGCGCGAGACGCCGTCGGTCAACAGATCGGTGCGGCCCGTGGCCTCATCGAAATAGAAAAGCTGAAAGTTTTCGTTGCCGCCGACATCCTTCTGGAAGAACAAGGCCGAGCGGCCGGGGCCTGGCCGATAGGCGGCGGCGCCCACGGGCTCCGGGTAGAAGGTCATCTGGCGGCGGGCGCCACCCGGGCGGCTCAATTTATGGAGCTGATTGACCTCGCCAAAGCGCGTGGTGATCAACATGCCGGCCCCGTCGGCGGTCCAGCTGCGAAAGGTGGCCGAGCGGGTGTTCTGATACTGGTTAAGGCGTTCAACGATCTCGATCGGTATCTCCGGGATGCCCTCGATCACCAGATTGCCTTTTTCGATCCGTTCGACCTCGGCCGCGGCCGCCGAAGCGACAACCAACGGCGCCGCAAGCGCCAGGCCCGCCAAGAAAAACTTTCTCATATCCATCCTCCCAAATAAAGCGCCCGGGCCAAAGTCCCGAGCGCTTGGCCTTTTGCTATTCCGCTTTCCCGGTCAGACTGGTGTAGGCAAAGCGCACAAAGCTCACCGGATCATTCAGGCCCTGGAACCCGTTGCCCCACTTTTCGTCGAACGATGCTGTGATCTTGGCCTCCAGAATCTCTTCGAGCGAGTGGCCGGCGGCAATCATCTCCCGAAGCCTGTCGTAGACCGCCTTCGTGACGTCCCGGTAGGCCTGCAATTCCTCTTTTGTGGTCACGCCGCCATGGCCGCTGATCACTTGGGTCTGGTCATTGATCGTCGAAAGAGCTTGGTCAAGCCCGGCTACCAGCCCGCTGATGCCGCCGCCGGAATCGACATCCAAGAACGGATAACGTCCGGCGAAATAGAGATCGCCCATATGGATCACGTTGGCTTTCACAAAATAAATAATGGAATCGCCGTCGGTATGGGCGTTGGGAATGTGGTAGACCCGCGCTTCGTCGCCATTCACATGGAACGAGATTTGCTGATCGAAAGTGATCACCGGCAGCGCCGCTTTGGGGCTCGCTGGAACCGTGCGATTGAAAATTTTCTGAACCTGATCGCTTGAAAGACGCCGCCGCACATTATCGTGGGCGACGATCAGAGTGCCGATCGACTCCAGCGCCTGGTTGGCGCCGGTATGATCGGGGTGCCAGTGCGTATTGATCAGAAAGCGAATGGGTTTATCTGTAATCCCTGCCACCGCAGCGACAAGATAGCTGCTCAACCGGTCAAATTTGTCATCGATCAGAATGACCCCGTCCTCGCCGACCGAGACTCCAATATTGCCGCCCGGGCCGAAGATAGCATAAATTCCGTTGCCCAGATCCTGGGTTCTTAGCGGACCTGTCTGGGCCCCTGCGGACCCGACCATAAAAAAAACGGCACCCATGGTCATGGCCGCCATCGCTAGTCGTGTGATAAGCATCATTTGCTCCTGTGCTTTAAATTGGCCGGGAATGTTGGCATAGCGCCACCGGCCGGGCAAGCTGCAGTTTAGGCACCGCGGCCCGGCCGGCAAGCGCCATTCAGATCAAATTTTCGGGCACCGTCCGGGCTTTAATCAAACTTCGGCGGCCGTTTTTCCATAAAGGCAGTGAACACTTCGCGGGCTTCTTCGGAGCGGATACGCTCGGCGATCAGCTTTCCTTCTTCGGCCATGGCTTTAAGAACCGGCTCCTGGTGCCCGCGCAAGAGCTTTTTGGTCAGCTTGACCGCCTGCGGCGGCTTTGCGGCCAGCGCCCGGGCGGCCTCCATGGCCCGCTCGAACAGTTCGTCGTCGGGCACCACCGCGTTGACCAGCCCCAGCGCCTCGGCCTCGGCGGCATCGAACTCCTTGGCCAATAACAACAGCTCACTGGCTTTGGCCCGTCCGAGCATGCGCGGTAATAGAAAAGTCGAGCCGGCCTCCGGTACGATGGCCAGATCGACAAACGGCATCTTAAAGCGCGCTGATTGGGCCGCGTAGACGAGATCGGCATGCAGAAGCATGGTCGTCCCGATCCCCACCGCCAAGCCGTTCACGGCCACCACGAACGGTTTTTCAATGGCCGGAAGAGCGGCCAGAAAAGCATTTACCGGGCTCGCCTCGTCGCTCGGCGGATATTGCAGAAAATCGTTGATGTCGTTGCCGGCCGTAAAACTATCGCCCGAACCGGTCAGCAACAGAACCCTCAAGCCATCGTCCTCGGCTACGGTTTTGATGGCCTCGACCAGGCCCCGATACATGTCCCGGGTCAAAGCGTTTTTCTTTTGCGGCCGCTCGAAGCGAACCGTCATGATGCGGTGGGCAATTTCGACGCTCAAATGTTCGGACATTTTTGGCTCCAGACAAGGGTGCGCGGGAAGGCGGCATCCTACACCATATTTTTGCCATGGAAGTGGGGAAAAAAGGAGCCGGCCGGAGGCGCGGCGGCGAAACCTTTGTGCGCCGGCATGGAATGAAGTATGACTGGCCCTCGAGGGGCCGGCGGCGGAACATTCAGAGGATATAAAATCCCGTATGAGCAAGGACCGCAAGCGTATTGCTGTCATCTTCGGAGGGCAAAGCGTCGAGCACGACGTCAGTATCCTTACCGGCCTGCAGTTTCTTGAAGCGCTGGATTTGGATCGCTTCGAGGGCCTGCCGGTCTATGTGGCGCCGGACGGCGGCTGGTGGACCGGTGAAGCGCTCTTGAAACGCAGCTTTTATCCTTTAGACGCGGATAAGAAGAAACGACTTAAAGCGGTGCGCCTCGACGTCGGGCGGGCCCGCAGTGCCGGGGCCGCCTTGCTGGCCGCCAAGGGCGGTCTTTTCGGCCCCAAAGAAGACCAATTGCCGTTCGACCTGATGGTCCCGGCGATCCACGGCAGCAATGGCGAAGACGGAACCCTGCAGGGGCTGCTGGCCTTTCATGGCGTGCCCTTCGCCGGTTGCCGGGCGCTGGCTTCGAGCACGACGATGGATAAGGACTTCACCAAGCGGGTCTTGGGCGCCCTCGGTGTGCCGGTGTTGCCGGGCGCCCGGATCGAACGGCCGCAAAGCGGGGCCAGCCTCGAGCCCAAGGCCATGGAGAGGCAGCTGGCCGAGGGACTTGGCCGCCTCGAGTTTCCTTTGTTCGTCAAACCGCTGGGGCTGGGCAGTAGCATCGGCGCCTCGGTGGCTGACGATATGGATGGACTTCTGGCGGCGCTACTGGCCGTCTTCCGGATAGATCAGGCGGCGCTCGTCGAGCCCAAAGTGGCCAATCTTCGGGAATATAACGTGGCCGCGAGCCGGGCCACGGGTGTGCTCCGGCTGTCGGCGATCGAGCGGCCCAAGAGCGCCGCCGATTTTCTCAATTTCAGCGAAAAATATCTCTCCGGAGGCAGTGGCGGCGCCAAGCTTGACGAAGCGCCGAGCGAGGGCATGTTGTCGCAGAACCGGGTCTTGAATCCCGAAGAATTGACCCCGGATCAGAGTACGGCCATTCAAAACCACGCCCGGTGCGTCTTCGAGACCTTTAATTTGGCCGGCTCGGTGCGCATCGACTTTCTCTCGGATGCCGAAAGCGGCGAGTTGTGGTTTAACGAGGTCAATACGGTGCCCGGATCGTTCGCCTGTTATCTCTGGCAAGCAGCCGAGCCACCGCTTTCCTTCATCGAACTGACCACCTCCCTGATCGAGGAAGGTCTGCGGCTGTCGGCGGGCGAGCGGGCCCAAACCGACGTTCAGACCGCGCGAGCGGTCATTTTTGACCGCGGGTGATCCGGGCATGTCCCCACCCAAAACCCCCTTTCACAAGCTGACGCTGGGTCCGGAGGCCACCGAGGCGCCGCAGATCATCTGGCTACACGGCTGGGGTCAGACCCACGCTTCGCTGTTGCCGCTGGCCGAGCTGATGGAAAAGCGGGCGACAAATATTCTTTTTGACCTGCCCGGTTTTGGCAAAACGGAGCGTCTCGAGCGGGGTGCCGCGAGCCCGGAATATGCGGCGGCCGTGGCTGCGGAATTGACAGCCCTGCCAGCCGGCAGGCGCCTCATTGTAGGCCATTCCTTTGGCTGCCGGGTCGCCTTGCGACTAGCCGCCGGCTGGCCGGAGCTGGTGGGCGGCCTGGTCCTGATCGCCCCGGCCGGACTGCCGAGACGGCGCAGCGTCCTGTGGCGGGGCCGGGCAGTGGGGTTGAAATTGAGCGGTCGCATGGCCCGTTTTGCGGATCGGCTTTTGGGCAGCCGGCTTCACGACCGTTTTGCCGTACGTTTTGGCAGCGCCGATTATCGCAACGCCGGCCCCTTGCGGGAAAGCTTCGTCAAGATCGTCAACGAGGACCTTTCCGAGGTCGCCCGGCAGATCAGCCAGCCGGTCGCAATCTTGGTTGGTGAGGCCGATACCGAAACACCGCCCGAAATCAGCCGCCGCTATGCACAGCTGATCGAGAACGCCGGGCTCGTGGTGCTTCCGGGTTTTGGTCATCTCGATATCCTTTCGCGCGGTCGCCACCAGCTGGAGGCACGGCTGTCGCGCTTTCTAGAGGAGCACGGCTTTGGTCATTGAAAACCTGGCGCTTGGTCTGACCCTTTTGGGCAGCCTCCTGCTGGTCGCCAGCCTCGGTTATTTTTTCCACCTGAGGGGCAAAGCGATGCTGCTGTTTTTCCAGCAGGAGGAATATGACGCTCAGCGAATCACTGGTTGGTGGTGGCGCAACCGTGCATTTGATCGAACCACCAGCCTGGCTGTCCTATTCATTTATCTGATTGAGCTTGGCTTTGATTTCCGCTCGCTGGCGGCGGTGCTGATGGTCTCTTATGCCGCCGCTTTTGCTTTTTATGCCGGTGCGGTGCGCAGCCGGGCCGTGCTGACCAGAGCAAAAAAGAAGCTGGTGATGACCGACCGGGCGCGGCGCATTCACCTTATGTATCTGGTGCTGGCGGTGGCGGCCATCGCCGGCATTGTGATGATCAGCGGCAGCCTTGGCTCGCCGGTCGGCAAGGTGTTGTTCCTTTTGCTCCTGCAGGCGCCGCTTTTTGTGATGCTGCTAGCCAACGCGCTGCTGGCGCCCATAGAAGCCCGGGTGCGGGCCCTGTTCCTTGACGAGGCGCGTCAGAAGTTGCACCAGGTTTCACCCAAAATCGCCGCCATCGCCGGCTCCTACGGCAAAACCTCCACCAAGCATATCCTGGCCCATATTCTCTCGGCCGTGGAACCGACCCTGGCCACACCCGGCAGCGTCAATACGGAGATGGGCATCACCCGCATTATCCGGCAGGATCTGGAGCCGCGGCACCGCTTTTTCGTGGTCGAGATGGGTGCTTACGGCCCCGGCGCCATCCGCCGGCTGTGCGCCCTGACGCCACCGGATTTGGGGATTCTGACGGCGATCGGCCTGGCGCATCTCGAGCGTTTCGGCAGCCAGGAAAAGGTCGTCGAGGCCAAGTTTGAGTTGGCCGAGGTCATGAGCCAAAAGGGCGGCCGGACGATCGTCAACGCGCCGCGAATCCCGGCCGGTGGCTTGGAAGCGGTGATGGTGGACGAAGATTCACTGATTCTTCTGCACCACGAAGAGGCCGCCGACGGCTGGTCAGGTGCCCGCATCGCCAAGCGGCAGGTGACGCGGACCGGAATTCAAGTCGATCTCGAAATTGCCGCGAGCGGAACGACCCTGAACCTTGAAGCGCCGCTCTATGGTTCTCATCAGGCCGAGAATGTTGCCCTGGCCGCCCTGGCGGCGCTGCAGCTTGGTATCAGCGAGGCGATCATCAAGGCCAGCCTGAAGACCCTGCCGCAGATTCGCCACCGCCTCGAGGTCCTGCCCTCAAAAGACGGCCCGACGGTGATTGATGACGCTTACAACTCGAACCCCTCAGGCTTCGCGGCGGCGCTGCAGGTGCTCGATCTCTTCGCCGAACCGGACGGCAAGCGCTATTTGATCACCCCGGGAATGGTCGAACTGGGCCCCGAGCACGACCGGCAGCATCTGGAGTTGGGGCGCCTGGCCGGAAAATCCACGGATGTAGCTCTGGTCGTAACGGCGGAGCGCATTCCGACCTTTGTCGAAGGTATCAAAGAGACAATGGGCCCCGAAGCTGAATTGCACGCTTTTGCCACACAAGGCAAAGCCGAAGCTCACCTCAAGGCCGCGGCCGGCGCCCACGATGTGATTTTATTTGAAAACAACCTGCCCGATCTGTTCGAACAGCGCCTGCGGCTTTGATCCGCATTTAGAGAGATTTACGAAGCGATCCTGAACACCATCACGGCCCGCGCCTCGCGGCCAAGACTATCTTTGACCTTAAGCCGCATCTTGTGCTTGCCCTTGGGGATCTCGGCCTTCAGGGCCCGGATCCCTTCCTCCGTAATCTCGGCGTGCTCGAGAATCTTGTCGGTGATATCTCGCCAGCCAAAATATCTGTAATGTACGCGGATCGAGTCGAGATCGATCGTTGCCTCGCCCTGGGGTTCGAAATTCATGATGAAGTCGATCGGCGAACGAAGCTCTTCGCCTTCCTCAGCCACCGCGCCGGGTTGCAGAATGGTGATTATCGGCGCGTTCTCTACGAGAGTGAATTTGTCCTCGAAGGAAAATTCCGGCTCTTCCTCGTCCATCTGAAGACCCTGATTCTCCTTTGCCCAAACTTCGAAATCATCCTGCGAAATCAGCACAAAGCCTTCATTTTCACAGGGGCCAGCGTAGGAAAATTGGGGTGAAAAGACGAGGCCGCCGAGCAGCAGTGCGGCCACCGCAAGAAATCCTCGGCCAGAGGCCAACTTTTCCTTAATCAGATTCATAAGACCCTCCATTCGGCCGAGACCGAGCCTTCTCCCTGCCCGGTACCTCTTGCGTGAATGTGAATCCTATGGTCGGTGGTCTCGCCCACGATGCAGCCGCAAAGGTAGCCCTTTAGATGACTCGCCGGGATTGTGCCAAAGATTTGGACTGCCCGTCAAACGAATCGCACGGCCGACTGGCACTAGAGGGCGCCCAAGGGCGACAATGAGGTGGCGCCGACCGGGCCGGATTAGTTGGTGACCTGATCTCGGTCAACGTCGCCAAAATCTCCGGCCATAACCCGCTCCAAGGTATCGTAGAGCGAGGTGATGGCGGCGCGGCGGCCACGAGTCCTGGTTTTCAGGACCGCGGCACCGGACAGAAACGCATCGGCCAGGGCATCCGAGTCAACGCCGTTCTGGTAGGCCAGATCGACGGTGTTCTGCAGATGCCGGAAGGCACGCTTCAGATCAGCCTGGTAGCGATCGAACTGGACTCTGTCGTAGCCGGTCATTTTTTTTCTCCTTATACCCACTGGCGGAATCATCTGCTGTCGTTTCATGGGCCAATGCTACGGCCCATAATGTGAATATATGGTGAATAATTCCTTAATCGAGGGCGGGGCCCGAAATTTCAGCAAATCGTGAGAAAGGATTGATCACCGGCGCGGCTTGATATCGGGAAAGCGGTTAGCGTTTCTCCGGTTGGCCAGCCTTAGGGCTTCGGGCAGGCTGACAGCGCCCATATGGCCCTTGCCCGCGGCCTGTATCGCGAACAGATCGCGGTTGGCGAAAAAATTGACGTGGCAGCAAAACTCGCCCCGCAAGTCCTTTGCGAACGCCTCGTGGTCCGGCATCACGAACGAAAGCACGGGATCGGACGGGATTGCCCCTTCAAGCCGTCCCCCATTGAGCCGTATTTTGATCGTGCCGCCGCCGGCCGGGCACAGGCTCTCGATTTCGGCCGCAATCCCCAACAGCCCGGGCAGGAAGAGCGCATCAAAGGCGCACCAAGTATAGAGTACCGTGCCGTTGGTGATCAGGCGGTGCCGGGTCGGCACGGTCGACAGGCCGATAAAAGCTGTGATTCTGCCGTCCTCCCCGAGGTCATAAGCGGCTTCGGGAACCAGGGCCAGCAGGTCACGGACCTCGCTGTCGTCTCGGCCGGCTGCCGCAAGCGCACTCATTTCAACCGCTTGGCCGCCGAGCAACAGACGGTAAAGCGTGATGATCAGCCGCTGTAGTTCCGGCGGGTTTGCTCGCAGGTAATTCTGTTCAAGGAACCGTTCGGCAAGCGCCAACGTATCTTCCGGCTTCAGACTCATTCTCGATATTCCCGACCTTTTTGCTTCAATACAAACTGCCGACCGCCTATTATAAACTCTGTAGTAACTACAGACGCAAGGGAGGCCGGGCATGGCCATGAAAGCGGTTTCAAGATCAGCCATGACCCGTGGCCAGCTGGCGGCTCAAACAGGCTGTAACGGCGAAACCATCAGATATTATGAAAAGATTGGCCTGATGCCAAACCCGGCCCGTACCGCGGCCGGTTATCGGATCTACGATGAAGTTCATCTACGGCGCTTGTCGTTTATCATGCGCTTGCGGGCCCTTGGGTTCAGGCTTGAGGAAGTGCGCAGTCTTTTGGGGCTGGTGGATTCGAACGCCTATACCTGCGGCGAGGTTCAGGCGATTACCGTTGAACATTTGGCTGTGGTCCGCCAGAAGCTGGCCGATTTGGAGAAAATGGAACGATCGCTCGATAAACTGGCGGCCAAATGCACCGGCGACGCTGTTCCCGAATGCCCGATCATCGACGACCTTTATCCCGATGCCGCGTGAGGGGCGGTGAACCAGCCGGCGTCGACGCTCTCGGTTGCCGACCGCGATCGGCCCTTGACCCTGTATTTCCTACAGGGCTTAGACTGGTGCCTCGAATCATAGGATGAGTCGGACCATGAACAGCCAGACCGAAGGCACCTTCGAGACCCATTCCGTCCTCACCTGTCCCTCTTGCGGGCAGGTCAAGGAAGAAGAAATGCCGACCGATTCCTGCATATATTTCTATGAGTGCACCGGCTGCGGGGTCCTTCTAAAGCCGCTTCAGGGGGACTGCTGCGTCTTTTGCTCGTACGGCTCGGTCGCCTGCCCGTCGATCCAACAGCGCGCCCTCGGCTGAGCCTCCAGGCTTCGGCGCCGCTGGATGATGTTGGAAGAATCCCGCTTAATTCATCACCGGCGAGAGTTTATCGGCCATAAAATCCACAAAGACCCGGACCTTCAAGGGCAGGTACTCCCGCGACGGATAAAGGGCGGTAATCGGAAGAATGGACGGCGGATCCTCGCGGCTGATTTCAATCAGCCGGCCGGCCTTTAGATCCTCCTGGATAGCGCTGAGAGATGGTGCCGCAGGAGAGAATTGAACTCTCGACCTCTCCCTTACCAAGGGTGCAGGGGTTTCTTAAAAATCAATGACTTACGGCTTGGCTGCCCGGATTTTTCCCACTTTTGGATACTTATGGACCGATTCTCGGACCTCTTCATCGGTCACATTCGCATACTTTGCGACCGACTGAATCGAGTCCCATCCCCCCGCGATCATCAGCTCTTTCAGATCCATTCCCGCAGCATTTTTGGCGCGCATTTAAGGGGCAGCTCCATGGCCCAGTTTGTCGCCGCGTGGTTCATCGCTAAGTCCTTGATTTCCCTAGGAAACTATTTTCGTTTTGTATCCACAATTTGCTTGCGTTTACACAAATCGTGACTACATTATACTTATGGTCGATGATTATGATTACGAATGGAATGATAAAAAGGCGGCGGCCAACCTCCACAAGCACGGTGTGGCCTTTGAAAGCGTGGCGTCGTTCGATTGGGACACGGCCCTGTTGCGCGACGATGACGACCATGACGAGCTGCGATACAAAGCCCTCGGCATGATCGGCTCGGTCCTTCACGCGCTGGTTTACACCGAGCGCGGATCGCGCTGCCGGGTCATCTCCCTGCGCCGTGCCAACCCAAAGGAAAGGAGTCTTTACCATGGCTAGAAAAAAATTCACCGACGAAGACATCCAGCGCGGTATCGACGCCGATCCGGATAATCCCGAATGGACCGAAGAGGACTTCGCCAAGGCCCGCCCGGCGATGGAGGATTCTTTTATCCAGAAATTCGTGCGCCGTGGCCGGGGCCCGAACAAGGCACCGACCAAGAAGCACACCAACCTGCGCCTCAACCCCGAGGTCGTCGAGACTTTCAAGGCCGGCGGCCCGGGCTGGCAGACCCGCCTCAATGATGTGCTGACAACTCTCGTGACCGGCCCTGATCCGGTCGCCGTCATCATCCTCGACGAGGACGGACACCTGAAGGAGATCTCCCTGCGCAAGGATTCCTTTTCGAGACAGCTTCCAAAAACCGTTGTCATCGACGCCAGGGGCCACGACAGCCGGACCGGCGTGTTTACTAGCCGAGGCAGGGACGCGGCGCGACGCATCAGCCAGCATGTTGCTCGCGACAGCCGGACCGGGCGGTTTGTCACCAGCCGCTCGAAAAAGTCATCCAAATCTGGAAGAGCTGCCTGATAGGTCATTTTACCTCCGCTTTTGGGGCCAAGAACTTCCCCTCTCGGCCCTGCAATGAGTCCAGCCAAGAGGATGAGTTTATCGAAGAGGAACTCAAGGAAAAGTATCCAGGGCTCGATCTTGCGGCGGCTTGCCAGTGGGCTGTTTACGGTTGGAACACCCAGAACTTTTTGACCTTCGAGGCGTCGGTGGCAGCAATCGCCAATTATGTCGAGCGCCTGCGCGAGCAGATCGGCTTTTACACGCGCGAGCTGATATCACGCTATGAGGCGACAAGTCAGGCGCTGGACCCCGCCGCGAACAAAAGCTAAACAGGACTGCCCGGATTCTTCCCACCTCTTCCCGCATATTCTTGCTTCGTTCTGCATATTTCTGCATATATTGAAATATTATTACCCGGCTAGATCGAGCGCCGGCCGATCTCGAAAGTCAAGGCCAGGCTTGGTTTTGGGGCTTTCGGTGATGGTGCCGCAGGAGAGAATTGAACTCTCGACCTCTCCCTTACCAAGGGTGCACTCGATGCCCTCCTGCGGGCGCACGGGACAACGTCTAGCCCAGTGTTGATGGGCTTTTCGCAAACTTGGTGTTGCAGGCCATTGCCTCCCATATCCTCAAATATCGT
>JADFIA010000056.1:0-3152 GCA_022566895.1 Pseudomonadota bacterium
TCATTAACCATTTCAATTTGAATCTCGCTGGCTTTCTGCCGGGCGATAATGGTCACCTGACCCTGGGAATTGTCGGCCCGGGCGCTGAACAGGAATCCCTGGGGCAGTGTGCCTTGGGTTACTCCGTAGGCAGGGACCTGCACCACCGAGCTGTCGTACTGAACCTTCAGCTGGATACCAGCCAAATCATTGGCGGGCGTTGCGGTCAATTGACTTCACTTGATCCGCTAGGACGGCGCCGCTAATCGGCAGATCGTCCGGGAGAGGCACCTTGAACGGATAAGGGTTGGTATTCGATGTAATGGGGCAGACCACCGCGAGCGCCGTTTTCTCGTGATATATGCGGGCGGAAAGCACCATCGCGGGACGATGGCCTGCTTGTTCATGACCGGCTTGGGGATTGAAGTCGACCCATACGAGATCCCCTACATCGGGCAACACGCTCACAACAATTCCTCACCAACCGGCGGAAACTCAATCGTCTCAGGCTGGTTGTCCGGGGTAATTCCGGCGACCAAATCCTCGAGGCGATAACGCGGACTTGCCGACCGGATGATGAAAGCGTCACCTTCAATCGTCACCTCAACCGTTTCACCTTCCTGCACCCGCAGGCTTTCCACAGCCGCTTTGGGCAATCGGATCGCTAGACTGTTGCCCCATTTGGACACTCGGGCTCGCATCGCATTTCTCCAAAACCATCTATAATCTACAATGTATATCAATTGGCCCATTTATTCAAGGACCATCGGCCGCAACGGCCACAAGGCGCTCAGTATGGCCACCAGGGTGATCACCAGCATGATTTTCGGGAACCTCAGCACCAGATTGATAAAGGGGCGATAGGCGACGACCAGGCTGCGACTTAAGGGGTTCTTTCGTTCCGGCAGGATCTTGCCGCGCACCAGATACCCCATCAATACCGGCACCAGGGTGATCGAAAGCAGGGCCGCCGCCGCCATAGCGTAAGTTTTGGTGAAGGCGAGGGGGTGGAACATTCGTCCTTCCTGGGCCTCGAGGGCAAAGATCGGCAAGAAGCTGAAGGTGATGATAAGAAGCGAAAAGAACAGAGGCGGGCCCACCTCAAGCGATGCGGCGGTCACCTTTCGCCAGCGGTTTTCGTTGGTCAGGGGTTCTTCTTCGATACTCTTGTGGAAGTTCTCAATCAGGGCGATCGGCGCCACGACCATGGCTCCGACGGCGATAGCGATACCGCCCAACGACATTATATTGGCATTCAGCCCTTGGGCATTCATGACAATGAAGGCCATGAGAATGCCGAGGGGTACGCTTAGAACCACGACCAGGGAGGAGCGCAAATGCAAGAGGAAGGCCGCACAAATGATTGCCACGGCCAGGAACTCCTCGATCAGTTTGCCGCTTAGCGTATCGACTGCGCGCATGATCAATGACGAGCGGTCGTAGGTCTCGATGACCTCTACCCCTTCGGGCAAACTTTGCTTGAGCTCCTCGAGTTTGGCCTTGACGCCCTGGATCGTGGACAGCGCGTTTTCGCCAAAGCGCATAATGATCACGCCGCCGACAGCTTCGCCTTCACCGTTCAACTCGCCGATACCGCGGCGCAGCTCAGGGCCGAGGCGAATTTCGGCCACATCCTTTAATAGAACCGGGGTTCCCCGCTCGGAAACCGCGAGCGGAATATTCCTTAGATCATCCTGGTCGTTGATGTAGCCGGAAACACGGATCATGTATTCCGCCTCGCCCATTTCGATCATCCGGCCGCCGGTTTCCTGGTTGCCCATGCGGATGGCGCTGTGGACCTTGGCCAGCGGCAGGTTGTATGCGCGTAGCCGATTGGGGTCGACGACGACCTGATATTGCTTGACCATGCCGCCGATGGTCGCCACCTCGGAAACGCCGGCCACGGTTTGCAGCTCGTACTTCAGGAACCAGTCCTGGATGCTTCTCAGTTGGGCCAGATCGTGTCCGCCCGTGCGGTCGATGAGCGCGTACTGATAGACCCAGCCAACGCCGGTGGCGTCTGGGCCGAGCGCGGCCCGTGCGCCTTCGGGCAGATCGGGTGCGACTTGGCTCAGATACTCAAGCACTCGCGAACGGGCCCAATAGAGATCGGTGCCATCCTCGAATATGATGTAGACATAGGAATCGTTAAAAAAGGAATAGCCCCGGACCAGCACCGCGCCGGGCACGGCCAACATAGCGGTCGTAAGCGGATAAGTGACCTGGTCCTCGACCACCTGCGGGGCTTGGCCTGGGTAGGTCGTCTTGATGATGACCTGCACATCGGAAAGATCGGGAATGGCATCCAGTGGGGTTTCCCTAATGGCATACACACCCCAGCCGGCCAGAAGCAGGGTTAGCATGACGACCAGGAAGCGGTTGCCGATCGACCAACATATGATTCCGGCGATCATTGTCTGTCTCCTTCCTCCATGCGCAGGAAACTGGCATTGAGGCTGGCTTCGCTGTCGAGGAGAAACTGGCCGGACGTAACCACCATCTCGCCTTCCGTAAGGCCCGAGATGATCTCGATACGAGCGCCCGATTCGATGCCGGAAGTGACATTGGCCGGCCGGAAGCGACCGTCGCCGAGCGCCAGTACGACGCGCTCCGACTTCCCGGTCCGGATCAGGGCTTCACGCGGGATATGAATAACCGGGCTTGTCGTTGTCCCAGTGAGCTGAACCTCCGAATACATGTTGGGCTTTAGGAGCTCGCCGGGGTTAGGAAATTTCAATCGAATGCGGACCGTACGGCTCACCGGATCGACCGTCGGATATATGTAATCGACCGCACCCTCCCAGCGCCGGCCGGGCACGAACGGCAGCCGCATAACGGCCTGCTGCTTTTCTTCGACCCAGTTGGCCTGGTCTTCATAAACCTCAACCAGCACCCAGATTGAAGAGAGATCGGCCAGGCTGGCGACCGTGGTCCCCGGTTTGATGAACATTCCCTCACCAATATTGAGAGCAATGATGACACCGTCCTGAGGGGACCGCACGTCGAGCAGTTCCTCAACCGTACGGCTTTTCTTTAGCCTGATAATCTGGCGATCCGTCATGCCGAGCGCTTTAAGGCGTTCCCTGGAGGCGGCGGCCAGCCCGGACTGCTTGATCCTCAAAGCCTGCAGATATTCCGTCTGGGTGTTAACCAGCAGTGGTGAGTACATCTGA
>JADFIA010000056.1:3162-9117 GCA_022566895.1 Pseudomonadota bacterium
TCGCCCTTTTTGACCCGCTCACCCTCTGTTTTGACCAACAAACGTTCGACCCAGCCCTCTACGCGGACATGAACGTGGCTGGTTAAATCGTCATTGGGGGCTATGAAACCGACGGTATCGATCTCACGTCCAAGGCGACCTAGAACCGCCGGTGCGGTGCGAACCCCGAGGTTATTAACCATCGCGGGGCTGATTCTGAGTACGCTTTCGCCTTGATCCAGTTCCTCACCCTCGAAAATGGGAATCAGATCCATACCCATGGGGGATTTCCCCGGTTTGTCGCTCCGAAAACCGGGGTCCATGGGGCTCTGCCAATAAAGCACCCGTCGTTCCCCGTCGCTGAGACCGGTGGAGACTGCTTCGTCGCCTCCGAATTGTCCGATAGCATAGCCAGTCACGAGCCCAGCCAGCAGCAGCGAAGCGGCAATGATTATGCGCTTATTCATGGTCTTTTCCCTGGAGGTATAAAAGTTGCGCCTGGACCTGGCCGCGATCGACCCGCAAGCGCAACAGCATGAGGTCCGCATCGAATTCAGCCAGCCGCGAGCGGATCAGTTCGGCGAAATCCGAAACGCCGCTGCGGTAGGCGCCGAGAGCTGCTTTGGTGGTCTCCATGGCGCGCACGGTTACCGCGCGCTCGTAAAGCTCAACCCGCTCACCGGCCCGCTGCCAGTCGGCGTAACTGCGGTCCAGCAATTTGTTTAATTCCAGCAGCCGCGCGTCGCGTTCCAGCCGCGCCGCCTGCCGCTCACGTTTGGCCGCCGCCAATCCGCGGTCCTGTCTCTTGCCGGTGAAAAACGGCAGGTCAATGGCGATGCCAACAGACGCAAAATCGGCCCGGCCGGCGCCGCGCGCGCCGTAGCCCACATCGATTGTCCAACCGGGTTTGTACTGTTGCCGGGCGAGATCGATATCGTGGTTCCGAACCAGGATGTGTGCGTCCTCAACACTTACCGAGGGATGCCGGGCAAGGTCTTGGCGCAATGACTCCCGGGGCAATGGGATGGGAAGCCGATACGCCGCATCAGGTGAAACCCGCAAAGTTGCTTGCGGGCCGACCAGGCGCGCCAAGTCTGCGCGGGCCATGGCGATGCGTCGCTCAACGTTTACTATTCGGTCATCAAGGAGGCTGAGCTCAAGTTCGGCCCTGAGGACATCGTGGCTGACCTGACGACCGGTCGCATATACGCTTGTCGTCACCTCGACGAGATCAGCGACCGCTTGCCGGTTGGCCTTCACACGGCCACGAGCGCCAAGCCAATAATGTAATTCAAGCCAGGCGATACGGGTGTCGAGCGCGATTTGCCGCAGCTGGAGGTCCAACTTGGCGCGTTCCGTTTTGGCCTCCGCCAGCCGGCGTTGCCGCCTCAACGACAGGGTTTGGCCGCGCGGAAAGGCTTGCTTTACACCGACCTGAACCCGAGTCATTGGTTCCTGGGTGTAACGAAAACTATCCACTGGCCAGTTCAGAAGCCCAAGACTCAATCTTGGATCCGCCAGTTGTGAATCGGCTATCGCGCGTTCCTCAAGCGCCGCCGCTTTTTCTTCGAAAAGCGTTACCGCAGGGTCGTTGGCTTCGATTGCAATGGTGACCGCCTCGTTAATGCTAAGCGGCTCGGCGCCGGCCTCCAGCCCGACGGGCAATATGGCCGATGCCAACAGGGCGCAGGCCCAGAATCTGATATGTAACATTGCTTCCTCACTAGCTCTTTAATCTCCGCTATCGGCCATTGTCAGCGAAAGACCTTGGCCGGCATGGGTAAGCCGGGATTTGACCCGGCTCGATTCGCAAAGAGCTAGATTCGAGGAGGTGGCGGATCGAGCTTGATCGCGACACCGGAGACTTGTGAATCGCGATGGAAAATAGTCAAAGATCGGTTCGCGATCGTGTCAGAGACCTCACAGGCACCAGTAAGCGCGCCAGAAGATCCGGTGCAGGATGCAGCACAAAGGGTTGAACAATCTTTTGGCATCAGAGGATCGCAATAGTCAGTGATCAGGCCGCCGCAGTGTTTCTGGCCATCGGCCGATTCCAACAACGCTGTCGGCTGCCATCCTTGGTCATAGGCTGTTGCATCAAATTCGCCGCTAGAGGCCCCAGACCTGGACACAGAAGCAGTAGCAACCGCCGCAACGACCAAGAGCACTCCAAAAATCCACCGTGTGTTATTCCAGATCGCGTCCATACATCCTAGATGGTACCCCCATAGGGTATTCGTCAAGGGGATTTTCTTGTGCAATGCCGATTCAGGCCGGCGGAAGCCGCTGTTATCCCCGCATCCCGATCGGAAGTTAGCACAAAGCCGGCGCCTACAAATTGATCTTGATCAATGAAATTCCGCATCAACCCTGATAGTTCCGCTGGGCTACGAAGGTGTTGCACATCGTGCTGAGGGGGGAGTCCAGCCATGAAGATAATCGCTTTTAGCGCCTTGCTTCTGGCCATTTTCGGGGGTGTGACGCCGGGATCGGGGCACCTTCTGGCCATCGTCTCGAGCGTCATCGCCGCCTTTGCCTTTACCGGCGCGCCGATCCTATCCGTGGTTGCGGTCGGCACCAACGCCATGGCGATAACCCTGCCGACCCCGCAGCTGGTGATTTATGATCTGTTGAATTACGCCAGCGTCTCAGGCCGCCTGATAGATATCGATCCGGTGCCGTGGCAGTACGGGGTCCATTTTCTGATCGTCGTCTTCGGTATCCTGCGCTATTGGGACGCCCGCCAAGCCGAATAGGGTGGCTTGCAATTAAAGCGCATGGAAAGAGGCGACGGAAGCGGAATTTGACACCGCAATTATGGCCGGAAACATTCGCCAAATTTTTCAGAAAAATATTTTCGTTTGGATGAGTGTAAATGCTCACCCATAAACATCCCTTTAGAGGTGGCTCTCCGTGAGCTGTCTAATAATAGCGAGCCTTGCGGGCCGCACAAAATTGCCCAGTCTTAAGAGCGCACTTCGAAGGATTTTGGCCGGTAAACTTTCATCCGTATATAATTTGACGATGGCGTTTGTCGCGAGATAAAGCGGCAGCGCGGCCAGCCGGTGCTTTCTCTGGTACCGTTCCAGAACTTGGGATACGCCGATGTCGATCTGTCGCTCATGGGCTGATCGTATTTCTCCGGCCAGGGTATTTTGACCCCTGAGACCCAGATTGAACCCGTGCGCGGTTACCGGATGCATGCCTACCGCAGCGTCGCCGATCACGGCAAACCGCGTCGCCATGAACTGGTTGGCAAAAACCGCGACAAGCGGATAGGAATAGCGCTTTCCGACCAGTTTCATTGCACCGAGGCGGCCGGCGAAGCGGTCTTGGATATCCCGGTTGAACGCGGCTTCGTCCATATTCATAATCGCTTGTGAAGCCGCTGCCGGCAGGGTGATTACGATCGACGAAGTATTTCCCGCAAGCGGCAGCACCGCTAGGGTTTGCTCGTAATGAAAACACTCATAGGCAATATCATCGTGCGGCCGTTTATGCTCCATTTGGCAGACCACCGCGACCCGGCCAAAATCCCGCATCGAGGCGGCGATTCCCATATTGCGGCGGATGGTCGAAAAACGGCTGTCCGCGGCCACAATCAGCGAAGCTTCGAGAGCCTGTCCATCGGATAGCCGGACCGAACCACCGGCTGCCCCCGTGGTCACCGAGACGACCTCGACGCCGGCTATCAATTTGACATTGGAAAAGCGGGCAAGCGCTTCGTAAAGCGCCTTTCTGATCAAATGATTTGAGACCAGGTAGCCAAGCGTCTCTTTGTCGGTTTCACGATGATCAAAACGCAGGAAATAGGAAGAGGTGCCGTCTAGAACCCTGGCTTCACGGATATTTGAGATGGAGCCGTCGGGAAAACGCGGCCAGACGTCGAGTTCTTTTAGCAATCGTGCCGAAAAATGAGTGAGCGCAATATCTCTCCCATCGACTGGCGGATCGGCGAGAACCTTCTCCGGCAGCTTTTCAACGAGCGCTATTTTCAAGCCGGTCCCGGCCAACGAACGGGCGAAGCTCAGTCCGGCCGGACCTGCCCCTGCAATGATGATATCAAAGCGGGTCACAATATCTCTTTCGCCTTGTCTTCCCACAAGAATATGAACTTTGCAGCCAATGCAAATGATTTGGATCAAGTTATTCATTATGGATTGGCCGCAGACTGCATGGTTAAGACTGGTGGCGGCGTAAGGGATTGGCCATCTTGCCCCGATTGGCCTTGCCATCAGCCAAAGTCAAGGGCCAGCTCCGTCGCACCAAGCCGGCAATGCAAAGACAGTTTGGCTTTGAGCAAAGTAAAGGACCACTGGATGAAGACGATCATCGAACCATTTCGAGTCAAAATGATCGAGCCGATCCGCTTTACTACGGAGGACGAGCGCGTGGCGTTGCTTCGTGCCGCACATTACAATCTTTTCGGCCTCGCCTCATCGGACGTTATTATCGATTTGCTAACCGACTCGGGTACGTCAGCCATGAGCGCTGAACAATGGAGCGCCATGATGCGGGGGGACGAAAGCTACGCCGGCTCGTCGTCTTATTTCCGGTTTCTCGCGGCGGTGCGGAATCTGATGCCTTTTCGCCATATTATCCCGACCCATCAGGGGCGGGCGGCCGAAGCCATCCTGTTCTCGATCGTTGGTGGGCCGGGAAAAGTCATCCCGAACAACACGCATTTCGATACCACCCGCGGCAATATAGAGGCCACCGGCGCGACGGCCCTCGATCTGATGATACCGGAAGCCAGCGACCCTCAAAATGAGTACCCGTTCAAAGGCAATATGGACCTTGCAAAACTGGAGGAACTTCTCCGGCAAAGCAGTGGCAGCGTGCCGCTGGTCATGCTGACGATCACCAACAATGCTGGGGGCGGACAACCGGTATCGCTGGCCAATATCAAGGGCGCCAGGGCGATCTGCCAAAAATACAAGAAGCCGCTTTTCATCGACAGCTGCCGATTTGCCGAAAACGCCTATTTCATCAAGGAAGGCGAGGCGGGATACAGCGACAAGTCGGTGTCCGCAATCGTACGCGAGATCTTTTCCCTGGCCGACGGAATGACCATGAGCGCCAAAAAGGATGCGTTCGCCAACATCGGTGGATGGTTGGCGCTCAACGATGACGGCATGGCCGCAGCAGCACGAAACCGGCTAATTCTGACCGAGGGGTTCCCGACCTACGGCGGCCTCGCTGGCCGAGATCTCGAAGCCATAGCGGTCGGCCTCAAAGAGATTGTTGAGGAGGATTACCTAGCCTACCGGATCGCAACGACGCGCTATATTTCGAGCGGCTTGGAGGCCAAGGGTATTCCGGTCGTCAAACCGGCCGGTGGGCATGCGGTTTTTGTCGATGCGGGCGCCATGTTAAGCCACGTGCCGCCGCTTGCTTATCCCGGCCAGGCCTTCGCTGTCTGGCTTTACCGGCTCGGCGGCATCAGAACCTGCGAGATTGGAACCGTAATGTTCGGCCGGCAGCCCGACGGTACAGAAATTCCAGCAACCCTCGACCTTGTGCGGCTGGCCATGCCGAGGCGCGTTTATACGCAAAGCCAAGCCGACTATATTATCGAATGTGCGGGAGAGGTGGCGAGGCGCAAGCGTGAGATCAGGGGTCTGCGTATCATATCCGAGCCGCCCCAACTCCGGCACTTCACATCCCAATTCGAACCGCTTTGAGGTTGCTTGCTTGGTCGTTGGTACCCCTCGCCCGGTTTTCGCGCGACCAGGATCACGGAGCGGCGCCATCCGTCTCATTCCTCAAAAAAGGTGGTGACCGTATATCGCAGCGCGCCGGTAAAGGGAGGTACGAAACTGATCAAATGTTCCTGCGGCGGCAAGAACATGTTAAGCGTGTTAAATCGCGGCAGCAGGCCGAGCTCGATGTTGAAATCATCATCATAAAACTGCACATAGCCACCCCAGTTAGCCTTCCAGTCCTTGGTAAAATTCAGCACGCTTGCGGCGCCGC
>JADFIA010000057.1 GCA_022566895.1 Pseudomonadota bacterium
TCAAATCATTGTAAAGAGTCCGCTTATGGCTAAAAGCGGACTCTTTTGGAGTCCCACCCAAGCACTCCAACGCCATTTAATGTTGGGGACGGATTTGGGGACGAAGCATACGCGTAGTATGGAAAGATCCGTATTTACAAACAGTTAGCTCTAATAAGTGGCGGTCACTCCACCGCCAACGAGTCTGCTGCGAACAAGCGTCTCCGGCTCAAACAGTTTGTTCTTTTTGGAAAGAATTGCCGAGATCTGACCATGCGATTGCCGGCATTCATACTTACCTTTTGTCCTCTATTCCGCCCACCAGCCCAAAAAACTTGAAAAACTCGCTATCCGGCGAAAGCACCAAAGTTGTGTCTTCGCTGCTCATGGTTGTCTGGTAGGCTTGCATTGAACGGTAAAACTCGAAAAACTCTATGTCAGTATTGTAGGCGTCGGCATAAATCTTGACCGCCTGGCCGTCACCTTGGCCTCTCAAAATCGATGAATCCCTCTCGGCAACCGCCAGCAACACGGTACGCTCACGCTCGGCTTGGGCCCTGATGCGTACGGCCTGTTCGCGGCCTTTTGCTCGGGCTTCCCGCGCCTCCCTCTCGCGTTCGGACTGCATACGCTGATAGATGGCCTGGCTGTTCGCCGGGGGCAGATCGACGTGACGGAGGCGTACATCGACCATTTCAATACCCAGGGATAGCGCATTGGCATTGACCGAATCCCTGATATCAAGCATCAGTTGGGCCCGTTCGCCGCTCAGCAGATTCTCAAAGGCCTGCTCACCCAAGACCTGCCTCAGGTTCGAGATGACAATGGTACGCAGTCTTTGCCTGGCGCCGGTCTCGTTTTGCGACGTCTGGTAGGTCAGGAGCGGATCTATAATCCGAAAGCGCGCGATGGCGTCAACCACCAACCGCTTTTGATCCGAAGCGATGATTTCCTGCGCCGCCGGATCCAAATTCAAGAGCCGCTTGTCGAGATAGATGACCTGTTGAATAATTGGAATCTTGAAATGCAGGCCGGCGTCCCGGATGATCCGTTTCGGGTTGCCGAACTGGACCACCAGCGCCTGTTGGATTTCCGAAACCGTAAAGGTTGCGAGATAGGCGGTAAATGCCGCAACGCCAAGGACAATTATGGTAATTAAGCGTGTCTTGCTCATTGTCCCGGCTCCCGCTCACCGCGACGACGCGTGTTAATTTCTGGTAATGGCAGGTAGGGAATCACACCGCTGCTGTTCTTGCTGTCGATGATAATCTTGTTCATTCCTGCCAAAATGCTTTCCATGGTCTCGAGATAAATCCGCTTCCGGGTGACGTCCTTTGCTTGGGCATATTCCTTGTAAACCGACAGGAAACGAGCCGCATCGCCCTTGGCTTTGTTCACAACCTGCTCTTTATAGGCTTCAGCTTCCTGGATCATCCGGTTTGCGTTCCCGCGGGCCTCCGGAATGATGCTGTTGGCGTAGGCATCGGCCTCATTTCGAAACCGTTGTCTGTCCGCTTCCGCTTTCTGAACGTCTTGAAAGGCCTCGATGACCTGGGCCGGCGGATCGACCTGCTCAAGTTTAATATTGTCGATCAAAACCCCCGCATCGTAGCTGTTAAGAACACTTTGCAGGAGTTCTTTGGCTTCATTTTCGATGGCCGAGCGGCCCTCGGTCAGAACCGATTGAATCGCCGTCCGCCCGACAATTTCGCGCATCACGCTTTCGGCCACCGCCTTGATTGTAATTTCCTGTGGATCCTGAATGTTGAACAGGAATTTACCGGCATTTTCGATTTTCCAAAAAACCGTAAACGCGACATCGACAATATTTTCGTCGCCGGTCAGCATCAGGCTTTCCTGTAAGAACCGGCCGCCGCGAACGATCCTTTCCGTTCGGGCCTCGGTGCTGAAACCGATATCGATCCGGTTTAATATTGTCACCCGAGGCCGGATCACGGACTCGATCGGATAGGGGAGCTTCAAATGAAATCCCGGTGCTTCGCTGCGCACCCATTTTCCAAACCGCATGACGACCCCTTGCTGGTCGGGCTGGACGGTATAGGAGCTGGCCATAAAGAGAATCACCAACAAAAACAGCAGCAGGACCAGACCAAACGGACCTTTAACCCCGCCCGGCAATAGGTTTCTGATTTGCTGCTGACCCTTCTTGATCAGATCATCGATATTCGGCGGCTGCGGGCCGCCTCCCGGGGGCCCACCGCCCCAAGGGTTTCGGTCGTCACCGCCAGGGCGGCCTCCATTGTTTTGCCACGGCATCAGCTTCTGTGCTCCTTAGTTCGTTCATGTTCGAGAAAAGCCATTCTTTTGAACCGCTTTGCGCGCTTCATGCACTTGTTCCTATCTAGCAGATCAAGAGCAGCCTTTGCACACAAAACATAGTTCCCGATGGTAAGCGCGAGGAAGACTTCGCCGGTTACATGAAGAACCTGGGATTGCCCCACCCCAAGAAGATGAAAGAAGCGGTTCCCGCTAATTTGAATTGCGGCCGCCCTGGCAATGGAGAAGCGGCACCGACGGTACCTGACTGTACTGCCCCTGATTTAGCAAACATGTTTTCCGGACAACTTCATCAACCGGTTCCGCCCCCGGCGCCAAACAGTCAGCGCCAAGCACCCCTTTTGCCTATATCGGCTTAGTGCCCGGAATTCTCATCTGTCGTTAACTTTAAAAATTTGTGACTGCCAAACATGCGCGAAGGTCTTGATTGTTGTGGCGTGAGATGGTCTCCTGTGTGTTGAGGATGGGTCGATTGAGCTCGCCTTCTTGGCGAGCTAACCTCCTCTGCGATTGTCATTTGCACAATCGCACAATCCTCGCTGTCGTGACTCAGGCCGGGTGGTTTCCACCCGGCCCTTTTTCTTTGCGTTGCCCCAGGCCGTCGCGAATCGCCGCCAAAGGAAAAGGGGGCCGAAGCCCCTGATAGCCCGATGCCCAAGAGCCAAGGCTAATAAATTCGCGCCGCAGCGGAGGATTGTGGGAGAATCTTGGGTTGCAATCAGGGGCGCGCCGGCATTATTCCGCCGTGACCTCAGCCCTCAGTGCCCTCTCGGTCTTGTCCAGATAGGCGTTCTGGTCATGCTCGATTGCACCCTGCCAACCTAGGGCCTGTAGCCCGTACAGGGTAAAGCCGAAACGTCCAGAATTCACAGATTGTTGATGCTAAGGCCTTTCATCCCGGAACTGTAAACAGGTGTCCAGCCATCTTTCTTGTACAAGCCGCACCAGCAACACGCGAGACGCTTTGTTGTGTGGATGTCAAAAGAATAGGGCGGCTGCAAGAGGAGATTGGCCGCCCTATTATTGGTTAGACAAGATGCACGTCGGGCGGGTGACCCGACAAAACATATATACCACAATGAGGGGTAAACTGCAATTGGCGGCCTCAGGTGGAATCTTCGGCGGGCTTGCCCTTTTTCTTTGAAACCTGCCTCAAGGCCTCGTCAAAGCGTTCCTCGGATTCGTCGCATTCGAAGTCGCGGGCGGTCTTCTTGAACGCTTTACTCTGAGTTTTCGTCGCATTCTTGGGCTTCGACTGCGATGATATTCACCTGCTGGTCGTTGAAAGTGTACAAAATAACAATATCGGGCGTATCTGCCATCGGGTCACCCTGCATTTTGTACAAATAATATTGAACGCCGTCCACCTCGCGAGGGCGACGGCCAGGTAGGTTGTGACACCTTCTCGCCAAGAGCCACGTTAATGCCAAATAAACCTTATCAAACCGCGCATATTGCTTTGAATATTCATCTACCGCCCCCGAAACAGACTGCTCTTCAACAATTTCGCGGGCGTGGATCCACCCACTCACGACTGCTCCTATGCTGCAAGCTGGTTAAGGTGCTCTTTTATTTTTCCGTCCGCCCAGCGCTCATCCTTATGAGTTAGTGCTCCTGGCACCGCTGCCAATACCGCATAAATCGGGATATGCTCGCCAAGCTCGGCCGACTCCCAAATTATGTCATGCGAAAGATCGCTTATCGACATGGCGGTATGATCGGCGCAGACAACTTTAATAACGGCGTCCATAATCTCGTGTGCGTGTTCTGTGAATCGATACGCGCCGGCATCTTTCAAGGACACAAACTCCCTCTTGGGGTGTCCGAATACTTCAACCTCCCTAACGTGTAGCCGACCGGTTCTTTGCAGCCTTTCCAAGGACGCAAGTATCCTCCGCGGAACCGGCCCGAATCGCCGCTTCACATAATGAGTTTCACCGGTGACCGTCTCTCCGTGCAAGCGATATGAGAACGAGTCGATATACCAAAGAATTTTGTTCAGCTTGGTTGAGCCAAGTTTCGATGTATCATCGCAACGGTCGCATATGTAGTGCACAACACGGTCGAACTTATTTAACCTAACGCCTGTCATCGTTTCTCTTTCGTGCCCCTTATTTAGTCCTAATATGATCCGGCTTCAAGTGGCCGTCCCCGCAGACCAGCAGCGCCTTATCTCTCTCGCACCGCCGAGAGTCTGCTCAACAATTCGTCGCCATATACTGCAAACGTTTCCCTAAAATTCCCCCAGGCGTTTCGCCTCTGTCCCTGATTTTGCCGCGATGGGGGTGCCACCGGGCGCGTACAGAGTCGGTGGTGATATTTTGGGCGTAGTGTACCCGAGCGGATGAAATGTCGCCTTGAAGAATCGTGCCGCGAAATTCATTAAGCCAAAAGTCGAGCTGCGAAAGAGTCCGCTTTTAGCCATAAGCGGACATTGTCGGGCTGCCTGTTGACTTCGTCTGGTTCTCCCTCCGCCTCGGCCGTACCCCGTAAATACATGCCACCGCGATCCGTGTCGACGTGGGATAGCACACCGTCACCGCCAATCGAGCTGTCGTGCTATACTCTTTCGTGAGAATGCTGCTCGGCGAACGATGGATGGGATGCCATGAAACATCTGATGATCTTGCTTTGGCCTGCGGTGTGGCTGGTGTTAGGTACCGATGCGCCAGTGCTGGCCGACGACATCGCGGATGCGCACAGCCGAATGATCCGTACCGTCAAGGCGATGGCACAAATAACGCCGATCGCCGGCAAGAAGCACCCTATCAGCATCAAGGTTTTGGCGGCCATGGGACAGGTAAAACGGCATAAGTTCGTGCCCCGGGTGCGCAGGTCCCTGGCCTATGAGAACCGCCCGCTGCCGATCGGCCACGGTCAGACCATTTCCCAGCCCTATATGGTCGCCCTGATGACCGACCTGCTGGAACTTGAGAAGGGTGATACGGTGTTCGAGATGGGCACCGGGTCGGGCTACCAGGCCGCTGTACTGGCGGCGCTTGGCGTTCGGGTGCAGACCGTGGAAATCATCAAAGACCTGGCAGATGAAGCCAAAGCGCGGCTGAGAGAGCTGAATTATTCGCACGTTACCGTGCGTTGGGCCGACGGTTATTACGGCGATCCCGAGAATGCCCCCTTCGACGGTATCATTATCACCGCTGCGGCGAGCCACATCCCGCCGCCGCTAATCGCCCAACTCAAACCCGGCGGGCGCATGATCATTCCGGTCGGGCCAAAGTTCATGGCTCAACAACTGGTCCTGGTGAGCAAGGCCTCCGACGGTAAGGTGACGACAAGGCGCCTGCTGCCTGTCGCTTTTGTTCCCGTTACGCGAACTCGGAAGCCCTAGACGATGCTGCTGGCTGCGGTATTTGTACTGTCAGCTGCGGCGATCGCCTGTGAAATCCTGTTGATGCGGCTATTCTCGATTGTCGCCTGGCATCATTTCGCCTACATGATCATTAGCCTAGCGCTGCTTGGCTATGGCATCAGTGGCAGCATCATTGCATTCGCCAGGGAATGGCTGCTGCGACGGTTCCGCCTGGTCATCGCGACCTGCTGTGCCGGCTTTACGCTCCTGACAGTGGCCTCCTTCGCGCTGGCCCAGATCCTACCGTTCAATCCTCTAGAGATATACTGGGATATGGCTCAACTGGCCTGGTTGGCGGCAATCTATCTTTGTCTGGCGCTCCCTTTCCTTTGTGCCGCCACTGCAATCGGCCTCGCCTTGAGTCAGGCCGGCCAAGGCGTGGGTAAGGTCTATTTCGCCGATTTGCTTGGTGCTGGCACCGGCGCGCCGGCGATTATCGCGGCGATGTTCTGGCTGCCGCCAGAGCAGTGCCTGAAGCTGGTCGCCGCTGCTGGCCTGGTGGCCGCAGCGTTGATTTTGCTGCGAAAGCCGAGACGCGTTATGCCGGCAATCGGCGTGCTGCTGGTTGGGATTGCGCTGGCGTTACCATGGCCGGCCCCCTGGCTGGAACCGCGGATCTCGCCATATAAGGGCCTGCCGCAGACTTTGGCTCTACCGGGCATGGCTTTGGTGGCGGACCGCCCGAGCCCACTCGGCCACGTCAGTGTTGTGGAAGCGCGGGAAGTGCCGCTGCGCCATGCGCCGGGGCTTAGCTTGGCCGCGACAATGCCGATCCCGGACCAGGTCGGGCTCTTCATTGACGGCGATGCACTGACCGCGATCACCCGCTTCGACGGCGATACCGCCCCCCTCGCTTTCCTCGATCAGCAGATCGCGGCCCTACCTTACCACCTGTTGGTGGCACCGGAGGTGCTGGTGCTGGGCGCCGGCGGCGGGGCCGACGTACTGCGCGCCCTTTACCATGGGGCAAAGCGTGTCGATGCGGTCGAACTCAACAGCCGTATCGCCGAACTGGTCAGGGGACGCTATGGCGACTTCTCCGGCAACCTTTACGATCGGCCCGAGGTCCAGTTGCATGTGGCGGAGGCGCGCGCCTTCCTTGCCCACAGCCGGAAGCAATACGACCTGATTCAGATTTCACTGTTGGATTCGTTTGCCGCCGCCGCCGCCGGCCTCTACGCCCTGAATGAAAGCACGCTCTATACGGTCGAGGCGATCGCGGCGATGCTGCGGCGCCTGAAACCGGCAGGTCTGATTTCGATCACCCGCTGGCTCAAGAATCCGCCGCGCGACAACGTACGCCTATTCGCCACCGCGGTCGCGGCCCTGAAAGCGCAGGGCGTAAAGCGGCCCGGCAAGCGGCTGGCTCTGATCCGCAGCTGGGACACGGTGACGTTGCTGGTGGCAAACGACCCCATCCCGGCCGAGGCCATCGGGCGGGTCCGCGCCTTTGCTGATCGGCGCGGTTTCGACCCTGTCTTTTTCGATGGCATCTCCGATGCCGAGGTGAATAAGCGCAACGTACTGGCCCGCCCCTTCCTCTACGAAGCGGCGGTGGCGCTGCTGGGCCCGGAGGCGGCGGCCTTTACGAAGGCCTACGCATATGACATCTCGCCGACCACAGACGACCGGCCGTATTTCTTTCACACCCTGAAACTCGGCCAGCTCAAGACGATTCTGTCGGCGACCGGGCCGGGTCGGGCGACACTGATCGAATGGGGCTATGTGGTGCTGTGGGCAACCCTGGCCCAAGCAGTGATCGCCAGCGTCTTGCTCATCCTGCTACCCTTGAAGACACTGTCGAGAGCACCAGCTGCGGGCGGCGCACGGCTCAGGACCTTGATTTATTTTGCTGCCTTGGGGTTTGGCTTCCTGTTTCTGGAGATCGCCTTCATGCAGCGTTTTACGCTCTATCTGGGCCATCCCTTGTATGCAGTCGCGGTGGTGCTGAGCGCGTTTCTGATTTTCGCCGGAGCGGGCAGTCGCACCTCTGCATGGCTGGCAGCGCGACTTGGCGCGGTGTTCAGCCTGCGTTTGGCGGTGGCAGCATTAATCGCACTGGCGCTCGCCTATCTTGCTCTGTTTCCGGCCCTGCCTGCAACGGCGGTCGGTGCGGGTGTGGCGTGGCTCCGGGTTTTGTTCGCCGTGGCCCTGATCGCGCCGCTGGCCTTTGCCATGGGCTTTCCGTTTCCTTTGGGGCTTGCGGCGCTGGACGCGCGGGCGGCGCATCTAGTGCCCTGGGCCTGGGGCATCAATGGTTGCGCCTCGGTGATCAGCGCCGCATTGGCAACCCTGCTGGCCATCGAGTTCGGCTTCACAACTGTCGTCCTCGCCGCCGCAGGTTTTTATGTTGTTGCGGCCATGACTTTCCGAGGTGGGGCTGTACCGCCGCCGTCCATTCGCATCTGGGAAACGACCAAACTACCACGGCTACTGAGCCGGTTTTGGTAGTTCCTCTTAATCGTTCGCTTGTCTTGCCGAAACGAGCCAAAATGCCCGAGTTGACTCAAAAGCAGACGCTTTTCTGTGTTGCCCCGTGCGTGTCAAAAGAGTCCGCTTTTGACCCAAAGCGGACATTGAAGTATATGCGACTGGGCATTCGCGACGCTCCTGACCGTATGAAACGTCGGCGATCAGTTGCTGGGAATGTCTTCCCAGCTATCATTGCACGCGCAGCGTAGCCGCACCCTTTAATTACATGATTGGCTGGCGTCATATAAAGGCGCATGTTCAATCGGTTTTTTCATCTGTACTAACATATCGGTGCGAAACAATTCGCCAGTGCCGTGCTGCGGGTGTAGCTTTGTAAGTAGGCTGAGTCTGCTCCGAGCCGACGCAGAAGACGAACCATGGAGTGCGATATGAAGAGGTATCTTTTGATTTTCGCGAGTTTGTTGGCGCTTGCCGCAACGGCGTGTGCGCCGCAAGTGGATGTCGAAGCGGAAAAGAATGCTGTCCGAGAAATGGATAGGGAATGGGAAAAAGCGACCGCTGCCACCGGTGCCGAGGGCTGGGTCTCGTTCGTGACGGAAGATGCCGTGCTTTATCCACCTGATGACCCCATCGTCAGGGGCAAGGAGGCAATCGGCGAATACATGCAACAGTTTTTTCCTAGCGGTTCGTCCGCTCGATGGCAGCCGGATCTTATCGAGGTATCCAGCGCTGGAGACATGGCATACACGTTTGGTACTTATGAAATTACTGTAATCGGCCCGGAAGGCGTTCCTGTAACCTCAACAGGCAAGTATGGCAATGCCTGGACGAAAACGCCTGACGGTACATGGAAAGCAGTGGCAACCGTCTGGAACTCTGATCAACCCGACGTGGGTGAGAGTGATTAGAAAGCATTGTATCAGCGTCTTGGAGGCTACAATATAGTTGCCGCCCTGCTCAAGATAG
>JADFIA010000058.1 GCA_022566895.1 Pseudomonadota bacterium
TTCGTTCCTGACTAGCGCCCGAGTCGCGGTTTGGATTGTCTATTTGCGCGAGTCGATTCGAACAGCAATCACTTCGGCCGGAGCCGATTTTAACGCTTTATAACCGCCGCAAGAAGTGAAAACCAGCCCTTTCATTGGCAAAAGTGTGTCTCCGCCACAACAGTCTGGCGGCTGTGACCTCAAATTTCCGTCGGCTGGACACAAATAGGGTTGCTTGGGATTTTGAATTTGAGACAGTCGGTGATATACGTCAAGTGTAGAGAGGTGTGTTCATTTTTGTCGAAGTGCGAAAAAATGTCCGTGAGCAAACGTATGAAACGCCAAGCTCCTATCCTATTGGTAGCAAGTGTCTTTTTGGCAGCGGTTTCGATTCCGGCACTTGCGGATCCCGACGAGACGGACGAAAACCTTGTTTTGACCGAACAGGATTCACTAATCGGCAGCGCACAGGCTTATCTGAGCAGCATCCAAACAGCAAGAATTGATCTTGGTAGCGGGGTCTCGTTCAAGGACCGCTCGGGCGAAAAGAAACCCGGTTTCCTCTATTTTCGGGCCGACGAGATGCCGGACGGTGGCTTTCAGTTTAAGTCGCGCTGGCTGTTCGAGGCGACCTCCGCTTTTACGCCACGCCAGAGCGGAGCCGCCTCGACGTTGCGGTTGTCGCCCGGCGAATCCTGGGTACTGAGGGGATTCACGCCCCGCAGTGCAGCCGCGGAATTCAGCTTGAGTTATGGCGTTCAACAATCGGTGTTGGGACAGCAGCCGAAATTCGGTGTTTCGGTTTCGTCAAATATTTCAATCAGCGAAATAGACCTCCCGGGTCTTGTGAAAAACCCGACCTTCAGCCAGGCCTTGAGCCGACAATCCTATGAGTTCGGGCTGAATATCGGCTATGCAGGGTTTGGGGTGGAAGCCGGCCTGCGGGGCCAGGACAGCCTGCTTGAAGATGGCTACAGCGGTTACGATCTTGGGCTTTTCTACGAGGGGCGTCGCTTTTACACCAATATTCTGGTCGGTGAATACCGGCGCAAACTGGCCGGGCTGCAAAGGGGATTTGGGGCCGACGACCTGAATTATTACTCGCTGCAGATCGGCGCCTCCTATCGATTCGGGCCGGCTTTGGATCTAACCGGTGGCTTCCGCCTCATTGGCTACGGCAAGGGTTACGTATTTGAAGCCGACCGCAGCTCGCTCGACCAAGTCTTTTTCTTGGGTACTCGGCTGACCTTTTAGCTCTATTCTTCAGGCATAAAAATGCTGATGCCGGCGTAGCCGACCAGCCGGTCGTCGTTCGGCAAGACTCGAATGTTCTTTGTTGTCAGGCCGCCCAGTGCGTAAACGGGCACTTTCGACTCTTGCAGCAAGGCTGCAAACCGGTGCAGACCCAAAGGCTCGATGTGCGGATGCGAGACGGTTCGAAAGACTGGCGACAATAATATTGCGTCCGCCCCGATCTCTGCCGCACGCATCATGGCTTCCCGCGAATGCGCCGCTACGGTTAGGAGCATCCCAGGACCGAGTTCGTCGAAGTCAAACCGATCGATAAGCCGCTCCGGAAGATGCAGGCCCCGCGCGCCGACGGCGCCGGCCAGTCGCGGGTCGCCCCCGACCAGAAACACAAGATTGCGTTGCCTACAAATTACCGCCAAACTCTGGGCGAGCTCACCCCTTTTCGGATACCCGTAATCGCGCAGGATGACCCCGGTACCAGGAGGAAGCCGGCTGGCCACAGCGACTGGATCTTCGCACCGGTCTTGGTCGGTCAAGAACAGAGCCGGCGGTAGATGCTTTTGGACGCCCCCACTTTCTCGATTCTTTGCCGCTTGTCCAGACCCCACAGTTACACCTTTCCTTGCGCAAAAGTTACTTTGCACCGATATTTCTCAGAGCATAGTGATGCAGTGGAGCACATCAACCATTGAGCCGCGAGATATGAGCGGAAATTCATCAAACATCGAGGCAAATTTGGCGTCCGCCAAAAAACGCCTTGAACAAGCGCTCGAAGTCGCCGGGCGCCCGCCGAAGGCATGCCGAATCGTTGCCGTCACAAAGCGCCAGGCGAACGAAAAGATTGACGCCGCGCTGATCGCCGGCGCGCGCTGCTTCGGTGAGAACCGGGTTCAGGAGGCCAAAGAAAGATGGCCGGAGCGCCAAGAACGCTTTTCAGACATTGAACTTCATTTGATAGGCAGACTGCAGACCAACAAGGTCAAGGAAGCGATCGCCCTGTTCGATGTTATTGAGACTCTCGATCGGCCGAAATTGGCCCGTGCGTTGGCTCGGGAGATGGAAAGGTCAGGTCGGAGACGTCGGCTTTTCATTCAGGTCAACACAGGAGCCGAGCCGCAAAAGGGAGGCGTATTGCCAGACGAGCTTGGGGGATTGGTGATGCTTTGCCGCGGCGAACTGGGGCTTGAAATTGAAGGCCTGATGTGCCTTCCGCCATTCGGTCAGGATCCTGCGCCCCATTTTGCCGAGCTCAGACATTTGGCCGCGAAATACGAAATTTCGAGGTTAAGCATGGGCATGTCCGACGATTTTGAAATCGCAGCCCGAGCGGGAGCCCATTACGTACGGATCGGCACCGCGATCTTCGGGCCGCGGTCAGAAACCTGATAAGTACCCGTCCGACTCATAAATAAAGGGCCAACCGACTCATAGATGATGCCCGGCCTTTTCTCGCTTGGTACGCAAATAATCCTCATTGTGAGGATTTGGCGGAAAGGCGTGGCCGACCATTTCTCCAACCTCGATCCCCAGCGCCTCGAGCGCCGCGACCTTTTCAGGATTATTGGTTAAAAGCCGCACCCGCCACACGCCGAGCTGTTCGAGTATTTTGGCGGCCGGGGCGAACAGCCGCTCGTCCGCTTCGAAACCCAGCCGTAAATTGGCCTCCAGTGTATCGAACCCCTGATCCTGTAGAGAATAGGCTTTGATCTTTGCGGCGAGTCCAATACCGCGGCCTTCTTGTGCCAAGTAAAGAAGAATACCGCCCCCAGCTTCGCTGATGGTCTTGAGGGCCCCCCGCAGCTGCTGACCGCAGTCGCATTTAAGCGAACCCAATATATCTCCCGTCAGGCAGGCGCTGTGAACTCGTGTCAGGACCGCATCGTCAGGCTCGAAAGTGCCGATCAAGAGGGCTAGATGCTCGGCTCCGCCCAATTCCGGCCTGAAAATGACAATCTTTGCGTCTTCGGCTCCTTCAAGAGGAACCGTGGCCCGGGCAACCTCTCTTAAGGACGCCGCCTCGTCTTCCGGAAAAGCATCGACCGCCTCGGCCAAGACTTCGAGAAGGGATCCCTCAAGGCCGCCGGCATCGGAACCATTTCCGGGTGTGGCGACAAGCGCTGCGGGCAGGAGACGCGCCAGCTTGCAAAGCCTCAGGGCAGCGCGGTCAATTTCAGTCTCTTCATGTTTTGTCCGCTGGTAGGGGCCGCTCAAGGGCCGCAATAAATCCTCGGTCGGGTCGGCCAGCGCCCGCAGATCGTCAATCCCGAAGTTTTGATCAAAAGTCAGGGCGACCGCCTGTCGTCCCTTATCCGGGATATGCAGAGTTCGGGCTCGGTTGGCAGAGATGAGAATTCGGGTCCTGGCGGCAGAGCCCTCAAATAGCTCAGAAAATGAGGTCTGGCCTACTGTCTCTATGGCGCAAGCCAGCTCGACATCCTCTCCGTGCCGCAATTTGACAGGCAAGCCGCGTCGCAGATCGTCGATCGCCCGGGCCACGCCGAGCCACTTGCCGTGATCACGAAAATGTCGATCGGCCGCTTGATTTTTGCCATGAGGCGCCATTTGCGCGTACTCAATCCCTTTTCAATTGTCCGACTAATGCTTTAATATTGTCGCACCAATTGTCTGGCCCCAACGCCACACGCGCCGCTCTGAATCGGCCAAAGCGTAACAGCACGGGCGTTTGGATCAGCATCCCAACATAGGGGAAAGCGGCGGCTATGAATATGGCAAAAAAGGTTCTGTTGGTTGACGACGATGACGATTTGCGGGAGTCGCTTTCCGAGCGATTACGTCTGCACGACGAATTTGAAACCACAGAAGCGGCGAACGGGAAGGACGCCCTCGCGATCCTGAAAGAATCAAATTTTGATATTGTGCTGCTGGATGTCGGCCTGCCGGACCTGGACGGACGTGAACTGTGCCGGATCGCCCGCCGCGCCGGCATTAAGATCCCGATGATTATGCTGACCGGTGCCGATACCGACGCCGACACAATTTTGGGGCTGGAATCTGGTGCCAACGACTATGTTGTCAAGCCGTTCAAATTCGGTGTGCTTCTGGCCCGTATCCGGGCCCAATTGCGCCAACACGAACAAAGCGAAGACGCCATCTTTACGATTGGGCCCTATACCTTTAAGCCAAGCGCCAAGCTGTTGATCCAGGAAGACAGCGGCCAAAAAGTGCGACTGACCGAGAAAGAAACCGCAATCCTCAAATATCTCTATCGGATCGGCGAAAAGGCCGTCAGCCGCGATCAGCTCTTAAACGAGGTCTGGGGCTATAACGCAGGCGTCACTACACATACGCTTGAGACCCATGTGTATCGGTTGCGCCAGAAGATCGAGGAGGATCCTTCGAACGCCAAGATTCTGCTGACCAAGCCCGGCGGTTATCTGCTTAACGTCAGCGGTGGTATCTGAAGGGCGCATCATCCCCCCAAATCAGCTAGAGCCTGATATCGAGCAGCAACGGCGCGTGGTCGGATGGCCGATCCCAACCCCTGGCCTCGGTCCAGATTTCGGCATTCGTCGTCTGTTTAGCCAACTGCGGGCTGACCCAAACGTGATCGAGCCTTCGACCACGGTTGGAGGCCGTCCAGTCGGGTGAGCGGTACGACCACCAGGAGTAAAGCTTTTGCGGTCTGGGAGAAAACAGGCGGTGGGTATCGACCCAAGCGTGACCGTCCAGCATTTTTTGCAGCCGGCGGCGCTCCGGTTCGGTAAAACTGACCACATTGCGCAGCGCCTTGGCTGACCAGACATCGTCTTCGCTGGGCGCCACATTTAGATCCCCGAGCAGTATCGCCGGCCCGTCAAGGCTGCTGGACCATTCGATCATCTCATCCAAAAAATCGAGCTTGTGGGCAAACTTATCGTTGATCTGCGGATCGGCGACATCGCCGCCGGCCGGAACATAGAAATTATGGAGGATGACGCCACCCGGCAGTCGTCCGGTGATGTGGCGGGCATCCCCCCTGCCGCACCAGTCATTTGTCTGGCCCGAGCCAAGATCAAAGCGGGATAGTATGGCGACGCCATGATAGGCCCGCTGGCCCCTTAAAAGGGCGCTCGTAAAGCCCTGCTTGGCAAAGAAATCGAGCGGGAAGCTGCTGTCTTCGACTTTGGTCTCTTGAAGGCACAGCACATCCGGATTGGTTGTTTTCACGAAGCGCTCGATCGACGGCAGTCTTGCGCGCACCGAATTTACGTTCCAGCAAGCAATCCGGATCGATCTGCGGCCGCGACCGGGGTTCAAATGCACACTCCTCTCGACTATCGAGTCGATCTTCAAGTGTCCCGGGCAAAAAAACAAGGCGCCCGGTCAAAAAAAGGGGGGGGTTGACCGGGCGCCTGCAGCGTTCGTCACGCTTTGAGTGATCAAAGGTCATGCCGGAACAAGGGGGGCAAAGCCCGGCAAATTGCGACCGAGACCACTCGGATCACTAGATGGGGCGGCACTCTCGCAATTCAAGTGCCACATAGCGATTAGCAACCCAATAATTTATCTGACCCTGATCGGCGGCGAGCCCAGCCCAATCCCTGGCGATCAACGTCTCCCTGATCGCCCTGGCACCTCGTCCAGATCCTCAAAAAAGGCAAGCCAGTTGCTGGATGACTATTCTTCAAGGCCATTGAAAGTGTTTTGCACAAGAGAGCCGGAGAAAGTTATCGGCGGGGCCGCCGACCAACGCGTTTGCCGCGCGGATCCTTGAACGACCACAGCACCGGGTCCATCGCGATATTGGTCTCGTTTTCAAGAAGTCTGACGGTCGTCAAGCCGCCCTGAGCATCGATGACGCGCCAGCCGCGGAGGATCAGGCGCGGCGGCTCACCGGCTGGACTTGCTAGCTGCTCGAAGGTCAGGGTCAGGGTACCTTGAGTGGGCTTTTTCGGATCGCGGGCCGTGATGGCAACAAGATTGGCCAGACCGCCCGGGGCGATTTCCTCCAATAACACGTCGCGGCTCAAATCGATCCTCTCGGCAACCAGAAGAGCCAACGGCGTATCCTTAATCGGCCAACGGGTGATCTGCCCGACGTCGTAGTCAATCAGATTGAGCGTCTTGCCGTCGGAAACAATCAAGTAAGGAACCCCCTCTTCGTACTCGAAGCGCACCCGGCCCGGCCGTTCGAGATAGAAGGTGCCCTGGACCCTCTTGCCGTCCGGTCCATCCTGAATGAATCGGGCCTTCAATGAGATTATCGAGTTCAGATAGCTTTCGATCGCCTCAAGCTGCTGCGCCGCGGGGTTGACTGGGCCCTCGACCTCGATTGTCTCGATCTCCTGCGAGTTGGCAGCCACGGTGCCGACGCTCCATAGCAACGCCAGCGCCAGGCCGGTGCCACGGCTCAAATAGGGAACTTGTTTTGCAGATGATTGTTTCATGGTCCCAAAACCTTCAATATCGGCTCAATTTGACCAAAGTTTGGCCGCGGGCACCTGAACCACCCATGAACCAAATCTCGGGTCAATCTTCACCAAGCGGGACGAGAATCTCGCGCCTTCCAACATGGTTGGGTGCCGAAATGACACCGTTGTCCTCCATTTCCTCAATCAGCGTAGCGGCGCGGTTATAGCCAATTTTAAGGCGTCTTTGAATGTAGCTTGTCGAAGCCTTGCGGTCCCTGAGGACAATTTCGACCGCCTGATTATAAAGCTCGCTAATGCCGCCACCGCCCGGAATAAAAGGAGAATCGAAGCCGCCTTCAGGCTCTTCGGTGACCTCCTCGAGATATTCCGGCACACCATTCAGTCTTAATGCTGTGGCAACCCGTTCGACTTCCTGGGTAGAGACGAAGGGTCCATGCACTCGCATAACCCGGTTACCGGCCGACATATAGAGCATATCGCCCTGCCCCAAAAGTTGTTCGGCGCCCTGATTCCCAAGGATAGTGCGACTGTCGATCTTCGATGTGACTTGGAAAGCTACCCGGGTCGGAAAATTGGCCTTGATGGTGCCGGTAATCACATCGACGCTGGGCCTCTGGGTGGCCATGATCAGATGAATACCGGCGGCCCGCGCCATCTGCGACAGACGCTGAACGGTCGCCTCAACGTCCTTACCGGCGACCAGCATCAAATCCGCCATCTCGTCGATGACGATGACCACGAGGGGCAAGGGTTCGAAGTCAAACTCCAGGCGCTCCATGATCGGCTCGCCGGACTCGCGGTCGAAACCGGTCTGGACGACGCGGGTCAAAGTCTTGCCGGTGGCTTTGGCGCCGGAGACTTTCTGGTTGTAGGCCGTCAGATTCCGCACACCGAGCTTGGACATGACGCGGTAGCGCTCTTCCATTTCCCGGACCGCCCACTTCAGCGCCACCACGGCCTTTTTGGCTTCGGTCACAACCGGCGTTAGAAGATGCGGGATGCCTTCATATACCGACAATTCAAGCATCTTGGGATCGACCAGTATGAGACGGCACTCATGCGGCGTAAATCGGTAAAGGAGCGATAGAATCATCGCATTCAAGCCAACGGATTTACCTGATCCGGTTGTTCCGGCGACGAGAATATGAGGCATGGCCGCCAAATCAATGATAACCGGAGCGCCGCCAATGTCCTTTCCCAGCACCAACGGCAATCGCCCGTCTGCCTTTTCATAGGCCGTCGAGGACAAAATTTCGCGCAGGAAAACGATCTCGCGGTGTGAATTGGGCAATTCGATGCCGATCACATTGCGCCCGGGGACCACGGCCACGCGCGCCGAAACGGCGCTCATCGATCGCGCGATGTCGTCGGCTAGCGAAATCACCCGTGAAGACTTGGTGCCCGGCGCCGGTTCCAGTTCGTAGAGGGTCACAACCGGGCCCGGCCGCACATTGACAATCTCGCCTTTAATACCGAAATCGTCGAGAACGCTTTCCAGAAGCCGTGCGTTCTGCTCCAGGGATTCCTTATTCAGTTTGGCCCGCCCACCCGGCCGGTCCGGCTCGGCCAAAAGATCGAGCGTTGGTAGCTGAAACTCCTTGGTGGCTTCGCCAAGGTTCAATGATGGCTGACGCTCGCGGCTTGCCCGCTCGCCGGTCTTGGTCTTGGCACGGCTCGCAATCTTGGCCTTGGAACGACGTGGTCGCTCCCCCTTTTTCTTCTCGGCGGCAACCTGCTTGGCCCGGCGTCCCGGTTTCCGCGCCAGCACTTCCGCCGGCTCGTTGCTACCGCGACGGAACGCCAAATCAAAAATGCCTCGCGGCAGACGGCCCAAAACCTTGGTCCCTTCCCATAACCTGGAGCCCAGGAACCGCCATTCTTCGGCCGCCAGTCCGAGGGCAAAACGTGCAAATATGCTGCTGATGACCAGAAAAATAAGCCCCACCGACCAGGCTGGTGGATAGGTACCAAAAATCGCTAGGACAGTGCGATCGACAAAACCAGCAAGTGCGGCGCCCAGCATACCGCCGTATCCGGCTGCAACCGGCCAACTCTCGCCGGGCTCAAATGCCGCTACAGCGGCGCTCAGGGCGGCCAGCAGAAACGGGAAGGCGAGAAAATTTATCCACGGCC
>JADFIA010000059.1 GCA_022566895.1 Pseudomonadota bacterium
GCATATAGATCCAACCACTTGGTTGAGGCTGATCTTGGCCGGGTATGTGGAAGCGCGTCCCGACGAAAGGCATTTGGTTCTCAGTCTGACCGGTGTGAGTGTGGCGATGAAGAACAATCATGCCCGCGCCAAGCGCTTGGCACGAAAGACCGTGCAGAAGCTGAAGTCCTCGCCAGAACTTTTTGAAGAATAGAATCACCCATGAAACCCGACGCACACGTCGCTTTTGCCACCCCAAATTAGGCTTAGTACCAAAGCTTTCATGAACCCTTTACGGACCCTATTACGATTTCTCTTTTCTTGGCGAAACGCTGGAAGTATTGGTGACCCCGGCGGGATTCGAACCCACGACCTACAGATTAGGAATCTGTCGCTCTATCCGACTGAGCTACGGGGCCATGACCTTGCTCTCAAGCGCTTTTTATACGACCCGCCCGGCGAGAGCAATCCTGATCGCGGTGCGGCCCCTTTCCCTGGCGCGGAGAAGCGGCTACCAAGAGAGCCATGCGATGGGTTGCCACGATAACCCTTTCGGGCCTCATGCTCTTGGCTGCGGCAGTGCTGGGGGCGAGGGAAGAGGAATCCGAGACGGCAAAGGCGCCGCGGCCGCCACCGCCGGGCGAGGCGGCCGGCGAAGTCGAGCTTTTGGCGATCCGCGACGGCGAGCGGCTGCTCTTGAAAGAGGGCCAGCCCTTGCGCTTCGCGGCCATCCGGGCGCCCTATCCGCCGATCGGCCAATCGCTCGGGCGTTGGCCGCCGGTCCAGGTCCTGAGCCGCCGCATCGAGGAGCTGGCGGTCGACGGACTGATCCTCTACCCGGCCAGCCGGGACGATCGTTACGGCAACCGCATGGCCAATCTGTGGAGCCTTAAGGAAAAGGTCTGGCTGGCCGAGGTGCTGGCCGGCGAAGGTCTGGCGATGGTGGCGCCGAGAGCGCTGTTCGCGCCCGAATATGCGCCGGTGGTGGCGGCCGAGCGGCTGGCCAGGGAGGCCGGCCTCGGCATCTGGTCGAACCCGGCCCATAAGGTTCTGTGCGCCGACGACGCCTGGGACGGGATCGATCAGTTGCGGGTCGTCCAGGGCCGCATCCTCGAGACCGCGGTGGTGTCGGGAAATCTCTTTTTAAATTTCGGCGCCGACTGGCGGCGCGACTTTACGCTGCGCCTCAAAGCCGGCCGCGGGAAGCGGCGGACCGAGCAACTGGACCTGGCCCAGGAGCTGCGTGCCCATGTGATCGAAGTGCGCGGCTGGATTTACTATTATGGCGGCCCGGCGATCGATCTTGACAATCTCGGCCAGATTACGCTGGTCGCACCCGGGGCCGAGAAATGCTAAGGCCCGGCGGATCGCTCCCCCGGGCCTTGCATTCTGTTCTCGCCGGGCCTTAAGCAGCCAGCAGTACGCTTTCCAGTTTGCCGACGGCTTCGGCTTCGTCGATCTTTTGGACCGCCGCCAGCTCGCGGGCCAGGCGGCCAAGCGCCGCTTCATAGATCTGACGTTCCGAATAGGACTGCTCGGGCTGATCGTCCTTGCGGTGCAGATCGCGCACCACTTCGGCGATCAAGACCAGGCTGCCCGAATTGATCTTGGCTTCATATTCCTGGGCCCGGCGCGACCACATGGTCCGCTTGACCCGGGCCCTGCCCTTAAGTGTCGTAAAGGCCTGTTCCACCGTCACCTGGTTCGACAGCCGGCGCATACCCGAATCGATCGCCTTGTTGGTCGGCACTCTCAGGGTCATGCGCTCCTTCTCAAAGCGGATAACATACAACTCGAGCACCGAACCGGCGAACTCCTTGGTCTCCAACTCGACGATCCGGCCGACCCCGTGCTTGGGGTAAACGACGTAGTTACCAACCGAAAACTCCAATCTCTTTTTCTTCTTCGCCATAACTTCTACTTTTCCTGTCTTTCTCTCTGGTCAGTCTTTTCTCGTGCATTGCGGAGTCAAAACCACCACAGAACGGGGCGAGGCTCCGTCGTGGATGGCCTTATCAAATTGTCGGTCTAGCTGCTTTTCCGCACCCGGGGCGTCTTCCCCTCAAAACCTACAATAGGGGCTCCGTGGAGCCCCAATTCGGGTAAAATAATATCATAAATAGGGCCGAAAAGCCATCATTTTGCAGAAGGTTGCGAAGATTACTTCAAATGAAGGTTGAACGCAAAAAAGTAATTCCGGATAAGAGTTAGAAGAAATTTAATTATCAGCCTTCGCCGGGCGCTTCCGAGAAGTATTTCTCGAACTTGCCGTCCTGGCCTTTAAAATCATCGGCGTCCTTGGGCGATTCGCCCTTTAGAGTGATATTTGGCCAAATTTCTGAATATTTGGCATTCTGTTCGACCCATTTCTCTGTGTTGTCCTCGGTATCGGGCAAGATGGCCTCAACCGGGCATTCGGGCTCGCAGACCCCGCAGTCGATACATTCGTCGGGATTGATCACCAGCATATTGGCGCCCTCATAGAAACAGTCGACCGGGCAGACCTCCACACAGTCCATGTATTTGCACTTGATGCATTGGTCGTTCACGATGTAGGTCACGGTCTTCTCCCTAGCCAGACAAGTCCACGACTCTGCCTGCCAGTGGCAATCTCGTGGCGCCTTTTAAGCATAAAACCGTCGCGCTTCACAAGCGGTTTCGGGCGGCAAGTCAGGGCCGATCACCGGTTGTCGATTCCCAGACGCCGGCGGACCCGCTTGGCGGCCAGGCCGCGGTCGCGGTCGCTGACGTAAATCAGGCCGCCGACGCGGCGCATGAGGTTCGATTCATACTCGTGCAGGACCCGATCGGCGTAAACCACTTCCCACAGCATTTCGATAAGCTCGATCCGCTCGTCCTCGTCGTAATGGTCTTTAACCGCCTTGGTGAACCTTACGAGTTGGCTGGAGTTGGACTGCACCTTCTTCGCCTCGGCAAACAAAAGATCCGCTTCCTCGCGGTTCATCTCGAAGCGCTCGGTCACCAACCGCCGGATGGTTTCCATCTCCGCCTCGCCGATGTTGCCGTCGAGGCTCGCCGCCTCCACGAGAAGCACCGCCGCGGCCATTTCCTTTGCCGCGAAGGGGTGGCCGGCCGCTGCCTGCTCGTCGTCCCCGGCCAGCTGATTAAGGAAGATCTTCAATCGGTTGATCACCACAACTCTCCAATCCTTGTCTTATGAACGCCGCAGTCTGTCGAGGGCTCGGCGCTGTCGTTTGGTCGGCCGGCCGCTGCCGCGATCGCGAGTAATGCCGCTGGCTTTGGTCCCTACGGTCGCTCGATCACTGTCTGAAGGTGGCGACAAATCTTGGTAAAGTGTCGCGGCTTCGCGGGCCGGACCGCGCCGTTTGGCAAGGCCGAGGACGCGCACCACACGGATGCGGGGGCCCTGGGGAAAAGTGAGCACGTTTCCGGGCCTTATGCAAGTGCTTGGCCGGTTCACTAGGCGCCCGTTCCGGCGCACCCGGCGCGTCCGGCAGAAGCGGCCGGCCAGGCCCCGGGTCTTAAAAAAACGGGCCTGCCAGAGCCATTGATCAAGCCGTTGGTGGTCCGCGGTATGGCTCATTTCTGGCCCTTTTCGAGCATCTTCTTAAGATCCACGAGGCTGGCAAAGGGCGAATCCGGATCTGGCGGCTGGTTGGCCTCGGCCTTCCTGGGCCTCTTTTTCGAGCCCTTCCGGCCGGCTGATCTCGTTGCTCCGTTGTCTTTGCCCGGTCCTTCCGGGGCCCAGCGGAAAAGATGCCTTGGCGCTGTCTCGACCCGCGCCTGCGCCGTTGTCTCAGCTCCCTCGTCGGCTTTTTCCAGGGCCGGCAACCGGCGGGCCCGGTAGCCGATCGCTTTCATAACCGCGGCGAAGTCCCGGCCGCTCAATCCGACCAGGCCCATGATGTCCGGTGAGACCTCAAAGGCGGCATGATCTTCGCCAAGCGGCCGCACGGCGTCGGCCAGCCGCTCGACCATGTCGACCCGGACGGCCTTGGTGCCGGCCGGGTGGAAGCCGGCAACCCGGTAGAAATCCTTGGGTACCTGTTTTGCCATTTTGCTCCAGACCATGCCGGCCGCCGGTTCCTCGGGCAGCTGCCCGCGGCCCTCCCAGAGCGCCCACAGCATCAAGCGCAGGCGCGTCGCGGCGGGCTTCAGGAGAACAGGAATAAAAAGGTTGCTGGCGCCGATGCGGATGTGGTGGCGCCTGAGGCCGCGCCGCGCTTCCTGATCGACTTTGCGCAATTCGCGCTCGACCGTGGTCCGTGGCAGGACGCCCAGATGCTCGGCCAATTGAAAAGCGATGCCGCGGGCGAGGCCGCCCAATGAGGCTTCATCCGTCTGGCCGGGATCGCCTGCAAGGTCCGCATCAAGCCGATAGAGCGGCCCCAAATGAGTCTCCAGTTCGGACCTCAGCCAGGCCTCGCAACCGGCCAGCGTCTCCTTTGCTTGGCCACCGGAGAAGGGCGAATTGGCGAGCAGGCGGACTTGTGGCCTAAGCTTCGTATTTCCCTTTAGAACGCTGGCGCAGGGTTCGCCGTTGCGGCTGATGACCGGATGTCCGATACCCTCCGAAAAGGACAGTTTCCAGGCCTCGACACTCACTGATGTCTTCCTTTCACGGCTCGTCCGAGGCCGGCCGCGGGCCCCGCGGGGTTGCAGGATGCCGCCGCCCCGTGATCATTGCAAGGCCGCATTCCGGGCCGGGCCGCATCAGGCGGTGCGAAAAGAGGTCTCGAGGACTTGACGGGCCGGGTTCGGTGACGTATATCCGCGCAGCGATTTGAGAGGCCATATCAAGCTAGGATAAATCGATGTCCCGCGTATGCGAATTGACCGGCAAGGGTGTGCAATCCGGCAACAATGTCAGCCACGCCAACAACCGGAGCCGCCGGAAGTTTTTGCCGAACCTGGTGCAGGCGACTCTATTGAGCGAGTCGCTCGAGCGCAGCATTTCGCTGCGCATTTCGACCCAGGCCCTGCGTTCGGTCGAGCACATCGGCGGCCTCGATAATTTCCTCATCAAGGCCAAGGACGCCCAGCTGTCGAAAAAAGCGCGGCGCTTCAAAAAACAAATCACCAGGTCAATAGCGGCTACTTAAGGCCGCCCGCAGCAGGTTACCGGCACCGCCGCCTTCCGGGGCGGCGTTTTTGTTTGGGCCGGCTCTCAGGCGACCCGCGGCGAGGCGGTGATGGCGGCGCGCCCTCCGGGGTCCGATTCGTCGAACAGAGCGACCAACTGCTTGACCATGGTGCCGGCCAACTCCTCGGCGTCACTCAGAGTTACCGCGCGGCTGTAGTAGCGGTTGACGTCGTGGCCGATGCCGATGGCCACCAGTTCGACCGGCGAGCGGCTCTCGATCCAGTTAATTACCTGAAGCAGGTGGTCCTCGAGGTAGGTAGCGGAGTTGCTCGACAGGGTCGAATCGTCGACCGGCGCGCCATCCGAAATGACCATCAGGATGCGCCGCTCCTCGGGCCGCCTGATCAGACGGTTATGGGCCCACAGTAGGGCCTCGCCGTCGATATTTTCTTTCAAGATCCCTTCCTTGAGCATCAGCCCGAGGTTCTTGCGGGCCCGCCGCCAGGGGGTCTCGGCGGTCTTGTAAATAATATGGCGCAGGTCATTGAGCCGCCCGGGCTTGGCCGGTTTGCCGTCGGCCAGCCATTTCTCGCGCGACTGACCGCCCTTCCAGGCTTTGGTCGTAAAACCGAGGATCTCGCATTTGACGCCGCAGCGCTCGAGCGTGCGGGCCAGAATATCAGCCGAGATCGCGGCAATCGTGATCGGCCGGCCGCGCATCGAGCCCGAATTGTCAATCAGCAGGCCGACCACCGTATCGCGGAAGACGATCTCGCTCTCCTGCTTGAACGACAGCGGATGGGCCGGGTTGGTAACCACGCGGGCCAGCTTGCCGGCGTCCAGCAGCCCTTCGTCGAGATCGAACACCCACGAGCGGCTCTGGATAGCCATCAGGCGTCGTTGCAGGCGGTTGGCAAGCCGCGCCGCGACGCTTTGCAGGTGAGCCATCTGGCGATCGAGCTGCAGGCGCAGGCGGCCCAGCTCGGTCTCCTCGGCCAGTTCCTCGGCCCCGATCCGCTGGTCGAAAGCATCGGTGTAGATGTTGTAGAAGGGCGAGCTCAGCAGATCGCTGGAGAAACGATTGGGGCGCCAGGGCAGCGGCGTTTCGCGGCCATCGGCATTGAGGCCCTGATCGCTGTCGTCGGTCAGCTCGGGTTCGATCGACTGCTGGCCCTCGGCCTCCATGCCCGCCGCTTCGTCCGCTGCCTCCTGATCCTCGCTGCCCTCGCCCTCCTGGTCATCGCCGCCGGTTTCTTCGCCTTCCGGCTCCTCGCCGCTGGCCGTGGGATCATCCTCGCCAGCCTCGCTATCTTGGCGTTCATCGCCTTCGACCATCAGATCGAGGTCGCCAAGGATGGCCCGGGCCAGTCTGGAGAAGGCGGCCTGATCGTCCTGGCATTCCGGCAATTCATCGAGATGAGCCCCGGCCCGCGCCTCGACCCACTCGCGCACCAGTTCAAGCCCGGCCACCCCCGAAGCCGGCGGCGGGGCGCCGGTCAGCCGTTCGCGGACCAACAGCTCGAGCGCCGCGGCGAGGGATACGTCTGCGCGTGAACGGGCCGAATCGAGGCCAGTGGCCTGACAGCGTTCGTCCTGCAGGGAGGATAGATTCTTGGCCACGCCGGCCATCATGATCGAACCCAGGGCCTCGACGCGGGCTTCCTCAATGGCGTCGAAGGCGGCCCGGGCGGCGTAGGAGCGGGGGGCCTGCCGTTTGTGCAGACCGGCATCGTGAAAACGCTTCTTGAGCGCAAAGGAATCGGCCCAGCCGCGGCTGCTGGCGACAAAATCAGGGCTTAAACTGCCGGCCGGCTCCAGGAGGTGCAAGGTGCCGTCGCTCTCGTGCGGCTGGTTCTCGTAACCGAAGTGCACCTCAAGCTGCGGCGCTTCGGCAATCGCCCGCGCAGCAGCCCGGATGGCCCGCTTGAAATTCTCACTTCTGATCTCGTCCTTGCGGCGCACCGGGATTTACTCGCCCTCGCTGGCGGCGGCCTCCGGCAGGTCTTCGCCAAAGCAGCGCTGGTAATATTCGGCCACCAGCGAGCGCTCGGTCTCGTCGCATTTGTTGAGGAAGGTCAGCCGGAAAGAAAAAGCGATATCCCCGAATATGCGCCAGTTCTGAGCCCACATGATCACCGTGCGTGGCGACATCACGGTTGAAATTTCGCCGCCCATGAAGCCCTCGCGGGTCAGATCGGCCACCCGGACCATTTTCGAGACGACCTCGCGGTCTTCCGCAGTCTGCAAGCTCGCCTCGTTGGCCAGCACGATCTTCACCTCGATGTCGTGACCTAAATAATTGAGTGTCACGACGATATTCCAGCGGTCCATCTGACCCTGGTTGATTTGCTGGGTGCCGTGGTAGAGCCCGGTGGTATCGCCGAGGCCCACTGTATTGGTGGTCGAGAACAACCGGAAAGCCGGATGCGGGCGAATGACCCGGTTCTGATCGAGTAGCGTCAGGCGGCCATCGACCTCGAGCACCCTTTGAATGACGAACATCACGTCCGGCCGGCCGGCATCATATTCGTCGAACACCAGCGCCGTTGGATGCTGCAGCGCCCAGGGCAGGATACCCTCCTTGAACTCGGTGATCTGTTGGCCGTCCTTTAGAACGATGGCGTCCTTGCCGATAAGGTCGATGCGGCTGATATGACTGTCCAGGTTGATGCGTACGCAGGGCCAATTGAGGCGGGCGGCAACTTGCTCGATATGGGTCGACTTGCCGGTCCCGTGATAGCCCTGGATCATGACCCTCCGGTTGTGGGTAAAGCCGGCCAGAATGGCCAGCGTCGTCTCCGGATCGAAAACATAGGCCGGGTCCAGCTCGGGCACAAATTCGTTGGGCTCGGAAAAGGCCGGGACGACCAAATCCGTATCCATTCCAAAGACCTCGCTGACCTTGAGCCGGCTTTTGGGCAAGTGTAGCTCGGTCAGCGTTTCCGCAGCTTTAAAAGCCATTCGCTTTGTCTTTCGTGTTGCCGGGGGCCAATGATTAGAGGCTTCAGGGCCGGACGGCAAGCGATCCATGCATTTTAACCCACTTCCGTAGGCGTCTAATATCGGTTATCTCAAGGATAGTTACAAGGAAGGGACGCGCCGATGAGTGTCGCCCAGGAGATTCGGACCCGGCTGCAGGCCGCGCTCACGCCTATCGAGCTCGAAATCATCGATCAGTCCGACGAGCACCGCGGCCACGCAGGCTGGCGCGAGGGCGGCGAGACGCATTTTCATATGCGTTTGGTATCGGACGTCTTTACCGATCTATCGCGGATCGAGCGCCAGCGCGCCGTCCACAAAGCCTTGGGAGATCTGCTGGAGGCCACCGTTCACGCCTTGTCGATGGACCTTCGGGCGCCCGGTGAGGTTTAGGCCGATCAAAGGCCGGTTATCCGTCCGGTCCGGCCACTGCCGCCGCTCCGAGAGGGCGCACGCCGACCCGTGTGATCTGATTGCGCTGGCGGTCTAGAATTTCAAACTCGAAGCCGTAGGCCTCGAACCGCTGGCCGGCCGTGGGGATAATCTCCGCCACTTGAATCACCAGGCCG
>JADFIA010000022.1 GCA_022566895.1 Pseudomonadota bacterium
ATTCGCCTTCCGCCGAAATAATTTTGGCACGCCGTTCGCGCTCCGCCTCGGCCTGTTTGGCGATGGCGCGGATCATAGAGGGGTCGAGGTCCACGTGCTTGATCTCCACATTAGAGACCTTGATGCCCCAGGCATCCGTCTGCTGATCAATGATGGCCTGGACATCAAGGTTCAACTTGTCGCGCTCGGAGAGCATCTCATCCAGCTCATGCTTGCCCAGGACCGAGCGCAAGGTGGTTTGGGCGAGCTGGCTTGTGGCCATCATGAAATCTTCCACCTTGTTGATGGCGCGGTTCGGATCAATCACCCGGTAATAAATCACCGCGTTCACTTTAACCGAAACATTATCTTTCGAGATCACATCCTGCGGCGGCACGTCATGCACCAGGGTTCGCGTATCCACCCGCACCATTTGCTGGATAAAGGGGATGAGGATGATCAGTCCCGGTCCCGAAGTGCTGGTATAACGGCCAAGGGTGTAGATCACCGCGCGTTCATATTCGCGCAGGATCTTGAAGATTTGAGTCAGGATACTGACGGCGAAGACCAGAATGACAATCGTTGTTATGAGACCAGTCATATGTCGCTCCTTGCTGAGGAATTTCGAGGGGTTAAGGTTTGATCCTGTTTTGGCTCGACAGCTTCTCGAAGATTCTACTTATGGCGCCGACCTGGAAAACGTCGCGCGTGTTCTTGGCCAGTTGTAATTTTGGCTGTCGTTTGCTATATAGGGGTTGGTTATCTGAGTGGCCCCCATTTGACGTTCGCGCGTCGGGGGCTTCTCTTCTTTCAGGTGGTTCAAGGCTCATAGCCTTCTCCTTAAATGTTATCGCGGGCCTACAAAACGGCATGACGAGTGCCCGGCGAAGGCTTTGCGCCTATCGTGCTCGCCTGCCGTAATCATTAGGCTGTTGCGAAGGACTGGTCGGGAGAGCATCCGCCGTTTTTACCGCGTTCCGCTCTTCAACCCACGTCACTACCTCAGACCGCAACCAGCCAACGCGATTTGGTGATAGCTGGCGGCGCTTCGGAAACTCACCACGGCGCTCCATACGCCAGCGGGTCGTGCGGGAAAGTTTCGTGATATTTTGCACATCGTTTTCGTTCAAAAAACCATCGTCACTATTCATCTGTTTATCCTCGTTTCGTGCCGCCCTTAATTGGGTGGGCGTGCACGGTGTTTCTCTTTTGTTCCTGGAATGAATGTAGACGGGGATGGCTCGCTTTTGGAGTACCCGAAGCAAGATAATTTGTACCCCCTAAGGGGTACAGAATTGGTACAAACGTGCACCTTAGGTCTAGAATATGGGACCGTCGGTCTTGATCTTCTTGTATCGTTCTCCGGCCTTTGCCAATGCCGTGTCCGAATAGAACGAACCATATGTGGTTTCTTCTTCCGCTTGCCCCAAATCAACTAGGCGTTTAGCGGTCCCATCTTCTTTGGCTCTAGCGATACAGGCAGAAGCGACCACGGCCGATATGCCAGCCTTGCCTTTGTCTTTCCGAAGTCGTTTCGACCAGGCCTGTACTGTGCGGTCCTGGACCCCGAACTTTCTTGCAGCCGCACCGGTTTTGTGAGGGTCTCGCCAGCGCGCGCTTCGATAGACGCGATGCTGAACCGCCCTCAATTCCAAAACACCCTTTTCGTAAGATCGGCTTTTTGTGTCAATACAGAAGAGGGTCGTGTGCCCGCCATGAGTCGCGATATCGAAGGCGTCCGTTAGGCGCTCCTGCAGAGGATGGGGGAAAAGGCCCCACAATAGAGGGTGCAGAACATTCCAAAGCATTTGAAGTTGTGCGGCGGGGTTGTCAATTGACGGGCTGGGTTCCGGTATGCCGTGCTCTTGGAAATAGTCGCTTTGTCCGAAAAGTGCTTTGCCGGCGGTTTCCCACTTGTGATCCTCGACCTTATTAAGCTCTATATCGTCTTGCGGCATGCTCTTGTTGACAGAATATAGACTGTGTGCGGAAATTTTTTGCTCGCCAAGGCCGATAAGGTGTTGCAGTGCCCACCCCGCCTGTTCAAAAGCGATTACCCCTACCGTACTCAGCGCCTTGGCGGCTGCCAGGTTCTTGCCTTCGACCTCGCCGTCTTTCTCAACGGAATGCTTTTCCGCAAGCTCAATAAGTTCTTGCAGCATTTGTGCCCCATCATTGCTCAATTTGTGCCCTCCGTGATTGACACAACGCTCGCACCGCCTGCAAGAACACCCTCAAGCCAGCTCGCCCATAGTTCCAGAGCTTCGCGCTTCGGGGCCTCATACTTCGCGCGAAGGTAATGGCGGGCGGTGACGGTTCCAACTGTGTGATTGAGAATGGCCGAAATAACGTTTTCTGAAACGCCTAGCTCTGCCATTTGGGTTGAACAAATGCTGCGGAAATCATGGACGCGAAACCGGTTCAGCTTTGAACCTGCCATCACGCGCCGAAACGCATGGTTGGGGGCAGTGTTGCCAATCGGCAGGCGCCCCCGAAGATTCCCCTTCCGACCGGGCCAGCCCGGAAATAACCATTTTGTGCCTGGAGCATCCTTTTCGGCCAACGCTGCGGCCTCTTTCACAAGTGACAATGCCAGCGGCGACAGGGGGACTTTGTGGGGCTTACCGTTTTTCGTTCGATCGCCCGAGATTATCCACACTCCCGCACTCAAATCGAATTCACTCAAGGGGGCTTGCGAAACCTCGCTAGAGCGTTGGCCGGTCACCAACAAAAGCTTTAAGACCAGTTGGAGGGGCTTGGTTATCAAATCCGCGGTGCCCGCATCATTGACCGAGCCTTCCTCCAGTCGTCGCCATAGTTCTCTTATTTCGCCGTCGCTAGGAGGGTCAACCCAACGGACAATTGCCTCGCCTGGGCGCTCAACATTGTCGCAGGGGTTGGTCTGTATCCAGTGCTTGCGAACCGCAAATCTGAACATGACTCGCGTAAGCGCCAACACGCGGTTGGCTCGGGAGGCTGAACTGTTCTTCTGAACCGCCTCAAGAATCTTGTCGATATCGGCGGGTGTTACGGCATGAATGGGCATTTTTCCGATTGTTGGAATGATATAATTGGCAGCCATGCCCCTTTCGTCTGGAATGTTGCGGAATTTGCGGCCGTTCCTTTTCCCCTGCTCCCGTGCTTTGAAAAACCGAGCGCTTAGGTCATTCACAGTGGCACCCTTGGCTTGTGTCCGGCTTTCCGTCCGTTCTTGCGCGGGATCCGCGCCGTCATCGACCTGGGCCAGTAGTGCGCGGGCACCCATTCGGGCGTCTGCCAATTTCATTCTCGGGAACCGGCCCAGGCGGTAGCGGCGCCGCGTAAGCCCACCATCAACACCCGGCACGTAGTACCTCACAAGCCAGGTCTTTGTGCCGGCGGGGGACACGCGGAGAATTAGGCCAGAGTCGTCGTCCTTGCCGCTGTATTCGACGCGGTCTATTTCGGGGGCCGGTATTGCCTTAATCTCGATATGGGTTTTTGGGAGGGTTGGCATCAAATGGGGTCCATATGGGGTCCATAAATTCGATACTGCATGGCGCCCACTGAAACACAATGAACGCTGAAACGCCTATGAGCTCTTATATTGCACCTGTTCGCCCCGTTTCAAGGTATCCCTTGGTATTTCTTTACCAACGCATTCGTAATGCGTGGGTCGGCGGTTCGAATCCGTCCTGCGGCACCACACCAACCCCACGATAATCGCATGCGGCCCATGGGAAGAGCCCGCTTCTAGCCATGAGCGGATATTTTGGGGCTTACATTCGCTGACCCGGTTGCAGCAATGTTGGTAAAGTGTCGAACCGGTAATAAACCAATGTTAACGTGCCATTGACAGAAGATGCGCCAGTCGCCCTGAGTGCGGTAGTTCGGAAATCTGTTTGGATTCGCACTGGCGCGCCTTCCGACCTCCGCCTCTGCCCCGCGGGCGGTTGGACCCGATCAGTGACAATTGATTCGCATTCATCCCGATAGTCACGATACGATTTGCTGCCGACGCCGCCCGCACACCGTGGGCAGATCGCCTGGCCTGTGGAGGGTTCGATGTTAGGCAAAATAGGCCCCCTGTTTACGCTGGCCGCAGCTCTGATTGTCGGGGGCTGCACAACAATCTTGCCCTTGGTCGTACCAAGCCATAATCAAACGGTCGATACGTCGGCTATCCGGTCTGGGCATTACGTTCTCGACCCGGCGCACGGTTCGGTCCATTTTCGCGTAGATCACATGGGGTACTCCATTTACGTCGCCCGGTTTAACGATATCGACGCGCAGTTTGATTTCGACAATAAGCGACCCGAACTCAGCACTCTGATAATTTCGATCCGGGCCGACAGCATCGATAGCGGCAACAAGAAGATGGATAAACTGATCGCTGGGCGCGATTTTCTTAACGCCCGGCGTTACCCCGACATTTTATTCAGAGCCGACGGGGTGACCATCGTCGACGAGCGGACCGGGATCATTAACGGCACCCTGACATTTCACGGCGTGACACGGCCGCAAACGCTGCAATTGACCTTTAGAGGCGGTGCGCGCAACTTTCTGACTGGCAAATATACACTCGGGTTTTCGGCCTCGGCGTCGCTGCTACGGTCGGATTATAATATGGGAGCCTATATTCCCTTAGTGAGCGACGAAGTTAGGATCCAAATCGAAGCTGAGTTTCAGCTTCAGAAATGAGCTGTTGACCGGTGCTTTTATGGCCTTGCTTTTAAGAAATTCAGAGCGCCGATATGGAACCGTTGCGATCATCCTGCATTGGCTGATTGCCATAGCTATTGCGCTTCAGTTGTGGCTCGGATTTTTCATGGAGCAGCTTGCCGAGGGAAGCTTCGCGCGTTTCGAGGCGCTGCAGCGGCACAAGTCGGTTGGTCTGACTATTCTCATCCTTTCGGTGGTCCGTCTGGTTTGGCGCCTGATCCACTCCGCACCCCGCGCCGACCCCGGACTGAGACCAATTGAGCGGCGCTTGGCGGGCCTGGTACATTTTGGCCTCTATTTTCTGATCATCGCAGTGCCGCTGGCCGGTTGGGCGACGGTGTCCGCGTCGCCACTCGGCCTGCCTATCCAGCTTTACGGAGTGATCGGGTGGCCCCACCTCCCATTCTTTGGGGCGGTGGCCGACGGGCAGGCCATGGAGGATCTGATGCATGCCATTCATAAGGGCCTCGTGTTCGCTCTGATCGCCTTGGCAGTCATTCATATTCTGGCCGCGTTGCGCCACCAGTTCCTGCTGAAGAACGCGGTTCTGGGGCGTATGATTCCATGGCTAGGCGGGGCCGCGAAGCCGGATAAGAGCGAGTGATGTCATGACGCTCCGGCTTTTTCAAAATGGTCTGGTCTGGTGTATGTCGCTCTGCCTCCTCAGCGCTCCCGCCGAAGCGCTTGAGTGGGACTTTCTGGCCGACCAAAGCGAGCTCTCGTTTCACGGCACGATGCTTGGCGTTCCGGTTATCGGGGTATTCGAGCGAGTGCAGGCGGACATTCGGTTTGACCCCGAAAATTTGGCCGACTCGCGGATTGTTATCAGGATCGACATGGCCTCGATCAATACGCGCCACGACGAGCGTGACACGGCGCTCAGGCGACCGGAATGGTTCGACGCGGGTGCCTTCTTGCAAGCCCGCTTCGTGGCCGAAGATTTGCGTCAGATTGATGAATCAAACTACGAAGCGCGAGGGGAATTGACGGTCAAGGGGATAAGTCACGCGGTCACCCTGCCGTTTCACCTGGTCATCAGCGGCGAATTTGCCACCGCAACGGGGTTTATCGACTTGAGCCGTCTTGAGTTTGCCATCGGTACAGGCGAATGGGCCGATGAAAAGCGGGTTGCCTTCGCGGTGCGCATCGAGGTGCGGATTACCGCCAAAGTGATTCACCAGAAACCGGACGACTAGCCCCCACCATCTAATCCTCGGCTGATTTCGGGGGGCGCTTGCGGGCCCTTAGTAGGCGCCGCAACAGATAGATCGGCACGACGATGGCCGCGCCGGTGACGATATAGATCAGTCCCCAATCGAGAAGGCTGGTCAAAATATCCCACAGCCAGCGGAAGAACCGCGCCACGCCTTCCCAGAAGCCGCTAGGGCTGATACCGAAAATGACCATCAAGAGCCCGACAAAAGCGCTGAGGACAACGAGTTTGATAATTGTGCGCAGTTGCATAATTCCCGCTCCGGCGACAAGCCGATCAGCGGCCATAAAAAACACAACACTGGGCTCAAGGCAAGGCGACAGCCATAATCCTAAACTCGCTGACCGGGACATCGTCAAGAAGCACCTTTAGCCGTTTCTTGTCGTTGGTTTCCAGAGCCTCGAGGATGAGCCGGCCATAGACCTGGGTCATCGCCTCAAGTCTGTCCGGCGGCGACAGCGCCAACGCCTCTATCAAAAGGCCGACCGCCTGAGGCCGGTACCGCGAAGGGAAGCTCAAAAGCGCCTTGGCGTAGCCCACGCGAAGCGACGGCAGGTCCGGCCGCAAACGGATCGCGCGATCGAAATTTTCAAGAACCGACTTTCGACTGGCGCCATAAAAAATTTTACCCAGAAAACGCCCAACTCTCTGCAGGACCTCGCCATGCCAACCGCCAAGCGCGGCCAGGGCCAGGGCGTGACTGCCATCAAGCTCCAGTATTCTCTTGAGGTGAACTCGCGCCTCGCGGGCCAGCTGGCCGGAGCGCTTGACACGGGCCTGCAGTCCCAGAGCGCCGGCCGCCTGCAAATGACTGCCGATATGATCGGGATCTCGCTCAAGTCCGGCCTTGGCCAGATCGTGGGCCTGGCGGAGTGCCTCGAGTCGGGGCTCTCCCATTTTAAGAAACAAGGCGTTGACCAGAAGCGCCTGGGCCGCAAGGGCATAGCCGTCCACACTCTCCAGGGCCGCCGCTTGGCTTGCCGCCATCTCAAATTCACCGCGCACGTATAGCTGCCGAGCGTGCTCGAGATCCGCCGCGGCGGTCGGCCCCCAAAAGGCCCCCGCCACCATCAGAAAAAAACCAAAAAGAGATCGCAGGGGTCGCCTGGTCATGGCGAAGTATATGCAGGAGTTGCCCGGAAGCTCAATTGGTTCCGAAACCCATTTGTCTTGCGGCCGCTGCGTGGTCCTTAAGCGGCCGTTTGGCCGGCCAGAACCTTTTCGATAAGGTCGATCGAGCGCTCCAAGCCGTAAAGAGCAATAAAGTTGCCCATGCGCGGCCCTTGCGGCTGGCCAAGCAGGATCTCATAGAGGGCCCGGAACCAGTCCCGCAGATTGGCGAAATCGTGGGCCTTGCCGGCGTCGTAGAGTACCGTTTGAATGGTTTCTCCATCGGCGTCGGGGGGCAGGGCCCGCAGTCTTTCAAGCAAAAAGGTCAGCGCCGCAGCCTCCGTCGGGTCAGGCAGCCGGTAGGACTTAGTCGGCGCCACAAAATCCTTGAAATAATTTATTGCGAAATCGATCAACCGGTCGAGCTCCGGATTGGCCTGCGGGCCGGCGCCCGGCGCATAACTCGCTATGAACCCCCAGAGCACCTCCTTGTCGTCGGTATTGGCTGTGCCCACAAGATTCAAAAGCATGGAAAAGCCGACCGGCAGATCAACCGTCGGGGGCTTGCCGCCATGAATGTGATAGACCGGGCTCTCAAGCCGCGCGGCCTCTGAGAGACCCTCGAATGTGGCCAGATGCTGATAATATTCGTCGACCGTCTTTGGAATCACGTCAAAAAACAGGCGCTTTGCCCGTTGGGGATTCTGGTACATGAACAGCGACAGGCTCTCCGGTGAGGCGTAACGCAGCCATTCGTCGATGGTCAGGCCGTTGCCCCTTGATTTTGATATCTTCTCGCCATTCTCGTCGAGAAACAGCTCGAATATGAAGCCCTCGGGTGGCCGGCCCCCGAGAATCTTCTCGATCTCCGCCGACAGCTTGACCGATTCGATCAAATCCTTGCCGGACATCTCGTAATCGACATCGAGGGCGCGCCAACGCATCGCCCAGTCTGCCTTCCATTGAAGTTTGCAGTGACCGCCGGTTACCGGCACCACCACAGCCTCGCCGCCATCGTCCTCATAGGTAATCGTGCCTGCGGCCTCGTCACGTTCAACAATCCGGACCTGCAGTACTCGGCCCGTTTTCGGGCAGATTGGCAGGAAGGGGCTGTAGGTCTGGCGCCGTTCTGGGCCGAGGGTCGGCAGGATCACCTCGCGCACAGCCTCGTAATTCGCCAGAATCTGCAATAGCGTCTGGTCAAACCGCCCCGAGGCATAGCACTCGCTCGAGGAGAGAAACTCGTACTCGAACCCGAAGGCGTCGAGAAAGGCCCGAAGGCGGGCGTTATTATGGGCGCCGAAGCTTTCGTGAGTACCGAAGGGGTCGGGGATGCGGCTCACCGGCCGGCCAAGGTTTTGGTGCATCATTTCTGGATTGGGGATATTCGCCGGCACCTTGCGCAGGCCGTCCATATCGTCGGCAAAGCAGATCAGCTTGGTCGGTAAATCGCTGATCGTCTTGAAAGCCTGACGAACCATGGTCGTGCGGGCCACCTCGCCGAAGGTTCCGATATGCGGCAGGCCGCTGGCCCCGAACCCGGTCTCGAAAAGCACGAACCCCTTCTCGGGTGGCGCCTTTTCAAAGCGCTTAAGCAGTTTCAAGGCCTCGCGATAGGGCCAGGCCTTGCAATTCGCTATTCGCTGCGTACTTTGACTCATGGTTTTCGATGGTGCCACTGAACAAAGCCCCTGTCGCGGTGCTGCACCTTCAACTAAGCTAAAAGCCTATGGCGGTCAAAGGAAAGAAGGGCGGAACAGAGCCGCAAATCGAGCTGCCAGCGTTGGTCGCCGACGCCGCCGGCGCCCTGTTGCTGCAGACCGACGGGGCGCTGGTCAGCCTGCCGGTGGATCGACTGGCGGAAGTCTTGGGGCGATCGCCGATCGTGGTCTGCAATAGGCCCCTCTTGGTGCGCCGGCTGGGGGCCGAAGTACCCTTTGCCCTCGATATCCTGGAGCTGGCCGCTTTCGTGCTGCCGGCCGCAGACCTGATCCCCACAATAGGCGGGCTGGCCAGACTTTTGGGCGTAACGGAGGAGATACGAGACAGCGAGGCTGAGGCACGGCTTCTGCGACGGTGCCTGGCCGCCTTGCTAAAGAAAGTCGGTCAAGACGACTTTTGGCAGAAGGGTAACGCATTACCGATCGCCATCGACTTAGAACTGGCTGGCTGGAATTGGGCGCCCCATCTTGCCTACCGGCGCCCGCAATCACCGCTGACTGCCGCTTCCTGGACCGAGTTGCCGTCTTGGCACGACAGCTTGCCGTCGGGTCCGGGGCGCCACATAAGGCTGGAGCCTAAAGAGATCCAGCAGCGTCTCGACAACGCCTTGGGCCCGCAGGCAGAGCCTCGGCCGGGCCAGAGGGCCTATGCTGAAGCGGTGGCCGGTATATTTGGCCCGGCCCGCCACAAGAATGCGCCCAATATGGCGATCCTCGAAGCGGGGACTGGAATCGGCAAAACCCTGGGCTACCTGGCGCCGGCCAGCCTGTGGGCCGAAAAGGCCAACGGCACCGTGTGGATTTCAACCTTTACAAAGAACCTGCAGCGTCAGATGGACCAGGAACTGACTGCCATATACGGCGATCCCGAGCAAAAGTCGCTCCAGACAACAATTAGAAAGGGCCGTGAGAATTACCTGTGTCTGCTGAATCTGGAGGAGGCCATAAAGGGCGCCCGCACGGGCGGCGATCAGCGGCGGCGCATTTTTCTTGGCCTGGTTCAAAGGTGGCTCCAGATGACGCGGGACGGGGACATGGTGGGCGGGGATTTTCCACGTTGGCTAGCCTATCTGTTTCCTGGCCCGGTACTGGGCGGCCTCAGCGACCGGCGCGGCGAATGCATATACTCTGCCTGCAGCCATTATCGCCAGTGTTTTATTGAGCGGGCCCGGCGGCGAACCGACAACAGCCGAATCGTCATCGCCAATCATGCGGTAACGCTGATCGAAGCGACCTTGAGACAGAATGACCCGGTCCTGCCGCGCCATTTTGTCTTTGACGAGGGGCATCATTTGTTTGCCGCCGCCGACAGCGCCTTTTCGCTCCACTTGACCGGCCGGGAGGGGCTCGAATTGCGCCGCTGGGTGCTTGGCGCTGAGGGTCGGCGGCGTGGCCGGACACGCGGACTGAGGGCGCGGCTTGATGATCTTGTGATCGCCGATCCAGAGGCCACGCGGTTGTTAGCTGCAACCTGCCGGGCCGCGCAGGCGTTGCCGGCCGGCGGCTGGTTGAGGCGGCTGCAGACGGCGCAGCCGTCAGGGCCGTTTGAAAAGTTTCTTATGCACCTGAGGGCCCATGTGTTGGCAAGCCAGAGGTCGACCCAAAATCATCATGGGCTCGAGGCAGGGGCCGGCGAGCTGCCGGCCGGCCTGCAATCGAAGGCGCGGCAGTTAGGGCAAGCGCTCAACCGGCTGGCGGTACCAATGATCGGGCTGGCAGATCAACTACGCCAGCGACTGGAATCCGCAGATTCGGAGATCTCCGGCGCCGACCGTGTGCGCATTGGGGCGGCAGTTGCCGCGATGGTGCAGCTGGCCGAGACACTTTCGGAGGGGTGGATCCCAATTCTCCAGAGCGTCAGCGGAAAGACCGTGGTTGCCGAGAGCCATTTTGATTGGCTGGCGCTGGATCGCCATGAGGGGCGCGAACTGGATGTGGGAATGCATCGCCATTGGCTCGATCCAACCGAACCAATGGCCGAAACCGTTATGGCACCCGCCAGTGGAATTTGCGTGACTTCGGCAACGCTGCGGGATCGGGTGAGAATCGTCGAAGGCGAGGCCGACTGGACCTCGGCTGAGACGCGGGTCGGCGCCAACCATCTGCCGATGGCGGCAATTCGGAAGAGTTTTCCGTCTCCGTTCGATTACCGCTCGCAATCGCGGGTACTGATAGTCACGGACCTATCGAAGAATAATCCGGACCGGATCGCCGCCGCTTACCTCGATCTTTTCCTCGCGGCCGGCGGCGGCGCTTTGGGTCTGTTTACGGCCATCGAGCGCCTGCGCGGCGTTCATCAGCGGATCGCAGCGAAGCTTAGCGAGCAGGGACTATCCCTTTTTGCGCAGCATGTGGATCCTCTGGACACCGGAACCCTGGTCGATATTTTCAGACAGGAGCCTCAAACATGCCTCCTAGGGACAGACGCGATGCGCGACGGCGTGGATGTTCCGGGCGACGCTTTAAAGCTGGTTGTATTTGACCGTGTCCCCTGGCCGCGGCCGACCCTTTTGCACCGGGCCCGGCGCCAAAAGTTTGGCGGACGGGCTTATGACGAGATGTTGGTCCGGTTGCGCCTCAGGCAGGCTTTTGGGCGGCTAATTCGTAGAATTACGGACCGGGGCTTATTCGTTCTGCTGGACGCGGCAACACCTAGCCGGCTCCTCGACGGGCTGCCGGCTGGCACCCCGGTCAAGCGCCTGAGCCTTGATGAGGCTGTCGCTGTCACTAGAGAATTTCTCGCCGACGATCATGCTTGCGGGGGGTAAATTAAAGACCCCCCGCCTTGCCAACCTGCCATGAATCCCCTAATTGTCTTGGGCGATACAACAACGAGGCGATACGACCATGGACGGCAGCACGATCTCGGCCCATGCGGCACTGGTTCAACTGATGGTCATGGTTTCGGCCTCGGACAGTGAGATGAGCGATAGCGAATTGAAAACAATGGGTGGAATCGTCAGCCACATGCCCATTTTCCGGGGTTACGATCCCGACAAATTGATCAGCGATGCAGAGACCTGTGCCGAAATTCTCGGCGAAGATGAAGGTGTCGAGACGGTTTTGGGGCTTTTGAAGGAAGCCTTGCCGAAGGAATATGGAGATACGGCGTACGCCATCGCCTGCGATGTCGCAGTTGCTGATTCCCACCTGTCGCAGGAAGAGTTAAGAATTCTCGAGATGATCCGTCACGAGCTGGGCGTTGATCGTCTGACCGCAGCGGCGATTGAGCGCGGTGCCGTGGCCCGGCGCCGTTCTTTCTGAACACAACCGAAGTGACCGAGCCAGCCGGCGATCGTCCGGGCAGCCTAGCGGCCATCATTCGACCGGTGGAAAACAGCGATATTCCTGCAATCAAGCCTATGCAAGGTCGTCATGTACACAAAAACTGCAGCCGCGTTGGAGATCGAGGCGCCTGACGAAACCGGTATGGAACGGCGCTGGCGCCCGAAAGAGGACGCACGTAAATTCGGTTGGTTGGTCGATAGCGTGCTTGTGCAAAGGGCGCTTGGAGGAGGAGAATGAAGCGGCTTCTGGTCATGCGTCACGCCAAATCAAGCTGGCAGAGACCCGGGCTCGAAGACTGCGAGCGGCCGTTGAACGAACGGGGCCGCGAGACCGCACGGCGAATGGGCCGGCATTTTCGGGAGCGCAAAATAACAATTGACTTGGCGATCTATTCAACCGCCGAACGGAGCCGCGAAACGCTGGATCTGCTGCTTGATGATTATCGAAGGCCCGTGCTTACCGAAGGCAGAAAGGAGCTCTATTTGTCAACCGGGGCCCTAATGCTCGATGTCATCGGCGGCGCTCCGGCAACTGCCGGTACCGTTCTGGTGGTGGCGCATTTTCCAGGCGTTCAGGAAGCGGCGCTCACCCTCCTGGGAGCGAAAAGGGGTGGTTTTGCCGACCAGATTCGAAAAAAGTTTCCAACCGGCGCGGTGGCCGATTTTCACTTGCACATTCATGACTGGAGCCAAGTGAATGGGGCTCAGGGGCATCTGAACGACTATATACTGCCACGCTGGTTGAAATAGGGCCGGCACCGCATCGGCATCGGCCGACCAAATATTTCCCAAAACGTCTTATCTGGGAAATCAGGTTATGTTAGTCTAGGTCTTACTCCAAAGTACCATGGGGGGGGGTCGGTGCAACTTAACCCAGTGCGAAGGAGCATGGTAATGCGTCTTAGATTACATGTGATAGCAATGATAACGGGGGTCATGACCTTGGCGCCAGCTGTGGCTGCTGGTTATACCTACGAAATTGAACTCCGCAATTCGCAATATGTCGAGCGGGGAAGAGACTTCCTCAAAAAGGGCAATATCAAGGCCGCCATCGTACAGTACGAGAGGGGCCTTAGGGGCGGATTGGGGAGAACCGATCTCAAGGACACCCATAACGATCTCTGCGTTGCCTATTATTTCTTGGCTGAATACCAAAAGGCGCTTGATCATTGCAACAACGCGATCAAGTTGGTGCCGAATCATTGGGTCCATTACAACAATCGCGCCAATATTTACCTGATGCAGGGTGATTTGAAGCTGGCCAAAAAGGACTATGCGAAAGCCCTGAAATTACACCCGAAGTCGGACGTAATTGAGAAAAACATTGCCCTTGCGGACAGAATTGAAAGAACGCTGCCTCCGGTATCTCGACCGATGAGCAGCGGCAAGAAAGACAAACCAGAAACCAAAGATTTTTTTCCCGAACCTGCAACAATGTTGATGGACCGTACGAAATAGGTTTTGAAGTTTTCAGGACCGTATAAAAAGGACGGCCTTTCGGGTCCGTCTTTCTATTGGCCGCACCCTTGATGCCATTCGCCGCAAGCCACCCGCATTCTGTTTGCCGGGGGCCAAAGCATAGGCGTATAACTGACCGGACGGATCGCAGGCAATCTGCTGAAGACGATTTAGGAGCCAAATGCTGCGGCAGCGGCGGGAGAAGAATTTGTCAAAACTCCTTACCAGAGCGGTATCAATTCTTATGCTGATTCTGATCGGCGGCTGCGATTCCGCTGAAGAAGCTGACTACACTTTCCCCTTCGAACCCGGACTCGAACTTAAGGTCAAGGCATTTGGCCAATATTATTACTCCGAAGTCGTCAAGGCAGAAGGCGCCTATGTGACGTGGAAGCTGCGGTGGAACGAGCGGGTCGTTTCCTTGCGCAAAGTTTATAAGGGGTTGATCACAGTCTATGAATCTGAGCTCGAGCGCAGTTTCGTCAACGAATTCGAATCCGCAGCAATCGATAAGCTTTTTCCGCTGAAGATCGGCAAGGAGACTTCGTTTAAGGGATACAGGATCTCCAAGGAAGACGGCACTGAAATTCCATTCTGGGTGCACATGGTTGTGCAGGAAGAGGCGTTGGTTAAGGTCCGCGACCAAGAACACAGGACATTTGTCATCGAAATCACAACCGAATACGAAAAACTTGATGAAATAGTCACCGTCACCCGCACGCTCTGGTATGCGCCCGAGTTGGGTTTCAGCCTCAAGAGCGACTACCGCTCACAAGACGAGCATTTCCAGATGCATGTCTTGTCGATCATCACACCGGAGGAAGAGGACCTCGAGGGGACTCGCCGCCGCCGGACTCTCGGCACCGTCAGGATCTAACCTGTTGTGAGGGCCTAAAGATCGAGACTCAGAGAAAGCCCATTTCGAGCTGCGCGGCTTCGGACATCATCTCTGGCGACCAGGGCGGGTCCCAAACCAATTCGAGATCGACCGCCTGCACACCTTCGATGCAGCCGAGGCGATATTCGACATCCATCGGCATGGTCTCGGCGACCGGGCAATTCGGACTGGTGAGCGTCATTACCACTTTGACCCTGCCGTCATCCGTTATGCCGACATCATAGATCAGCCCGAGCTCGTATATATTGACCGGAATCTCCGGATCGAAAACTGTTTGCAGAACACCGATAATACGCTCCAGGGGGCTGCCGGGCTCCGGCTCGGGTCGGCGAGGGTACTCCTTGGCCGGTGCCTGATCTTGCGAGGCTTGGCCGGACTTGCCATCATCCTCGAGAAAAGAATCGAGATAATCCATCGCCTGCTCCGGCGAATAAAGCGGCCGCTCGGCATTCTTTGGCGGGGCCTTATCCTTTTTTATTGAATCTTCGTCCATAACTTTATCCAAACTCTATCCAAAAATTTCCTTGACCTTTTCAAGACCGGCGACCAGCCGGTCGACATCCGCTTTGTTGTTGTAGATACCGAAGCTGGCGCGGACCGTAGCGGTAACTCCAAAGCGATCCATAGTCGGCTGGGCACAATGGTGTCCGGTTCGAACGGCAATACCTTCGCGGTCCAGGATCGTACCGGTGTCGTGCGGATGAATACCTTCAAGCACAAAAGAAAGGACAGCCGCCTTGTCCCGCGCCGTGCCGATCATGCGCAAACTATTGACTTGGCGCAGGCGCTCAGAGGCGTAGGCATACAGCTCCTTTTCGTATTCCTGAATCTGGAAATAGCCGATCGATGTGACGTAATCAAGCGCCGCTTTAAGGCCGATCCCGCCGGCAATATTGGGCGTTCCGGCCTCAAATTTGTGCGGCAGATCATTATAGGTGGTCTTTTCGAAAGTAACGGTGGAGATCATATCGCCGCCGCCCTGCCAAGGGGGCATCGCTTCCAGCAGATCGAACTTGGCGTATAACACCCCAATCCCAGTAGGGCCGTAAATTTTGTGACCGGAGAATACGTAGAAATCCGCATCCAGCTCGCGTACGTCGACCGGCATGTGCGGGACAGCCTGGCAGCCGTCGATCAGCACCTTGGCGCCAACCTCGTGGGCCAGAGCAATCATCTCCTTGACCGGCAAAATGGTGCCGATTGCATTCGACACGTGGACCAGGGCCACCATCTTCGTGCGCGGCCCCAGTAGCGCCTTGTAGGCTTCCAGATCGACCTGACCATCGTCATTGACCGGCGCAACACGCAGCTTCAATTTCTTTTCGTCCCGCAGCAACTGCCAGGGCACGATATTCGAATGATGCTCGATATTGGAAAGGATAATCTCGTCACCGGACTCAAGAAATGTGCGGCCGTACGACTGGGCAACCAGATTGATCCCCTCGGTGGCGCCACGGACAAAGATACATTCTTCGGTTCGCTCGGCATTTATCAGTTGGCGCACCGTTTCGCGTGTGGCCTCATAGGCGTCGGTGGCCTCCTGGCTGAGCATGTAAATGCCGCGGTGGATATTAGCATAGCCACTCTCATAAAGGTTACGCACAGCATCGATGACGACGCGCGGCTTTTGGGCGCTGGCTGCAGAATCGAGAAAGGTCAGCGGATTGCCATAAATGGTGCGGCTGAAGATTGGAAAGTCACCGCGGATGGCGGCATGGTCAAATTGCCAGCTGGCCGGGCTAGGGGCGGGACGGTTCATTTCTCACCCCCCTGATGGTTGGCCAACCAGGGATCAGACTGACTCCGGCAGAAATCTGCGAAATCCTGGTCGGGGATGCGCTCGAAAATATCCGCCAAAAACGCGGTGGTCAGAAAGGCCCGGGCCTGAAGCTCGGGGATGCCGCGCTGACCCAAGTAAAAGATGGCCGCCTCGTCGAGTTGTCCGGTCGACGTGCCATGCGAGCACTGGACGTCGTCGGCATCAATCAGAAGCTCGGGCTTGGCGTTTGCCTTTGCCGTCGGATGAATCAGCAGATTCTTGTTGGACTGATGCGCGTCCGTCCCGTCGGCTTTCTCGCAAACCACAATCCGACCTTGAAAACTCGCAGATCCCTTTTTCGCCGCCACATTCCGGAAGAATTGCTGGCTCGAGGCGTCGCGGGCGCTATGCGTGACCTCAATCACCGTAGCCAGCGTTTGATTGTGGCCGGCGAGGGCGGCGCCATTGATCATTAGATTGGCTCGGGGACCGGCCAGATTGGCACGGATCATGTGACGCAGAGATCCGGCGCTGCGCTTGATCGAATGATGTTCGCACCGGGCCCCGGCAGCCAGCCTAATGGATTCAGCGATGGTTACGAAGTCAGAGCTCTGCGGATCGATATCCATGAAGATACGAAGCCGGCTATCCTTTTCGAGTTCGATTTTCTCGACCAGATTGATCCAGCCCAATGGACCGGATCCGACGACCCTTACCCACAAATCAAGAGATGTTCCACTGGCCAGGCGCAATAGGATTCTCGTATGGACCGCCCGATCAGGCGCGCCGTCAAAGACAAGAGTCAACTCGAGGCCTTTGGTTTCCGCCCCGGCGTCCACGTTCAGTTGAAAGGGCTCGCCAGCGAGGGCAAAATTCAAGGCCTCAATCCCATCGGAGGCCAAATCAACCGCTGGAGCGGTTTGTGTCATATCAATTCCGGTGCCTGACAAATCGTCGGAGGCGTCCCTCAGGCAGCGACCATTCAAGAGAACAAGCCTAGGCCAGGATGAGAGGGATTCCGGGACGGCAATCTCTGCCTCCGCACCGCCATCCGCCAAGGCTCGGAACGGCTCTTTCCTCAAGGGTCGCAGATCGGTATAGCGCCAGTCCTCGAGCTTATTGGTCGGCAGCCCCATGGCCTCAAGCTGTTTGAGGGCCGCCACGGCACCGGTTCCTGCCGCGATCTTTCGCGCCTCGTCCAGATATGCTGCTACATCAGTCATAAACAAAACATTCCGCTACCGCCCGACCTCAGGCGAAGGCGGCGTAACCCGCCTCCTCCAGTTCTTCGGCCAGTTCCTTGTCGCCTGATCGCGCGATCCTGCCGTCGATCAGCACATGGATCACGTCCGGCTCCACGTAACTAAGCAAGCGTTTGTAATGGGTGATCAACAAAAGGCCCTTTTCCGGACCATGAAAGGCATTTATGCCTCGTGCCACAATCCTTAAAGCGTCGATATCAAGCCCCGAATCCGTCTCGTCGAGAACAGCAAATTGCGGATCCAGAACCGCCATCTGCAGCATTTCGTTTCTTTTTCTTTCGCCGCCCGAAAACCCGACATTGACGGCCCTTTTCAGCATGTCGTTGGAGATTCCGAGCGCCGCTGCCTTTTCCCGCAACAGGCCCAGAAACTCAGCTGCTGACATCTCCTCCTCGCCTCTGTATCGGCGGATCGAATTAAGCGCCGTCCTTAAGAAATTCATATTGCTGATCCCGGGAATCTCGACCGGGTACTGAAAGCCCAGGAACACACCCTCTGCTGCTCGCTCGGATGGGTCGAGAGCCAGCAGATCCAAATCCTTATAGGTAACTGTGCCCGAGGTCACATCGTAGCCCTTATGGCCGGCGATCGTGTTAGCCAAAGTCGACTTACCGGAGCCGTTTGGCCCCATGATTGCGTGCACCTTGCCGACCGGCACCTCAAGATCCACACCGTTTAGGATCTTATTGCCGTCGAACGACACATGAAGATTCTCTATCCTCAACATTTTTATGAATTTCTCATCTGTTTGGGCCTAGCCGACGCTGCCTTCAAGGCTGATGCCGAGAAGCTTCTGGGCTTCGACTGCGAACTCCATGGGTAGGTGCTGCATGACATCACGGCAGAAGCCATTAACGATAAGGGCCACTGCATCTTCCTGCCCAAGACCGCGAGTCATGCAATAAAAGAGCTGATCCTCACTGATCTTCGAAGTTGTCGCCTCGTGCTCGACCTGCGCTGTCGGGTTAGCGACCTCGATATAGGGGATCGTATGGGCGCCGCAAGTATCGCTTAGAAGAAGCGAATCACACTGGGTGTAATTCCGCGCCCCCTCCGCCTTGCCGAGCATTCGCACCAGTCCCCGGTAGGTGTTTTGACCGTGACCGGCCGAAATTCCCTTCGAGATGATGCGCGATTTGGTGTTCTTACCGATATGGATCATCTTGGTGCCGGTATCGGCTTGCTGGTAATTGTTGGTGATCGCCACGGAATAGAATGCGCCTGACGAGCCGTCACCCTTTAAAATGCAGCTTGGATATTTCCAGGTAATGGCCGAACCAGTCTCGACCTGGGTCCAGGAGATCTTCGAGTTTTTGCCGGCGCAGATACCGCGCTTGGTAACAAAGTTGTAGATGCCGCCCTTGCCATTCTTATCGCCCGGGTACCAGTTCTGGATCGTTGAATATTTAATCTCCGCGTTGTCAAAGGCCACCAGCTCGACGACCGCGGCGTGCAGCTGGTTCTCATCCCGCATCGGCGCCGTGCAGCCCTCGAGGTAACTGACATAGGATCCTTCATCGACGATGATTAGTGTGCGTTCGAACTGTCCGGTGTTGGCAGCGTTGATCCGGAAATAAGTGGACAGCTCCATCGGACAACGCGTGTTCTTGGGCACATAAACGAAGGTGCCGTCCGAAAAAACGGCGGCATTCAAAGCGGCGAAAAAATTGTCGCGGGCCGGGACCACACTGCCGAGGTATTTTCGCACCAGGTCCGGGTGCTCCTGAACCGCCTCTGAGATCGACATAAACAGAACACCGGCCCGCTTCAGCTCCTTTTTAAAGGTTGTCGCGACCGATACACTATCAAAGACCGCATCCACCGCCACTTTCGGGGCGCCCTCGATGCCGGCCAAGACCTCCTGCTCGCGGATCGGAATGCCAAGCTTTTCGTAAGTTCTCAAAATCTCCGGGTCGACTTCGTCAAGGCTCTTGGGACCGTTCATTTTCTTGGGCGCAGCGTAGTAATAGGCATCCTGGAAATCGATTTCCGGGTACCTGATCTTAGCCCAGGTCGGATCAACCATCTCCTGCCAGCCCCGGAAGGCCTTGAGGCGCCACTCGAGAAGCCAGTCTGGATCATTCTTCTTGGCCGAAATGAAGCGAACGATGTCCTCGTTCAGCCCCTTGGGGGCGAACTCCGACTCGATGTCCGAAGTAAAGCCGTACTTGTACTCGGACGTGGCCTTGTCGACCTGCTCCTTGGCCTCAGCGTTCGCTGCCATCTCGTTCAGTTCCTTTGTATTGGTGCACTGATTTCGCCCAAAAGGGCCACTTTTCTATCGACGGTCGGTTCCCAATCGGCGGCAACGGCAATCTCACTCAGCTTGACGCTGGCCAGCGCCTCTTTAACCGCATTGTTGATCCGCACCCAGTGCCTCTTGGTGGAGCAGAAATCTTCGAAATCGCAGTCGTGGGCTGAACCCTCGACGCAGTTGGTCAAGGCGATCGGACCGTCAACCGCTTCGATAATCCCAGCAACCGTCACTTCATCGGCGCCTCGGTTCAGAATAAAACCACCTTTGATCCCACGCTGTGATGTCAAAAGTTCGGCCCGGGCCAAAGCGCCCAAAATCTTGCTCACAGTCGGGACGTGGATTCCAGTATCCTTGGACAGCGCAAAGGCGCTGTGCAGCATCTCCGGCCTTGCTGCGATGTGGCACATCAAGACAACCGCGTAATCCGCTAGATTGGTAAGTCGTATCATCTCCGTCTCCCGGCGGCCCCCTTGCCGCCTCGATTTCGTAGCGATCATCCAGCCAATTGGGGCGCCAAATCCGTCAATAAGACTAATTTAGTCTTATATTATGCGAAATGAAAGTGCCTCCTTAAATTAATTCTTCTGGCGAATCACAAGAATGAGCCAGGAACCTAAGCAAATGGGGCTCTTCTGTAGATCGGCGGCTGGGCGAAAAAGGATGCGGCCCGAATATTTCAGCGATTTTGGCGAGGCCGATCTTTTCGCGGCGCCTGGGCCTGATAGGCCATCTCACAGTGGTCGCCGCAATAGGGGTGCCCGGCTTCGGACGGGCGGCCACAAAAGTGAAAGTCATCGTCATCGGGATGGCCGATCGGCCATTTGCAGATACGCTCATTCAATTGTAGCAGACTGACCCTGTCTTCCGAGACCGCCGCCGTAATCGGCTTGGGTGCTGGCTTCTTTGGCTTTTTGGGGTCTAACTTGACGGGCGAAGGTCGCGATTTGAGGCCCAATCGATGGGCTTTACCGATCACTGCGTTCCGCGTCACGCCGTCGCCAATCTGGCCGGCAATTTGGCTGGCGCTCAGGCCCTTGGCCCAGAGTTTCTCTAATTTGTCGATACGCTCGTCGGTCCAGGACATGGCATCCAAACCTTAGCTCTCATGATTTCCGCGTCTCTATATAGGGATGTCTCGGTTTCGGGGCAAGTGCCGCCTGCCAGTACGCTTGCGGACTTGAAAATAGGCTTGCTGCGCGGCGACGGCTTCGTTATCAGGGTTGAAAGCTTGGCGGGGCGAAAATGAACAGCAAATCCATGGATTTCGAACCGGCCCCGATCCCCGAACCCGGATACCGCCGGATCGGCCGGGTCAATTGGATCGGCCTGTGGACCCTGACCTTTAAGGAAATTCACCGCTTTATCAAGGTCTGGACGCAAACCATCGCCGCGCCAACCATCACCACCTGTTTGTTTATGGCAATTTTCGTTTGGGCCTTGGGGGGCACCGGGCGAACACCTGCCGGCGTTGCCCTAAGTGATTTTCTGGCTCCCGGGTTGATGATCATGGCAGTTCTCCAGAACGCCTACCAAAATCCGACATCGTCCATTCTGATTGCCAAGGTCAGTGGCAGCATCGTTGATGTTCTGATGCCACCCCTTTCGGCCGGCGAGCTAACCCTGGGATATGTGATTGGCGGCGTCGTTCGCGGCGTTTCGGTCGGGGCGGCGCTATGGGTAGCTTTCTGGCTGTGGCCTGATGTGGCGATCAAACCGATCCACTGGTGGGCCGTGATTTACTATCTGATCGCGGCGGCGACGTTTATGTCGCTTTTTGGGATTTTGACAGCGGTTTGGGCCGAAAAGTTCGATCACGCGGCGGCAATCAACAATTTTGTGGTGGCCCCTTTGACCCTTCTGTCCGGGACCTTTTACACCATCGATCGCCTACCCGAGGTGCTCCAGTCGGGGGCCGCCTATAATCCCTTCTTTTATCTGATCGATGGCTTCCGATACGGATTCATCGGCCGTGCCGACAGCGATCTGATGATCGGAGTTATTCTGACAATGGCGTTGAACGTCGTTTTGTGGCTGGCCGCCTATCATGTGTTCAAGACCGGCTATCGATTAAAACCCTAAATGGGCCGGCAGATTGACCATTGACCAGGAAACAATATGAACCGTAACAGCCCGCCTTCCCTGATGCCGACCTACGCGCCGTTCGACGTTGCCTTCGAGCGCGGCGAAGGGGCCTATCTTTATGACAGCGAGGGTAAGAAATACCTCGATTTTGCCTCGGGCATCGCGGTAACCAGCCTTGGTCACGCACATCCCCATCTGGTGAAAGCGTTGTGCGAACAGGCCGGCAAGCTTTGGCATACGTCCAACATGTACAGGATTCCGGAACAAAAGAGGTTGGCCGACCGGCTGGTCGAGGTCACCTGTTTTGACAGCCTCTTTTTCACCAACTCGGGCGTCGAGGCGATGGAATGTGCGCTCAAACTGATCCGGAAATACCACTATGAGCGCGGCGATACCGGGCGCTTCCGGGTGATCAGTTTTACCAACGCCTTTCACGGCCGGAGCCTGGCCACCATCGCCGCCGCCAAAAGTGAAAAACTGACCAAGGGCTTTGGTCCGTTGCCGGAGGGGTTTGACCAGGTCCCGTTTCTGGATATCGAGGCGGTCAGAGCGGCGATTACCGAGGAGACGGCGGCAATATTGATCGAGACCGTACAGGGCGAGGGCGGTATTTTACCTGTCGAGCCGGATGATCTTAAGAAATTACGGGAGTTGACGGACGAATACGGGCTTTTGCTGGTCCTTGACGAGATCCAATGCGGCATGGGGCGGACCGGCCGCCTGTTTGCTTTCGAGTGGAGCGATATAGAGCCGGATATCATAGCGGTGGCCAAGGGCATCGGCGGCGGATTTCCCATCGGTGCCTGTCTGGCCAAGGCCCATGTGGCGACCGCCTTCAAACCCGGCAGCCACGGTACGACATACGGCGGCAATCCGATGGCCATGGCGGTCGGCAACGCGGTCTTGGACGAAATCCTGAAGCCCGGATTCCTGGATTCCGTCGTTGCGATCAGCCAATTGCTGCGTCAGGGACTGGAGGAACTGAAAGCCAGGCATAGCGATCTCATCACCGATGTGCGCGGCCTCGGCCTGATGATCGGCGTCGAGATGGCAACACCCGCCCGCCCGCTTCTGGAGGCTTTGATCGAGGAAGGCATGTTGGCCGCCGCGGCGGGCAAAAAGGTCATCCGGCTGTTGCCGCCGCTGATTATTACGAAAACGGAGGTCAAAGAGGCGCTCGAAAAGCTCGATCGTGTCCTAGATGCCGCGTCCAAAAATTAGCGGTCCGAAACCATATCCAAGAGGCGCCCTAAGAACTGCTCGCAGGCTTCGATCTGGGAAAGCGCAATGAACTCGTCGGGCTTGTGGGCCTGCGCGATATCTCCGGGGCCGCAGACAAAGGTTGGAATTTCAGCCGTTCCCTGAAAATGACCGGCCTCAGTGGCGTAAGAAACGGCACCGGTGGCGTTAACCTTAGCCAGGCGCTTGATAAGAACCTCGGCATCCTCGCCTTGATCTGCGATTAAAGCCGGCGCCTTGGCAATCTCGATGGTCTCGATCTCTGCCTCTGGGGCCTTATTTCTCAATCCAGGAAGGACCTCTTCAGCCGCGAATGTTTTGAAATCCTCGAGAATCTTCCCGGCATCAGTGCCCGGGATGGTCCGAAACTCCCAGGAAAACTCGGCGTGCTCGGCGATTATATTAAGCGCGTTTCCGCCGCTGATCTGGCCGATGCCGAAGGTTGTGTAGGGCGGCAGAAAACGGTGATCCGCCGGGCCTTCTTCGATCGCGCGTTCGGCCAGCCTGTCGATATGGTTGACCAACTTCGCGGCCGCGAAAATTGCGTTCGCGCCGGCCTCGGGTGTGCTCGAATGGGCCGGCCTTCCTCGTACCACCGTCCTGTACACCTGAAGGCCTTTGTGAGCGTCGATAACCTTCATGCTCGTGGGCTCGCCGACGATACAAAGCTGTGGGCGGGTCGGCATCGCGGCGATATGCTCGACCATCGAGACCACACCCGTGCAGCCGATCTCCTCGTCGAACGACAGAGCGATGATCAGGGGCTGGCTAAGATTTCGCGCCAGCATTTCGGGCACTGCGGCAAGAACGACCGCCAGAAAACTTTTCATATCCGCTGAGCCACGACCGTAGAGGTTGTCGTCCGAGATCCAGGGATCAAAGGGGTCTCGCGACCAGTCCTGGCCGACTACAGGGACGACATCCGTGTGGCCGGACAGAACAATGGCTGGTGCGGCCTCAGGCCCGACGGTAGCCAACAGGTTCGCCTTGGACTTTTCCGGGTTCAGAAAAAGTACCGGGCCGACCCCCCAACCGTTGAGATAATCGGCCACAAATTCGATCAAATCCAAATTGCTCTTGCTGCTGATCGTGGGGAAGGAAATCAGCTTCTGGGCCAGCTCGAGCGGTTCAAAGGTCTGTCCAGTCATGCGCCGAGACTAGGCGTTCGGAGGCGGGCGCGCCAGAGATTTCAGATTGCCAAGGCCGCTCAGATCAGTCTGTTTCGATGGGAAGATTGGGCCGCAATAGCGACTTTGCCGCTTCGACCGAGATGCCGGAACGCCGGGCATAATCCTCGACCTGATCCATGCCGATCCGGCCAATCCCGAAATAATGAGACCTTGGATGCGAGAAATAGAACCCTGACACTGAGGCTGCGGGCAGCATGGCGTAGGACTCGGTGAGGCTGACGCTGGTGGTTTTTTCGGCCTCCAACAGATCAAACAGCCGGCGCTTAAGGTCATGATCCGGCATCGCCGGATAGCCAGGGGCCGGCCGAATTCCGTCGTATTTTTCGCGGATGATCTCGGCGTTGGTAAGCGATTCATCAGGCGCGTAGCCCCACAGTTCCCTGCGCACCCGCTCGTGCATGCGTTCGGCAAAGGCCTCGGCGAGCCGATCGGCGAGCGCCTTGACAAGGATTGAGGAATAGTCGTCGTTCCGGGCTTCGAACTCCGCCGCCTTTTGCGCGCAACCGATCCCGGTGGTGACCACGAATCCACCCAGATAGTCATCGATTCCGGTTGCCTTGGGGGCCACGAAATCGGCCACACAGTAATTGGGGCGACCTTCCCGCTTGCGCATCTGCTGCCGCAGAAGGGGCAGTCTGGCAAGGGGCTTATCGGATTTATCGGGTGAATAGAGTACCACATCGTCGCCATCCGCCGCCGCCCTCCAGAAACCTATCGCGGCTTTGGCAACCAACCATTCTTCCTCAATAATCTGATCTAGGAAGCTGTTGGCGTCATCAAACAAGGCCCGTGCCGCCGGTCCCTGCTTTGCGTCCTCGAGGATTTTCGGATAATTGCCCTTGAGCTCCCAGGTTCGGAAAAAAGGCGTCCAATCGATGCGCTCACGCAATTCCGCGAGATCATAATCAGCAAAAGAGCGGAGGCCGAGAAAGGTCGGCTTTGGCGGCACATAATCTTGCCATTCGATAAATTCGGCGTTCTTTCGCGCCTCTTCGATCGAAACCATATTGCTGGTGCGGTCCCGAGCCTTGTAACGTCGTCTGACCTCGTCATACTCTTGGCTTCTTTCCTCAACAAAGCCCGACCGGCTCTTTGTGTCAACCAGCGCACTCACGACCTTGACAGCACGCCCAGCGTCAAGAACATGGATGACCGGACCCGAATAGGCGGGGTCGATTTTAAGCGCTGTGTGGAGCTTTGAGGTGGTGGCGCCGCCGATCAGGATGGGAAGCTGCAATCCTTGGGTTTCCATCTCGGTGGCCACATTGACCATTTCATCGAGCGAGGGCGTGATCAGCCCCGAAAGGCCGATCATATCCGCCCCAATTTCTTGGGCCTTGGCCAGGATATCGCGGGCCGGTACCATGACCCCGAGATTTATGACCTCGAAGTTATTGCACTGCAGAACCACGCCGACAATGTTCTTGCCGATATCGTGCACGTCCCCCTTTACGGTTGCCATGACAATTTTTGCCCGGCTGCGGGCCGAACCCTCGCCGCTGGATTCCAGATAGGGCAAAAGAACCGCGACCGCCTGCTTCATGACCCGGGCTGATTTAACGACCTGGGGCAGGAACATCTGGCCGCTGCCGAACAGGGCACCAACCCTATCCATGCCCGCCATCAACGGGCCTTCAATGACCGTGAGTGCTTTACCCATTTTTTGATAGGCTTCCTCGGCGTCGGCCTCGGCAAACTCGCTAATCCCTTTGACCAGAGCATATTCGAGTCGCTTTTCGACCGGCTGCTCGCGCCAGGCAAGTTTTTCCCGTTCTTTCTCTTCCGGACTGCCCTTGTGTTCCTCGGCAATCGCCAGAAGCCGCTCGGTGGCGTCAGGCCGCCGATTAAAAATCACATCTTCAACCCGCTCGCGCAGTTCATCCGGAATCTCGGAATAGACGGCCAGCTGCCCGGCGTTGACAATGCCCATGGTCAGCCCGGCCCGCACCGCGTGGTAGAGGAAGACCGAATGCATCGCCTCCCTGACCCTGTTGTTGCCGCGAAAAGAGAAGGAAACGTTCGAGATGCCGCCGGTGACATGGGCGTGGGGCAACTTCTCCCTGATCTGACGTGTTGCCTCGATGAAGTTCAGCGCGTAATCGTCATGCTCATCGATCCCGGTGGCCACGGGGAAGACGTTTGGGTCAAAAATGATATCGGCCGGCGGAAAGTCTGCCTCATTGGTCAAAAGAGCATAGGCGCGGGCGCAGATGTCAAATTTTCGCTCGATCGTATCCGCCTGTCCAACCTCGTCGAATGCCATGACCACGGTCGCGGCGCCGAACCGCTTGATGTGTCGGGCCTTTTCAAGGAATGGCGCTTCGCCGTCTTTGAGGCTGATCGAATTGACGATTGCCTTACCCTGAACGCATTTGAGCCCGGCCATTAGGATTTCCCAGCGTGAACTATCGATCATGATTGGAACCCGGGCGATGTCCGGTTCGGACGAGATAAGATTGAGAAATCGGGTCATCGCCGCAACGCCGTCGATCAGGGCGTCGTCCATGTTCACGTCGATGATCTGGGCCCCACCCTCGACCTGCGATAGGGCAACGGACAATGCTTCTTCGTAGTTCCCATCGGTAATCAGGCGGCAAAAGAGCGCCGAGCCGGCGACATTGGTGCGCTCGCCAATGACCACAAATTGTGTCGATATATCGGATTTGTTCATTGACCGATGCTGACCGCCTCGAGGCCGGACAGTCTCAAGGTTTGTTGACTTGCAGCCGGAATCCGAGGAGCAGCGCCATTAATCGCCTCGCCGATGGCACGGATGTGCGCCGGCGTCGTACCGCAACAACCACCAACGATATTGACAAGCCGGGAACGCGCCCATTCGCCCAGCTCCGCGGCCGTTTCAACGGGCGGTTCCGTATATTGACCCAACTCGTCCGGCAGGCCGGCGTTGGGAAAGGCAACCAGCAAACAATCTGCAAGTCGCGAAAGCTCCTTTACAAACGGCCTCAGATCCTGGGCCCCGAAAGCGCAATTGACGCCGATCGCCAAAGGCCGGGCATGGCGAACCGAATTCCAGAAGGCCTCCACGGTCTGGCCGGACAGGGTACGCCCGGAAAGGTCGGTCACGGTCAGCGACAGCATGACCGGGATCTCAATATCTCTCTCGGTTTCCAACTCCTGAACGCCAGCTATGGCGGCTTTGGCATTTAGCGTATCGAAGATCGTCTCGATAAGCAGAAAATCGACGCCGCCGTCCACCAGGCCTGCCGCGGCCTCCTTATAGGAGGCCTCAACCTCGTCAAACGTCACGGCCCGATATTCAGGCCGCTCCACATCGGGGGATAGCGAAAGTGTCTTGTTGGTTGGCCCCATGGAACCGGCCAGGAAACGCGGCCTGTCTGGTGTGAGATTGTTAAAATGATCCACCGCCTGGCGGCCTATGCGCGCGCCCTCGAGGTTGATCTCGTGGGCCAGCGACGCGGTGCCATAATCGGCTTGGGAAATACTCGTCGCGTTAAAGGTGTTGGTCTCGATGATATCGGCCCCGGCCTCCAGATAACTATCGTGAATGACACGGATCGCCTCTGGGCGCACCAGATTCAAAATATCGGCGTTGCCTTTAAGATCCTCCGGATGTTTGCTGAAACGATCACCACGATAATCCGCCTCTTTCAGCTGGAGGTTCTGAACTGCGGTTCCCATGGCCCCGTCGAGCAGCAAGATGCGGTCCGCAGCAGCCTTTTTAAAGGCCTCTAATGTCTTTTTTCTCTCCACGATCCGTTCAATCTCCCTCAGGCGTACGGCCGGGCCGCAGCCCGAGCATATGACATATCGCATAGGTCAGGTCGGCTCTATTGAGTGTGTAGAAATGAAAATCGTTCACCCCGCCGGCGGCTAGCCGACGGCACAATTCACCCGCCACCGTGGCCGCGACCAGCAAACGTGTCGTCGGATAGTCGTCAAGATCCTCGAATAGATGATCCATCCAAGCCGGGACTGTCGTTCCACAGAGCTTGGCGAATTTCTTGAGCTGCTTGACGTTGGTCACCGGCAGAATTCCCGGCACGATCGGAATCTCGATTCCATTCGTGCGGCAATGATCGAGAAATCGGAAATACTGGTCGGTCTCGAAGAAAAACTGCGTAATCGCGCGGCTGGCTCCGGCATCGACCTTTCGTTTCAAATTCTCAAGATCGGCCGCCAGATTAGGGCTCTCCGGGTGCATTTCCGGATAGGCCGCGACGCTGATTTCGAAATCACCGACCTCCATGAGGCCGGCGACCAGATCCGACGCCCGTTCATAGCCTCCCGGATGCGGCGAATAACAATCGGTGTTCGGCGGCGGGTCGCCCCGCAGAGCCACAATATGCCGCACACCCATTTCATGGTATTCGCGGGCTACGGCGTCGACCTCGGCCCGGCTGGACCCGACACAGGTCAGATGAGCGGCCGGCGTCAGCTGTGTTTCATTCAGGATTCGCTGTATAGTGACATGGGTGCGGTCGCGGGTGCTGCCGCCGGCGCCGTAGGTCACCGAAACGAAGTTGGGGCAAAGAGGCTCGAGCTTCTTGATTGCAGTCCAAAGCCTTTCTTCCATTGCCTCGGTTTTTGGCGGAAAGAACTCGAAGGAAACCGACGGCGGCTGCGATTCCAGAGAAAAAATGGAGCCCCCTAGGCCCGGTTGATCTGCAGCTGCCAAAACCATCTGGCCTTCCTCTTTTAGCCGGGAAGGTTCCCGGGAACGAGAGCATAATCAATCCATTGCCAAATCAACAACACTTCAATTCATGTTAAATCAGTCAGGCGCGCCAAAAGGCCGGCGTAAAAATTACCAGGACGGTGAACAACTCAAGTCTTCCCAGCAGCATGGCAAAGGAGAGAATCCACTTGGCGCTGGTCGGAATCGCACCAAACGTGCCAGCCGGCCCTATGGTCTCGCCAAGACCTGGCCCAACGTTTGCAAGCGCCGTTCCGGCTCCCGATATCGCAGTAATCGGGTCAAGCCCGGTCAATGCGAGCGCCACCGAGAAAACAACGAAGCTGGCAAAAAACAACAACAGGAAACTGATCACCGAATTGATGACGTTTTGCGACAGCGGTCGGCCGTTATAAGTCGGCTGAAAGACGCCATGCGGCCGGTGAATGCGGCGGGTTTGCGAGACCATCGAACGAAACAGGACCTCATAGCGAAAGATCTTAATCCCGCAGGAGGTCGATCCGGCGCAACCGCCGATGAAAAAGAAGACAAGAAACAGGGTCACCGCGAAGGTTCCCCAAGCACTGTAGTCGCTTGAGGAATATCCCGTCCCGGTGACGATCGAGACAACATTGAAGGTTCCTTGCCGCAACGCCTGCGAGAGGTCATAACCCTTGGCCACCAACAACCAAATCACGACAAAGGCCACCAAGCCGGCTATCAGAGCCATGAATGTGCGGACCTGAGAATCCCTCCACAGTGCCAATGGCCGGCCGCGCACGAGTTGCAGATAGAGCACAAAGGGCAGACTGCCCAGGATCATGAACAAGACAGCTGAAAATTCGATCACAGCCGAATCGAAATGGCCGATCGAAGCATCGGAGGTCGAATAGCCGCCGGTGGCAATGGTAGTCATGGCATGGGCAAATCCTTCGAACGGAGTCATGCCGCCGGCCATATAGACGATTGCGCAGACCACGGTAAGGGCCAGATAGAGCCGCATCATGGCGGCTGCGAGCTGGCGGGCCCGGGGGATGATGTTGCCCGTCGTATCGAAGCTTTCGACCCGAAAAAGCTGCATGCCGCCAATCTTCAAAACCGGTAGCACGGCGATCGCGACAACGATAATACCCAGCCCGCCCAACCACTGCAGGATGGCCCGCCAGATCAGAATCCCCGGAGGAGCGGCATCAAGCCCCGAGATGACCGTCGACCCGGTCGTAGTCAGCCCCGACATGGCCTCGAAATAGGCGTCTGTATAACTGAGACCCAACTCCGAGAATACAAACGGCAAGGCAGCAAAGGCCGGCAGAACCGCCCAGGCCAGCGTTATCATCAAAAAGGCCTGCCTTAAGGTCAGATCGCGGCCGCTGCCGCGGGTTGCCATGACCAGACTGATACCGGCAAACAGGGTCAGTACTGATGAGCCCAGAAAGACCTGCCAATCGGGATTTTGAAAGGCAACGTCAACCCCAACCGGGACCAGCATGCCGAGGCCCAATGGGGTCAGCAAGAGCCCGATGACGTATACAACCGGTCGGAACTGATACACTCTGATTGCTCCCCCCGAGGGACTTTGGTCGCCGCCCCAGGCGGCTTGGTTTCCAGCTGTTGGCATCAGTTTAGGGCCGCAGACCGGCAAGAGCAATCGGCAGGCGTTTTGGCCCTAGCGACAAGGCTGTCAGCGGCTTGACAGGCTTTGCCATAAAGACTAGGTCGATCGGCAATGGAAAAAGCGGGCGTAGTTCAATGGTAGAACGAAAGCTTCCCAAGCTCTAGATGAGGGTTCGATTCCCTTCGCCCGCTCCATCGACCAGATCAGGCCAATCCTTTCCGTGGTCTGGCGCAGCGTGACCTTGCCGAGCTATATAGATCAAACGGCCTCTGCCCAGCGGTTTCTAGTTCGAAATAGTGATGAAACTGTTTTTCTCCCAGAATCATTTTTGTTGCCCATCTAAATTCAATAGTATCCGATGATACTTTTGAACCAACCAATAGCTGAAGCAACATCTCGTGAAAAAGATCGACGTTTCCAAACTCCTATTTTATAGCCTGCTGGTCATTACGGTCACAGGTTTCATTTTTGGTTTCGGGCTTTATTCCGGGGCGCAAAGAACAGGTGTTTACCTGGTTGTAAGGGACTTTACAGTCGCGATTGCGAATGCCGTGAGACTTACGACTGAAGAGGCTTCCACATTAACCAAGACCTATCCCAAGCACTTCTTGCATCCTTCCCGCTATCACGGTAGCGGCGTCACGCTTAACGATATGTCGTATGATCAGGAAGATTTCATTCTTCTTTCAGGTTTCTTCGAAAAAAACAATGAATTGAGGCTGATTAAGCGCAATGGAATTATAGTTCGCCGTTGGCCGGTCCGTTTTTCCGAGATATTCCCCGATACCGGTCATATCCAAGATAGAGATCCGCCGGCGACCGACTGGAATATATACACGCACGGTGCGCTTGCATTGCCTGATGGCTCCGTTGTGTTCAATTTCGACTATGGTGGTTTGGTCAAGCTCGACCGTTGTGGCGACCTAACCTGGTCTCTTGCGCGCCAGACGCATCACTCCATCGAGGCGGCCGAGGGCGGCGGATTTTGGGTGCCGGGGCGGCGATTTATACCAGAAACAGCCGACTCTCCATTTCCACCATTTATTACGCCAATTAGTGAAGACACGATTTTGAGGATATCAGAGGATGGCCAGGTTCTGGACGAGATCTCTGTTCCAAAACTATTCTATGACAACGATATTGAAGCCGTTCTTACTTCGACAGGGCATTCCATTTTAGACAGAATGCGGTGGGACAAAGAGATTGTTCACCTTAATAAAATTGACGAATTGTCTGGCGCTCTTGCGGCCGATTTTCCAATGTTTGAAACCGGAGACTTGGCGCTTTCGTTTCGTAATCTCAATCTCGTTTTGGTTGTTGATCCAGAAACCAAACTAATAAAATGGTGGCGAATTGGACCGTGGCTGCGCCAGCACGATCCAGAATTCAAAGAGGGTGGAAAGTTGGTCGTCTTTAACAACAACCTCTATTTGAATTCCGACCCGACAGGATTGAAAAATTCCAACATATTGGAAATTGATCCGAGCAACGGCAAGCACAAAATCCTTTACGGCGATAAATTTGGTGAGAGCCTTTTTTCGACAACTCGGGGGAAGGTGGAATTGACCAGAGATGAAGGCCTGTTAATTACAGAGCCTGACGGCGGGCGTGTTCTTGAAGTTGACGCCGCCGGCCGAATGATCTGGGAATACATTAATCGGTACAACGCCAAAATGGTCTTAGAAATTACCGAGGCCCGCGTTTACGCCGCTGACTACTTTGATGTTACGGAGTGGAGCGATTGCAGATGAAGACCATGCAATGAGCTTGCTTGTCCATGCCGTGCGCCGCTTATGGCGATTCTTACGCACGCTCCAACCGATAGGTCCCTTCGGAAAGAATTAACTCAAAGAGGAATAGGCCTTTTACATAGCCGTCTAGCTTGCTAGGGCAATGCCAGTTCGGGCGACCAAATACGGATACGATTGATATTTGAAGGGTCGCGCCGGATAATGGCTGCGGTTGGTAATTGAAGCGGAGCTACTTGAGATCATGGGGATCGAACAGACTATTTCCTTTCGTCCGGCGGGGCAGGCGGGTTTTCTGGAGGATCCCCTCTTTGATGAAATTAAGTCGCGCTTACGTCCTCTCGTCAAGCGGATGGTGGAGGAGATTGAAAACGGGACCGCGTCCTATCTGAGTTTGCCTTTCCTTAGCGACGACCTCAACAGCGTGCAAGCAGAGGCCGACCGAATCAGGCAAAGCAGCACAGATGTCGTCGTGCTCGGGGTTGGGGGATCAAGCCTCGGGGCACAAGCTTTGTGTGCGCTATCGCATCGCGACAAATCATCGTCGTTCGGCAATCCGAAGCTCCACTTTCCAGACAATTTGAGCGCAAATTCAATGTCTGTGTTGCTCGATAGTTTGGACTTTGAAACTTCACATTTCATTGTAATTTCAAAATCCGGCAATACGGCCGAAACCTTGGCGCAAATGGCATTGAGCCTAGCTGGAGCCCGTAAATCGCTAATAGATTCGGATGTACGAGAGCATTTCTCGGTTGTCGCCGGCCCAGGGCACAATGCACTTCGACGAATTGCAGAAATCAACGAATTTGCAGTTTTCGACCACCCTGACGATCTATGTGGAAGGTTTTCTGTGTTCTCAAATGTCGGTCTGCTGCCCGCGGCGATTGCAGGTATCGACATAATTGCTGTTCGTAGAGGCGCCCGCGACGTGCTCGAAGCATTCGGGCGCGAAAGAGACGTTCTCGAAGTGCCCGCGGTGATGGGGGCCGCGATACACGAATACCTAGTGAGAAAATGCCGGATCGGGATAATCGTTATAATGCCCTATGACACGCGGCTCGACAGTTTCTCCAGATGGTTTCAGCAGCTCTGGTCCGAAAGCCTGGGCAAGAATGGCAAGGGAACAACTCCCTTGCGTGCACTGGGCCCTGCAGACCAACATTCCCAGCTACAGCTTTTTCTTGATGGTCCGCGTGACAAGTTCATAACAATGATTATTGCCGACACTGCCGGACAAGGGCCAATGATTACGGACGAGTTTGCCGGTATCGACGGTCTTGATTATTTGATCGGGCACACAATCGGTGATGTCGTTGCAGCCGAAGCCCAAGCCACCGTTAGCACATTAATCGAGTGTGGACGACCGGTACGCGAAATTCGATTACCAGACCTCAACGAAAGAACCACTGGCGCGTTGATGATGAGTTTTATGATTGAAACTGTACTAACTGCCGGGTTGATGGGGGAAGATGCTTTTAACCAGCCTTCGGTAGAAAAAATAAAAAAATTGACGATTAGCAATCTTGAAGAAAAAAAGCTGCAGGGATAAGCCACTCAAACTCAATATAGGCTAGCTGTACCCCGTCCCCACATGTTGGACATAATGAGGCGATTGCGTAGGAGGGGTTTTGGGGCTCATCCAAGTGAATGAATGGAACGGAGACGAGACGAGAATAGTTATTCAATTCGAAGGCAGGCAGCGCTGATCGTACAGGGATGGACATCCGGCGGAACGCACGCGAAGCGTATGGCGCGGCAGGGCAGACCCGTGCTGTGTTGAAGGGCTGGCGCGGCGAAGCCCACTGACCCACCCCCTCGCAAACCTAATCGGCAAGCAACCATTCGAGGGATATTCGTTTGCTGGAGCCCGCTTTGACTGTGGGAATAAGGTCGGTATATTGAAGACCAACATAGCTTTTGCATTGACGTGGCCAGAGTTGGCGCGCGAATTGGCAACTTACCTCTGCTCACTGGAGTTGCCAAATGATGGCAAACACGTATAAGGACCAAACGCATCCGAACATGCTTCCTTGCTAAGGTCTTATTGAGTTCCAATAGAGCAATTAAAGAAATTCGGTTCTTATTTTTTGAGCATTAAGGGGAACAGTCATGGCAGGCCGTAAAGGAATCATTCTAGCCGGTGGTTCGGGTACCCGTCTGCACCCATTAACCATACCGGTCAGCAAGCAGTTGATGCCGGTCTACGATAAGCCCATGATTTATTATCCGCTGTCGGTCCTGATGCTGGCGGGTCTTCGCGAGGTGCTGGTGATCACCACACCCCATGACACCGACAGTTTTCGTACACTTTTGGGAGACGGTTCCAAGTGGGGTATGTCCATTGAATATGCCGTGCAGCCGGACCCCGGTGGGTTGGCGCAAGCCTTTCTGATCGGAGAGGATTTTGTTGGAGATAATCCTTCAACCCTTATTCTTGGTGATAATATTTATTTTGGTGATGGCTTGGAAGAGTCACTGGTTGCGGCAGGGAAGCGCCAGGAAGGGGCAACCGTTTATGGTTACTGGGTCAGTAATCCCGAGCGGTATGGTGTTGTGTCTTTTGATGCGCAAGGCAGGGCCGTGCATATTGAAGAAAAACCCGAAAAACCCCGCTCCAATTATGCGGTGACCGGCCTCTATTTTTATGACAATCAGGTTGTGGACATTGCCAAGTCTCTTAAACCTTCTCGGCGGGGGGAATTAGAGATAACCGACATTAACAATATTTATTTGGAGCGGGATCAGTTGAATGTGGAACGGTTAGGCAGGGGGGCGGCCTGGCTTGATATGGGCACCCATGATTCTTTGATGGATGCAGCGCATTTCGT
>JADFIA010000023.1 GCA_022566895.1 Pseudomonadota bacterium
TCTGGCCGATCTGGAGGGCGCCGCCGGTGGTCGAGACGAAGTAGATGCCGTTGCGGCCGTACCACATGCCTTCGCCGCGCACGAAGACCGCGGCGCCATCGGCCTGGCCGCGGGCCCGCAAGCTGTCGTCCTTCGATTCAGGATCGTCGAGATCGACCCAGTAGGTCTCGAGCGTTTGGCCGAGCCTAACCGTCGGCTCATCGTGATTGGTCGTATCGAGGCGCTTTCGGCCCTTGATGGCCAAGGCCTGCAGCCGCCCGCCGGCGGCCAATTCGCCCGGTTTCTCGGGGATGAAGCGGTAGAACAGAGAATCGCCCTGATCTTCGGTCAGATAGACGATGCCGGTCCGCGGATCGACCGCCGCCGCCTCGTGCTGGAAGCGGCCCATGGCCACCAGCGGCAGCGGATCTACAAGCCCGCCGTCGGCCCTGGCCGGCACCTCGAAGATATAGCCGTGGTCCACTTGCCGGTGGCCTCCGGCCAGCCGGGTGGTTTCCTCGCAGCTCAGCCAGCTGCCCCACGGTGTGGCCCCGCCGGCGCAGTTGCGCAGGGTGCCACCGAGGCTCAAAAATTGCTTTTCGATCTGCCGGCTTTGGGGATCGAAGACGAAGGTCGTGGTGCCGCCCAACTGCCGTTTGCCGGACACGCCGGGATCATACAGCTTGGCCGGATCGACCAAGGAAAAGCGCGATTCGTCGTCGCCGAAGGGACTGACTTCGGTATCGTCGGAGGTCAGCTCGTGATTGCGCACCACCACTACTTTGCCGTCCGCTCCCGGGAAGGCGGCCATGGCGTCCGGGCGGCCGGGCAACATCAGGCCATCGGCCATATCCTCGCCGGCGGTCGACAGAATCTTGTAATGGAAGCCCTCGGGCAACGACAGCACGCCGGCCGGATCCTCGACCAGCGGCCCGTAACCGCTCTGGCCCGGCGTATAACGTTCGGCCTTCAGGCGGTAGCCGTAATAAGCGGCCAGGCCGCCGAAAGCGAGCCCGGTGGCGATCGTGCCTTTGATGAATGTGCGTCGTGAGGGCATGTTGATCTCTCCTCGCTCTTTTACCTACTCCCTCGGTGTGGTGGGTTCAAGGCCGGCCTGAGTTGCCAACCGCGCTGTCCAACAAAGCTGTTGCAGCATCGGTCTGCGCCCGCTTAGTCTTGGCGGCGGCTTGACAGGATGAGAGATATGGCGCGACGTCTCAGATTCAGTCCATTGCGGATGGTGACGCTGGTCTCGGCGGCGCTCTTTGCGCTGCCGGTTTTGACCGTGGTCTGGCATATCTTTTTGCCCTCGGACGGTAACTGGGCGCATTTGGCGGCCACGGTGCTGCCGCGATACGTCACCAACAGCCTGGTGCTGATGCTCGGGGTGGGGGCCGGAGTGCTGGTGGTCGGCGTCGCCACGGCCTGGCTGGTGACCGCCTGCCGCTTTCCCGGACGCCGCATTTTTGAATGGGCGCTGATCCTGCCGCTGGCCGTGCCGACCTACGTGATGGCCTATGCCTATACGGACTTCTTTCAGTTTTCCGGCCCCCTGCAGAGCGGCCTGCGGGGGCTGACCGGCTGGGGACCCCAGGACTTGCACCTGCCCGAGATTCGTTCCCTGGGCGGCGCCATCCTGGTGTTTATCGCGGCGCTCTTCCCCTATGTATATCTGGTGGTCAGGGCCGCCTTCCTGCAGCGCTCGGCCGGCATATTGGAGACCGGCCGCACGCTCGGGCTGGGACCCGGGCAATTGTTCAGGCGTCTGGCCGTGCCGCTGGCCCGACCGGCCATGGTCGCCGGGCTGGCGCTGGCGCTGATGGAAACCCTGGCCGATTACGGTGCCGTGTCCTACTTCGGGGTGCAGACCTTCACCACCGGGATTTACCGCACCTGGTTTTCGCTCGGCGACCGGGTGGCGGCCTCGCAACTGAGCGCCGGCCTGTTGGGGTTTGTCGTGCTGCTATTGCTGCTTGAGCGCTGGAGCCGCCGTCGGGCCCGCTATCACCGGGCCGACGCCGGGGCCCGCCGGCCGGCCCGCTTCGACCTTCAGGGCTGGCATCGCTATGGGGCCGCGGTGGTCTGCGGCCTGCCGGTGTTGATGGGTTTTGTGCTGCCGGCCCTGGTGCTTTTATCGATGCTTTTGAGTCTCGGTGAGTTCAACTGGCCGTCGCACTATGGCGACTGGATCTCGAATACGCTGTTGCTGGGGCTGGTCACCGCCACCGTGGCCACCGGGCTGGCCCTGTTGATTGGCTCGGCCCTGCGGCTCGGGCGCAGCCGCGTTCTGGCCGTGGCCGGGCGCCTGGCCGGGCTCGGCTATGCGATCCCCGGTTCGATCATCGCGGTCGGCGTGCTCATCCCCTTCGCCGCCTTCGACAACGGCCTCGATAGCTGGATGCGGGAAGTCTTCGGCCTCTCGACCGGCCTTTTATTGACCGGCACCGCGGCCGGGCTGGTTTTTGCCTATCTGGTGCGCTTCCTTTCGGTCTCCCTGCAGACCGTCAATTCGGGATTCGAGCGCCTGTCGCCGTCCCTCGATGCGGCGGCCCAGAGCCTCGGAGCCGGGGAAGGGCGGCTACTGCGGCGGCTGCATCTGCCGCTCTTGAAAGGCACCCTGTTGACCGCTTTTCTATTGGTCTTTGTCGATGTTATGAAAGAACTGCCGGCCACCCTGATCATGCGGCCGTTCAATTTCGATACGCTGGCCGTGACGGCGCACAATTTTGCCATCGACGAGCGCCTGGCCGAAGCCGCCTTGCCGTCGCTGACCATCGTTGCCGTGGGTCTGTTGCCGGTCATAATTCTGGCCAGATTGATCGCTACATCGTCCACGGTCGCGGCCGCCGGGGAGGCCGGTCCGGGCGGCCCCGGGTTTGGGCTTGCTGGACCCCAAGCGATGGGGTACCAGGGTAAATGAAAATGAGAATTAGTTGCAATAAGAGCATTTCCAGGGGTTGATTATGAGATATTGGTTGGTAATCAGCGCGCTTGTCGGCATCGGGGTTCTCGCCCTGGGCAGCGCCGCCCGGGCGGCCGAAAGAGAGCGCGTGGTCAATATCTATTCGGCCCGTCACTATCAGACCGACGAGCAGCTTTATGCGGGCTTTACCAAGGCCACCGGGATCGAGGTCAAGTGGATCGAGGGCGATCAGGACGGCCTCTTGGAACGCATCCGCAACGAGGGCCGCAACAGCCCGGCGGATCTGTTTATCACCGTTGACGCCGGCCGCCTGTGGCGGGCCGACCAAAGCGGTCTGCTGGCCGAAGTGCGCTCACAGGTTCTCGAGGCCCGCATTCCCGCTTCGCTGCGCCACCCGCAGGGCCGCTGGTACGGCCTTGCGACCCGGGCCAGGATCATCTTCTATAACCGGCAACTGGTGGACGGGGAGCAGATCAAAACTTACGAGGACCTGGCGGATCCCCGATGGCAGGGCCTGGTGTGCATCCGCTCGTCGAGCAACATCTATAATCTGTCGCTGCTGGCCTCATTGATCGCCCACCACGGAGCCGCGGCGGCCGAGGCATGGGCGGCCGGGGTGGTCGCCAACTTTGCCCGCGACCCGGTCGGCGGCGATACCGATCAACTACGGGGCCTGGCCTCGGGCGAGTGCGGGATCGCCCTGGCCAATACCTATTACTTTGCCCGCCTGATGCGCTCCAAGGCCGAACGCGACCAGGCGCTGGTCAAAGCCGTCGGCGTGATCTTTCCCAACCAGAACGGCCGCGGGGCCCATGTCAATATTTCCGGCGCCGCCGTGCTGCGGACAGCCCCGCATCCGGAAAACGCCCGCGCTTTCCTCGAATATCTGACCAGCCGCGAGGCGCAGGTCTATTTCGCCACTGTGAACAACGAATACCCGGTGGTGGGCGGCTTTGGCGGCAACAAGACGCTTCGCAAGCTGGGCGCCTTTAAGGCCGATACGATCAATATTGCGGTGTTCGGGGAAAATCAGGCCGAGGCGCAGCGTATCTTCGACCGGGTCGGCTGGAAGTAACAAAAACCGCTATCCTGCCACCGGATCGAGCGCCTGACCAACCGAGAAAAACGCATCGAGGTTGGCCTTTACCCTGAGGCCCATGGCGGTCCGTGTCTCTTCGGCCGCCGTGCCCATATGCGGCAGCAGGGTGGCATTGGGGCACTTCAGCAGATCCGGATGGACGGTCGGCTCGTGCTCATAGACATCGAGCCCGGCACCGAACAACCGGCCATCGATTAGCGCCGCGGCGAGCGCCGCCTCGTCGACCAGCGGCCCGCGTCCGGTGTTGACCAGAACCGCGGTCGGTCGCATATGAGCCAGCGCCTCGGCGTCGATCATATGGCGGGTCGAGGGTCCCAGGGGCACATGCAGGCTGACCACGTCGCTGTCCACCAATAGCGCCTCCAGGGTCTCTTTGAACTCGAGCCCCAGTTCCGCTTCGAGCCCCGGCTTTGGGCGCCGCGAGTGATAGACAAGCCGCATCCCGAAGGCCTTGGCGCGGTGCGCCACGGCGGTCCCGATACGGCCCAGGCCGATAATCCCCAAGGTCTTGCCGGATACGGAATGCCACAGAAAATCCTTGACGTCCGGCCCGGTCCAGCGGCCTTCGCGCAGCCGGTGCTGGCCGGGCGAAAAGCCGCGCATGGCGGCGATCATCAGGCCGATGGTCAGATCGGCCGTGGCCTCGGTGACCACCTGGGGCGTGTTCGAGACCGTAATCCCGGCCTGGCCGGCCGCCGCGATATCGATACGCTCGGTACCAACCCCGAACGCGGCGATCAGCTTCAGGCGCCCGGGCAGGCGCCCGATCAGGGTCCGGTCGATGGTATCGTAAAACACCGGGCACAGGGCGTCGGCGCCGGCCAGCGCCGCCAAGAAGGCCTTCGAGGTCAGATCGCCCTCGAACAAGGCGACTTCATAGTCTTGGCGCAGGGCGGCCATGGCCCGCTCGGTCCAGGGGGTGGTCAGGACAATCTTCTTGCGTGGTGCTTGGCGCATGCCTTTGCCTTTGGTCTAAGCTTTTTAGCTCGGCCCGGCGGCTGGTGTAAACCGGGCGGCCCGAATTGGCTGGAATTCGCGGCTGCAGATGATTATCGTCCGGCGACCGAAAAGGCCGGAGAAAAATGATGATCATCGCCTCGCAAAGGGACAAGTTTTCGATGCCGCGGGATCTGTGTTACCTCAACGCCGCCTATATGACCCCGCAGACCCTTGCCATGCAGGAGATCGGGGCCGAGGCGGTGGCCCGACGGGCCCGGCCATGGCGTATTTCGGAAGCCGATTTCTTCAGCGACGTCGAGCGGCTGAGAGCCGCATTTGCCAGACTCATCGGGGCCAGCGCCGAGAATGTGGCGATCATCCCGGCGGCCAGCTACGGGATCGCCGTCGCCGCCCGGAATATGAAGCTCGAGCCCGGCCAGGCGATCCTGGTGCTCGGCCAGCAGTTCCCATCCAATGTCTATAGCTGGATGCGGCTGGCCGAAGAGCAAGGAGCCGAGCTGCTGGTCGCCAAACGCCGGGCCGGCGAAGACTGGGCCGAGGCGGTGATCCGGACCACCAACGAGGCCGCGGGCCGGGTTCAGGTCTTCGCCCTGCCGCAAGTGCATTGGTCCGACGGGGCGCCGGTCGATCTCCACAGGATCGCCGGGCTGGTCGGCGATCTGGGGGCCCAATTGGTCCTCGATGTGACCCAGTCTCTGGGCGCCGTGCCGTTCGATATTGACGGCCTCAATCCGGACTACGTGATCGCGGCCGGCTACAAATGGCTTTTCTGCCCTTACGGCATCAGTTTTCTGTACCTCGCCGAGCCTCACTTCGAGGGCGTGCCGCTGGAGGAGAACTGGATCAATCGTATGGGCAGCGAGGATTTCGCCGGGCCGGTCGATTACGAACCGCGCTATCTGCCGGGCGCCCGGCGGTTCGATATGGGTGAGCGGGCCCAGTTCGGGCAGCTGCCGATGGCTATCGAGGCGCTGCGGCAGATCGACGAATGGGGGGTCCAAAATATCGCCGAGACCCTGGCCGCCACCAACCGCGAGATCGCCGACTTGTTTGCCGCTTACGGCTTTGTGGCGGCGACCGGGCAGGGCTCGCCCCATTTGATGGGGCTGGTGGCGGACCAGGAACCGCCGGCCGATCTGGTCGGCGGCTTGGCCGGGGCGGGGGTCAAGCTCAGCCTGCGTGGCCGCGCGGTCCGCATTGCGCCCCACCTGTATAACGACGCCGAGGATCTCGAACTTTTGGGCCGGGCGCTCGAGGCCACCCTCGGCCGGCCCTGAGCGGCAAATGAGCGTTGCAAGTGCGGCCGCTTCGGGCTAGGAGTGGGCCGGTCGACGAGGAGAGGCAGTATGACCAGCACCGCCTGGCCGAAATTCAACTGGCAGGACCCGCTGTTGCTCGAAGACTCGCTTTCCGAGGACGAGCGGCTGGTGCGCGACAGCACCCGTGCCTATGCGCAGGACAAGCTGATGCCGCGCATTCTCGAGGCCAACCGGGCGGGCTATTTCGACCGCGAGATTATCGACGAGATGGGCGCCCAGGGGCTTCTGGGGGCGACCATCGAAGGCTACGGCTGCGCCGGCGTGAACGCCGTCTCCTACGGTCTCATCGCCCGCGAGATCGAACGCGTCGACAGCAGCTACCGTTCGGCCATGTCGGTCCAGTCGAGCCTGGTGATGTACCCAATCCACGCCTACGGCACCGAGGCGCAGCGCCGGAAGTATCTGCCGCGGCTGGCCAAAGGCGAGATCGTCGGCTGTTTTGGTCTGACCGAGCCGGACGCCGGATCGGACCCGGGGGCCATGAAGTCGCGGGCCAAGGCGGCCGACGGCGGCTACCTCCTCTCGGGCTCGAAAACGTGGATCACCAACTCGCCGATCGCCGATCTGTTTGTGGTCTGGGCCCGGGACGACGACGGGGTGATCCGCGGCTTTCTCTTGGAGAAGGGCATGGAAGGGCTGTCGGCGCCCAAGATCGAAGGCAAAATGTCGCTGCGCGCCTCGGTCACCGGCGAGATCGTCATGGACGGGGTTTTCGTGCCCGAGGAGAATCTTCTGCCCGACGCCGAGGGGCTCGCAGGGCCGTTCGGCTGCCTCAATAACGCCCGCTACGGCATCGCTTGGGGCTCCATGGGGGCGGCCGAGTTCTGCTGGCACGCGGCCCGGCAGTACGGGCTCGACCGCAAACAATTCGGGCGGCCGCTGGCGGCCACCCAATTGTTCCAGAAAAAACTCGCCGACATGCAGACCGAGATCACCCTGGGTCTGACCGCCTGCCTGCAGGCCGGGCGCCTGAAGGACCAGGGCAAGTTGGCGCCGGCCGCCATCTCGCTGCTTAAACGCAACAATTGCGGCAAGGCCCTCGATATTGCGCGGGCGGCCCGTGATATGCACGGCGGCAACGGGATCAGCGACGAGTTCCACGTCATCCGTCATCTGATGAATCTGGAGACGGTCAATACCTACGAGGGCACCCACGATGTGCACGCCCTGATTCTAGGCCGCGAGATGACCGGCATTCAGGCTTTTTCGGCCGGCGACTAGCGCTCGCTCGGCTCCACAGCGGCGAATTACGGCGGCGTGAAATCCTCGATCACCTGGCGACCGACGCTGAAAATGCCGTTTTTTAATATGATCTCAGTCTCGAGACGATCGCCTTTTTCCTGTAAATAGCCCTGCGAGACCAATTGAGCGATCGCTTGCTCGGCCATTTCGCGAAGCTCTTGGGGCCCCGGCCGGCGGCCGAATAGGCCCGCTTGAACGGTGGTCGCATATTTCGACATCCAGATCGCCAGTCCGCGGTCGATCCAGAAATTTCCCACAAAATCGATGGCCAGAGCCGCAGCCGGATCCTCGATATCTTCGATCACCCCTGCGGGCACTGTGAAAATATGATCGTAGTGCATGGCGCCCGGTTCCATGTCTACATCGAAGGCCGGAACCGCAAACTCGAACCCATCGACAAAGACTTGTTTGGTCAGGGCCTCGCTGCGGCGCTCGAAATCGCGCCGGCCGACCAGGCCCATCATGGCCAGGGGTGCCTGGCCCTGCAGCTCGATCAGTTGGCCGTAGACGGCCTCCTTGATACCCGTGATGAGCATCTCAAAAGCAGCCTGGTTGATTACCACCGGCTCGAGCTGGCCGCCTTTGAATTCGACCCCGGCCAGATCCAGGCTGCCGCCGTAGGAAACCATGCCGCTGGCCCGGGTTGTGTGGCCGCTAATCAACAGACGTTTGATGGCAAATTTTACCCCCACCGCCGGATCGAGGATGTTGACGTCCAGGCCCTCCCATGAAAACCAGCCGCTGCCGAAGGCCGGATAGCCGCGCCACATTTCATAATCGCCTTCGAGGCGCATGGTGCCGTAGCGGATCGGGCTTTTGATCTCCTTTTCGGTGACCTCGAGCAGGCCGTCATGAAGCGTGATCGAAACGCGCAAGGCGTCGGCGGCGCCGGAGATCGAGAAATGGGCTTCGAAACCGCCCCAGTCCAATTCGAAGCGGGTGCGGATCTCCTCGGGCCGCGAGGCGCTGCGCCGGACCATGCGGTAATGGCGGGCGGCGCTGGAGACCCAAAGATCCGTGCCGCCGTCCAGCCTGAGGGTCATTGCCGTCTTGAGATTGAAGCTGCCGGGCGGTCCGTCGAAGAGATCCTCGGGCATCGGCAATTCCACAATGTTGACAAAGCGCGCCAGGCCAAGGCCGATCTGATCACCAAAGAGGACCGGTCCATGCACCAATTCGACATCAAAGATCATCGGCTGCCGGCTGTCGGCGCGCAGTCCGGTAAAGGCGGCCATGGGCCCGCCGGTTTTGGCGCTCAGCCGGGCCCGCGAGCGGAACCAGCCGGATTCGAAATCGATCAGTTCCAGATCGACATACTGAGCGAATATTTTCTGATCGACGATTTCGAAAAGGCGTTTGTCAACCTGGCGGCCCAACAGGCCCGGCAGGCCGATAAAGACGATCAACAAGAGCCCCAACAGAGCCCCCAACAGCATGGTGAGTTTTTTCATTTTCCCCTCCGCAGGACAGCAAGGCTCAGCTTAAGTCGGCCCCGGGGAGGAGTCCACACCGGGCTGGGCGCGCCTCGCCGCGTTTCCCGGCGCCCTTTTTTCCAAAGGCCGGGCTTCCGTCTTCGGGCTTGACCGGGCGTTAAAAGTCGCCGGCTCGGGCCCACCGTCTGCATAATCAGCTGCGGCAACCCGGCCTTGATCCGGCTGGCCGAAAAGCGATGCGACGTGGCGACAAGGAATACGCCGGCCCGGGACCTGGCGCGGCCAACCTTCGAGCCGCCTGAAAATACCGATTGGATTATAGATTCTCCGCCGTCCCTTTTATGCCGGCACCGGCAAGCGGACCCAAATCGGCAGGTGGTCGCTGACGTCGTGCTCGAAGCGCGAAGCAAAGGCGCTTGATTTGGCAAGTTCCAGGTAGGAATTGGCATTATGCAGGGCCTTGGCAAACAAGTCGGCATAGGCGAAGACCCCGTAATCGTACCCATTCACGCCGTTCCGGCTGGCGTTGTCGTTTTGATCGTGATCGGGGAGCTGCCCCTTGTACCCGAACAGCCCGATTTGATCATAGGTTTGGGTCATCCGGATGGTGGTCATATAGCGTCCCTTGCCGTTCCCTTCGGGAGCCGGCTGGCGTTTTTTTGGCACGTCCAGGAATGGAAAATTCACTTTGTAGTGCTTGCCAATGTCTTGGTTCATGGCCTTGATGGCCTTATCGGCATCCTTTATTCCAGTAAATCGCTTCTTGAACTCCAGGTTCATGTCGCCGAACAAAATCATATTCTTGTGGTAAAGCCGTTTGCTGGCCTTGGTCCGCCAGCGCAGCCAGTCGACCAAGGCGTCGAACTCCATTTTTCTCTCTTCCGCTGAGCGGGATTTATTGCCATAGAGCAGGTGCGCGTTTACCGCATGAAAATCCAAGCCGTCGACCCCGTTCTTACCTTTGATTCTGAACGAAGCCACATGGGGCGTCCTGATGAACGACAAGAAATTTGAGAGCACGAAGGTCGGTTTTGCCGGTCTTGAGCTGCGCCTGCCGTCTTTGAATTTCTTGAGTTCCGCCGCGTAGTGTTTCATCAGGCCGTCATGAATTTTGAAATCCTCAATAAAGTCGTTCAAATTGTCATGAACCGTCTCCAGCACGGCGCGGCGGTCATAGGTGATATCCGAGGCCAGATCGGTCCGCTCGATCCGATCCCAACGGTAGAGATAGGCCAAGCGTTCCTGCGACCGATCCTTGCCCGGCCTGGCGCCGGTAACGTCCGAGACGATGACCGCAAATTTGCCGCCAAGCGCTTCTTTGAGGCGCCACAATCCCGATAGGTCGTCCTTGACTTCCTGAATCGCCAGGAAATCGCAGCGGCTGGCATAACGGGCCAGGAAATCCCATGACCCTTGCGTGCGGCCCCGCGGTTTGGATTTGGTCCTGGTACGGTCATTTCCCAGCGCCCTTATATTAAAAGAAGATAAAATGACCGAGCCCGGCCGGCGTTTTGGAAGACCGTAGGGTTGGTTCGCTACCGGGTGCTTATCGAGTTCCTCGAAGATTTTCTTCCACTCGTCATCTGAAAATCGAGCCATCGGACTGTCCCCCTAAAAAAACAAGCGAGCGACAATTATACCACAACCATCGGGATGAATAAAGAATGACGCCACTTCTAAAGGTAGATATGATCCAAAAAAGGCAGAGGGGAAACCATGACCTTTGAAACCAAGCTAAAAGCGCTGATCGGGATCGGTGTTCTGGCCGTTGTTGCAACATTTGGTCTGTTCGACGCGGTCGAACAAGGCCTCGAGTATCATGATTTTGCCGATGGAAATCGCCACTTCGGGATCCCGAATTTCGCCAATGTGGCCTCCAACCTCGCCTACCTGATCCCCGGCCTGATCGGCCTATATCTGGTCCAAGGTTCGTTTGCGGATCGGACCAAGTTCCGCCAGCCCGGCGAGGCCTTGCCGTTTTACCTAGTCTTTGCGGGGGCTGTCTTGCTGGCCTTTGGCTCGGGCTTTTATCATCTCGAGCCGAACAACCAAACCCTGGTCGCCGACCGCCTGGCCATGACCGTCGGCTTCATGGGCGTGCTCGGTTTCATCATCGCCGAGCGCCTTAGCGTCAAGTGGGGGCTGCGGCTGCTGCCCGTTTTTCTGGCGCTTGGGCTGTTCAGCGTCGTCTACTGGATTTACACCGAGATGCAGTCGGCCGGCGACCTCAGGCTGGGCGATCTGCGGCTCTACGGCCTGGTCCAATATTTGCCGCTGGTCCTGATCCCGGTTATCTTATTGGCCTTCCCGGCCCGCTACACGGCCGTCAAATACATCTGGCTGGCGCTGGGTTCCTATGCCTTGGCCAAGGCCTTCGAGCACTTCGACCACCAGATCTGGACGCTGACCCAGCACCTCATGAGCGGCCATACGCTGAAGCACCTGGTCTCGGGCCTAGGGATCTATTTCCTGGTGCTTTATATCAAGCAGCGCCAAATCTCGCCCACCGGGGACCAGGACAGGGGCACCGGCCTGAATGTGGCCAACAGCTAAATTATCCGTTGCTCGCCAAGAGAATCCGCTTTCGACCCAAAGCGGACTCCTGCGATCACAAGCGATCAGGCGAGGATACGGCTGACGGACGACGATTACTCGAAGCGCTCGTTGATCGTGGCGATAAAGTAGCCGGCATGATTGGTCGTGCTGTGGATGGTCTCGGCGACCCGGCGACCGAGGTCATAGTGACCGTTCTGGCGCAGCGCGTGGGCCAGGATCCAAACCGCAGCGCTTTCACTAAGACCGTGATCATAGCTCAGACCCGCCATCTTCTCGAAAACCTGATTCACGTCGCCAGAGAGAAGCTCGATGGCCAGCCTTGTGGCCGCCCGGTCGGCAACCCGCGTCCGATCTTTCTCGCTTAGCTCGGGCAGCATGGCGTCCAGCCGGTCAAGCGCCTCGCTGGCCCGCGCCAAGTCGCCCTTTGCCAGCGCCTCTCGGGCGGCGCTGCGGAAGGCATAGGCGCGCCCCAAGGGGTCGACCCGTGCCAGCGCCCGTTGGTAGATCCTCTGCCGGTCCGGGTCCCGGGCCGTGGCGCGAATAACGCTGCTGAGCGCATATCCGCGGTAGGCTTGGTATTGGATTTTCAAAGCCATCTCCAAGGTGCGTTGCGGATCGCTTTTGGCCACCACCCGCGTGATAGCGAGCAGCGCCTGGTCGCGGTCGCGTTCTCTTTGAATACCGAGCGCCAGCCGTTCGGCCTGGTCGAGATCGAAATGCGCCATCGCCGCCAGATAGTCGTCGGCGTAGGAGTTTCTCCAGATCTGCGACAACGCGCTATAAATCGACCGGGTCTGGTCAAAGATTTTCCACGCCTCTTGCCTCTGCCCGGATTCGGCCAGCCCATGGACGATATGTATCAAGGCCGAGAAACGCCGCCCGGGCTTGCTCTCCCGCTCGGCCAAAATGACCGCCGTTGCCAGGTCGCCTTTTTGGGCCAGGATTTTGAGGACCCGGCTGCCGCGGTTCCAGGCATCGTTGAGATTGCGCATGACCGCGAGCAACTCCGAGGTGCGGCCGTAAAGGGCAAGCGTGGCGGCCATATGAGCCATGCCGCCGGCCTGGCGATCCGCGGGAACCTCCTCGAGTGCCGGTTCGAGAATCGAAACCAGCCGCGCTTCGAGCCGCTTTCCACCGTGGTTGACGTCGGCTTCGCTTAGCTGGCGGGCCATAAAAAGCCGGTTTGACGGATCGGTGACCCCGGCCACCGCCGCGAGAGCCTCTTCGAACAGTTGATCGAGCGACGGCTCCGCGGCCTCCTGGGCCAATATTCTGCCGCCGGCGGCAGCGGCGGCCAGCGCCGCGATAGCGACCAGGATCGAATACCCGAAGCGGCGCCCGGCCCATTTGGCGAACATGGGTGGTCTCCTTTGCGCTCATGTGTCGAGAAGACCATTATGCATCCGCGGACCGGCCAGGGAAACAGCAAGAGTCCGCTTTTGGCTAAAAGCGGACTCTATTGACACCCATGAACCAGCACAGAAAAGGGTCCGCTTTTGACCCAAAGCGGACTCTGTGGCTAAATGGGAATCGGTTATGAACATTGCCAGTGATTGGTCAGCCTTCGGAGCGGGCCTGATGAGGAGAGAGAAATGGACAGACCGACAGAAGAGAATTCCGAGTCCGAGGCGGAAGAGAGAGTGGATAAAAATAGTGATCCAGACCTCATAAAACGGAAATGGAAAGCACGCCTATTCTTGATTCTGGGGGTGTTACCAGCAGCCTTCGTGGCAGGTGCGGGCTGGCAGACAGACAATCTTCGCCCATTTCTTCCTGGCGACATATCGATCGCCGAATCGAACGCAATGTCCATGGTATTGATAGCATTTCTTATCATGACTCCACTTTTGGCGATAGGTGTCTACCATGACCATAAATACCGCAAAGCGACGGGAAAAAAGTGGTGGCAATTTTCATTATAGATAAATCAATGTCTGCTTATGGCTAAAAGCGGACTCTTTTGACAATCGCGATCCGGCACAGGAAAGGGTCCGCTTTTGACCCAAAGCGGACTCTTTTTGAATGGGCTGAGCGTTACGTGAGTCTGTTCCGTGCTCGAAGCGAAATCTTGCTTTCGGGCGTCGATTCCCGGATGATCAGCGCCGCGGTTTAGGCCAAAAGCAGGAATCGGAAGCAGGGGCGCGCTAAGGAGTCTGTCAAATGGCGCTGACCGATAAGCAACGTGGTGTTATCAAAGGAGTAATAACCGGCGCGATTATAACCATAGTGGTGCTCAGCGCCGGAATCGCATTCATCCCGACATCATTAACACCGGACTCCACCGTAGGCGAGCGACTGGCCTTCACGTTGAAGGCGGATATTTTGGTAATAGTGTGGCTGGTCCGTTGTATTGGCATGGTAGGGCGACACCGGTTTCACACACCTGAAGACATCGATGGCGCAGGCCTGACCACTGCAACGCCGCAAGCGAAAGTACTGCAGGCCACACTGCAGAATACGCTAGAACAAGCGGTACTCGCGATTGTGGTGCATTTGATATGGGCCGTTGTCATGCCGGTATCCTGGATTTCGGGGGTTTTGGCAGGAGCAGGGCTATTCTTCGTTGGCCGCTTGCTGTTCATCCGTCGTTATGAAGGCGGTGGGCCTTCACGTGCATTGGGATTCGCGCTCACGTTCTACCCGTCGATCGTTATGTTGCTGATCACGATCATTATGATTGTGGTGAGATTGGTGACCTGAATAATTCTGGATATGGCAGCTAACGATTGTCGCACGGTCCGTTCTCGGCAGGTTCGACAGCGAGGTCCGCTTATGGCTATTAGCGGACTCTTTTGACACCCACGAGCCAGCATAAAGAAAAGGTCCGGTTTGATCCGAATTGGGGTCTTTGGTCCTTTACAATTCATACAGTCCCGCGGTCTGGAATGTTTTTGCTTGTGTTTGCTCGATGTACCCCTTATGTAACGCGCCGAGTTCAACTTTGTCAGCTCGCATTACGTCTAGCCGCCACCCCGTCTCCAGATCACCTCGTGATTGTCAGGCGCTCAAGCGTCCGACCTAATTGCCTACCGACATTGTCACGCTCATTTGTAGGCCGGCTTGCTCCGTGCATTCCGGTCAGTATCAACCTGTATTAAGGAAACAAACAATGAGTACAGGAACTGTAAAGTGGTTCAATCCCTCCAAAGGCTTTGGATTTATTGAGCCGACCGATGGAGGCAAAGACGTCTTCATCCACATCTCGGCGCTAGAGCGGGCTGGTCTCGTCTCGGTGAACGAGGGTCAAGAGCTGGAATATGAAATCGCGGAAGGCCGCGATGGCAAATCTTCGGCCGACAACGTCAAACTGGTGGCCTAACGCCACTCGTTGATCAGGTATGGGTGGCCGCGAACAAATCGCGGCTGCCCAGACCTTCTTTTCCAATTAGGTCCGCTAATGGCTAATAGCGGACTCTTTCTAAACGTCTGCTTTGGATCAAACGGGTCCTCCAACACACTCTATTCACCAAAAAATGGGTTGCCGGACGGCTCCGGGCTGCACATATGTCGTCAACGGTGAAAATTGAATTCTATCGTCGTTAATTTCAAAGGGTATCTGGGAATTGACCGGCAGCAAGTCCAAAATATTCGTTTTGCATGAAAACAGCGTCTGGGTGGAGCCGCTGACTGCGGCCTTCCTTGACCTGGGCCTGGAATTCGAGGAGTGGTTCTTGAATGAGGGCACCCTTGATTTAACTTCCTGCCCGCCACTTGGCGTGTTCTACAACCGAACGAGCGCTTCTGCACATACGCGCGGTCATCGCTTTGCACCGGAGTACACGGGCCTGGTTCTTGACTGGCTGGAGGCTCACGGAAGAACAGTCATAAACGGTTCTCGCGCGCTTCATTTGGAGCTGAGCAAGGTCAGTCAATACACGGCCCTAGCCAAGTTTGGAGTTCGAACGCCCGAAACATTTGCGATTGCTGTCAGCCCCGATCGGCAGAGCACGGCGGACCGCGTGATGAAGGTTGCGGGATCAAAATTCGGTGATGAACCCTTCATCCTAAAGCCCAATAGGGGCGGAAGAGGCGTTGGTGTTCAGCTGTTCCAGAACAGTGTTGCAGCATACGACTACATCGTCGATGGCAAGTCCCCCACGCCACTCGATGGTATTTGGTTGGTCCAGAAGTACGTTCGCGCACCCGATAAATGCATCATTCGTAGTGAGTTCGTCGGCGGCGAGTTCCTCTATGCGGTCAGGGTTGACGCCTCCAAAGGATTTGAGCTGTGCCCGGCCGACGCCTGTCAGGCCGATGAAGAAGTCCTTGGAAGTCGGCCGATGTTTGAAATTATCGAAAACTTCCACCACCCTGTTCTTGATCGTTATGGCGCCTGCCTGGCCATGAACGGTATTCAGATTGCCGGCGTCGAAATGCTCATCGATGAAGACGGCGAGGCCTGGACCTACGATATCAACACCAACACAAACTATAACCAGGAGGCAGAAGCCGCCTGCGGTTACACCGGAACCAGCCGAGCTGGCATGCATGCCATCGCCGGCTATCTGGGTCGTCAGTTAGACGCCCATGAAGAGCTAACGAACATTGCATGACCCCTGTGCAATCTCGCTGTTCCTGACATTCGAGCATCTATCGCACCGGCCGTATCGCGGTTCGGCCAACTTCGGACTGGTCCAACCTGCATCACCCTGAAAGTTGCCTTCTGGCCAGACATGAAGATGTCCGCTTATGGCTAAAAGCGGACATTATCCGTTTGTCCAATGCGTCAGAATATTCCGACTTCAACAACTCAGATTCAGGAGTCGGACGATGGAAGCCTTCACCAATTCAATTTCGCGACCACTGCCATGGAATAAGGGCAAGCTTGTCGGTCAAAAGCCACCTCTCAAGCTCAAGGAAGTCTGGTCTATACGAATGCGCCTTCAACTGTCGAGGTGCCATCGTGATCTAGCCCTGTTCAATCTGGCGATCGACAGCAAGCTGCGTGGCTGTGACCTGGTCGGATTGACCGTCAATGACATCGCAACAATGACGGGAGTGAAGTCTCGCAGCGGTGTGAGGCAACGGAAGACCGGCCGCCCAGTGCAGTTTGAGATAACAGAGCAGACACGTGAAGCCTTGGCCAAGTGGATTGAAAGGGCGGCCCTTGGGCCAAACAACTATCTGTTTCCTAGCAAGATCAAAACTGCTCGTCCTATCACAACCCGACAATATTCGAGATTACTCTCGCGTTGGATTGACCTGATCGGGCTTAATCCTGACGCATACGGGACCCATTCACTCCGCCGAACGAAGGCGTCACTCATTTACAGGCGAACCGGCAATATTCGGGCGGTCCAGATCCTCCTTGGTCACACGAAGCTGGAAAGCACAGTCCGTTATTTGGGGATAGAAGTTGATGATGCCTTGTCGATCGCAGAAAAAATGGACGTCTAGGCATTGCACAACGGGCTGGTCGACAAAACGGCTTGCGGCTAACACAGAAAGAGTCCGCTTTTAGCCAAAAGCGGACTCGCCAAACCAGTTTGTATTAGATCGGTTCAGCCGAATGTTTTCTCATGCTATGGTCAAAGTCTGACCAATTGAAAAGCGTCAATGATTTAAGACGAAGGCGGGAAGTAGATGGACCGTTTTGAGTTCTTGATGGTGTTGCTTTCGATCATCGTCGGCCTTGGCATCGCCGAGCTTTTGACTAACGTCGTGCGGCAAATTCGGGCGCGCAATAACACTCAAGGCTTTTGGGTTCATTCTGGTTTGGTGGCGATACTGTTCCTGGCTTTTCTGCAAATATGGTGGGAAAGCTGGGATTTGCGAGAGGTCGAACAATGGACCTTTCCAGCCCTTTTATTGATGTTGGCAGGGCCAGCGGGGTTATTCGTGCTGTCGCACCTCCTCTATCCGCAAGAGATCGAGGGCGCCGATCTGGAGGCCTATTATTTCGAAAATTCAAGACAATGGTGGTCGATCGCCGGGCTGACCGTGATCTTTGCCACGGGCTTTCGTCCCCTCGCGCTTGGCCATTCTCTTTTTGTGGTCGATAACTTCTCATCCTTTTTACTGCTCGGCTTATTCGTGATTCTAGCCATCAGCAAACTCAAAAGGTTGCACATGGCGGCGCTGCCGATCATCTTCCTGGCGATGGTTCTCGACATCATGGTCTTCAAGCCGACCCTTTAAGACAAAATCCCTCTTGGCGGAGTGCGAAATGTCCGATTCTAACCCATTAGCCATACCGCCAATGTCCGCTTTTGACCCAAAGCGGACATCACAACCGCATTCAATCTCTCGATACGGCCAGGGCGGCCGGGATGCGCACGTTCAGGAGATAGCCGCTTTTATCCGAACTACCGAACTGGTTTACCGCCGTGGCGACAACACCGTTCGTATCGATTTGGTTCGACAACTAGACCCTGGTGTAAAATTTAGACAATTCGAGTATCATTATTATTAGCTAGGAGGTTGAAATTATCAGCCAGGAGGTTGAATCCCCTGTTTTCGGAGAAAAAAATATCATTTCGCCTTATAAAGCGCGGCCACATGGCGGTCTTGATTCTTATTGTCGCCATGGGAATGGGAGCGCTAGTCGAAACCAAAGAGCTAGCCGAACTTACCGATCAACTTTATCAGCACCGCTTCAAAGCCAGCACCAATCTGCTCGAAGCCAACGGGCGTATCGAAGAAATGCGCGCCCTAATGAAAGACATTGTCGTGGCCCGGTCAGACCAGGAATTGGATGCCCTTGAAGACCGCCTAGACCTTCTCGAAGCCGCGGCTAATGCGCATTTCCACGGTGTCGTTGAAGCATTCGCTGGTAATAAAACCGACGCCCTGAGCGCCCACCAACGGTTCAAGGATTGGAAGCCGCTTCGCACCCAGATCATCCGACTCGTACGGGCTGGCAAATACGATGAGGCGCTTCTATTGAATCAGGGAAAGAACAGCGACGCTGTTGACCAGCTGGCAAATGAATTGAGAGGCCTGATCGATCTTGCCCGGTCGAAAGCCGAAAGTTTTATGCGCGACAGCAAGGAACGGCAATACGAAGGCCGCATTTTGCTCCTTGCCGCCCTGCTTGCCGTGGTGCTTTTGACCGTAATCATTTCCGTCGGGACCGCCAAAAGAGACAGAGAATCAAGAAGGGAATTGTTGGAAAGTGAACATCGCCTTTCCGTTGCAATTGACAATATGGCGGTTGGTATCGTTGTCATCAAAGAAGACGGGGCGATCACGGAGTTCAATCCGTTCGCGGAACGGATATTCGGCTACGAGGCCGCAGAGGTTATCGACAAGAACGTCCGGATGCTCATACCGGAGCCGCACCGGAGCGGGCCTGATCAAGGTCTGCGGAGCTATCTGGGCACCGGGACAGACGAGATCAGCGGTATCGACCGGGACGCAGAAGGATTAAGAAAAAATGGTGAAACCTTTCCGATGCGGCTACGTGTGGGTGAATTAAAAGCCGTTGGCGGATCGCTGTTCGTCGCTAACATCTATGACCTGACAGAAATCAAGCGATTGGAAAACCAACTTCGCCAGTCTCAGAAAATGGATGCCATCGGCCAACTAACGGGCGGCATCGCCCACGACTTCAATAACATCCTTGGCATCGTGATGGGCAACCTGGAACTTCTGCAGAGCCAGGTGGCTGACAATGCCAAGACCCTGAAGTCTGTAAACTCGGCGCTCAAGGGCGCCGAACGTGGAGCCAGCCTGACCAAGAAACTTCTCGGGTTTTCACGCCAAAGCGCAGCCGAAGTGAAATTTACGAACATAAACGAGTTCATCGAGAGCCTACACGGACTTATCGCCAAATCCCTAACCCCTTCGATCAGGGTGGAACAACGGCTTGCCGATGATCTTTGGCCGGTCGAAATCGACCCCGGTGATTTTGAGGACGTTCTCCTTAATCTGTCGCTTAACGCCCGGGACGCGATGCCCGACGGCGGCACGCTGGTTATTGAGACGGCCAACAAAACCCTTGATGAAGAATATATAAAGCGCAATCCGAAAGCCCGGGTCGGCGAGTTCGTGATGATTTCGGTCAGTGATACGGGGATCGGCATGACGGACGCAGTCAAGGAAAAGGTATTTGAGCCGTTCTTTACTACCAAGGATCAGGGTAAAGGTACGGGGCTGGGCCTATCCATGGTTTACGGCTTCGTCCAGCGCTCGGGCGGCCATATGGAGATCCTTTCCGAACCCGGGGAAGGTGCGTCCTTCATCCTCTACCTACCGCGGACCCAAGAGGAGGTACCCGAAGAAGAGGAAACGATCGATATCCAGGACAGCGTGCCGGTTGGCAGCGAAACCATCCTTGTCGTTGATGACGAGGAGGACCTAGCGGATGTTGCTGTCACAATCCTTGAAAGTCTCGGATACAAGACCTTCTGCGCGAATGACGGTAATCAGGCCCTGAAGATTCTTGAGGGAAACGAGGATATCGATATGCTGTTTTCCGACGTCATCATGCCAGACGGGATGGATGGCTACAAACTTGCGCTGGCGGCGGCGAAAATTCGGCCCGATCTCAAGATCCTGCTGGCCAGCGGGTTCACAAGAGGACGCCAGAAAGATGTGGGCAGCGAGATCTCTACTGTCTCCGAACTGACTGACAATCTTTTGGGCAAACCCTACAACCGATCGGAACTGGCGAGGGCCATTCGGCGGACACTGGATGAAGAATAGGACGACGAAACCTAAGCAGATCGCCGTTGAAGACAAAACGGTACCCTAGTCAATGCTAATTCTCCTGTCCCCGAAGACCCGAAATTCTTGCCCACTGCGCCGGGTACGATTATGCAAATCAGATCAGACAATAATAATTGCCCACATGTAAGAGAACATAGGCCAACACATTCGCCAATTTATATTAGCGCGGCGAATATCTTGAGGACGAGTATCTCATGTTTTGGGAAACCATTTCCGATCTGGATAGGTTGGCCGGCGGGCGCGATCTGGCCGATCTTCAACAGGCCGCTCACTCGGCCATAGGTGCCGCTTCTTATGTCGGGGATGTCGGGGCTCAAACCCTCGGCGAACATCTGGAGAAACTGGAGGCATTGGCCGCAGCAAACGACCGGGAGAAATGCGAAGCGCAGCTGGCTAAAGTTGCGGCCGAATTTTCACGGGTCGAGGAATTCATCAACGCCCAAGGAATAGCCATATAAGATCGGCTTGGGTGTGACCGACCCTGAAGAGACGACCGCTCAACTCAGCAATTTTTCAAATTTTTCCAGGGTTGCAGGTTTTTTGAGGGATTGAACATTGGGAATGCCGAGCTTTTCGAAAGCCGCGCGAACAGCGGCAAAATGTTCGCCCCCGCCGCCGCTATAGAGTATGAGCGTCTTTATCCCGTGGGTTGACGGAAAACGTCCGGCCATATGCTTGGCCGTCATATCCGGTAGGAATATGTCGATAATCGCGATCGGAAAACCATTCGGATTCTCGACCAGGGCGGATACCGCCGCGGCGCCGTCTGCGACGGCCGTCACTTCGTCATATCCGAGCACCTTTAAGATCTCGACGATCGATGCTCTTGTGTCCTTATCATCTTCAATAACAAGGACCTTTTTCCTCCGTCCAAAGCCTTCTGACATAATCCGCCTCTCAAGAGCGTCAATACCCCGTAATGAATGCACCTTTATTATTACATGCGCTGTGGGCTCCAATTCAAGCTGTAGTTTGCCGTCGACCGGGTCAATATGATCACGATGACAATGATAGTTTTCAAATCTGATGCTGTGGACGGCTCACTTCTTTGAAGCGATCTGGTCCTCGATCTCGCCTATGATAGTCTTCGCCTGTGCAAGACTTTTCTGGATCTGCCGCAGCATCCCAAGGCGCTTCTCTTCGGAAATTTCTGTCGCAAGCAGCAGATCTGTGAGCAGGGTTGCTGGGGCGAGAGCGTTATTGAGATTGTGTATTAGAGCGTCGATCGGCTTTGATTCAGGTCTCTCGTCCAGTCCCGGCTCCTCTATCATATCATGGCACCAATAATCCGAAATCTTCCATTCGCAGCGTATCGCTTCGAATTCGCCCCCAGTCGTTGAAAACGATCGGGGGCATTTAACAGTTTAGATGTTTTCACAGAAAATGTATCATATTTCAACCGTTTCACTGGCATGTTTGCGCAAAAAAAATGTTAAGAGCGTTAAGCGCGGCATGGGCGCTGGAAAAAGATGTCATTGTCAACAAGAATGGGAGGCGATCTTTGCCGCAAAGACATAATAATCGTGCAACTATTCTCGTTGTCGAGGACGAAGCGTTTGTCAGATCAGCAATCGTCCGGATTCTGCAGTCTTTGGGGTTTACTTCCGTGGTTGACGTAGCGTCCGGCGCCGAGGCTTTGCAGGCCATTGAAGGGGCACCGGGCGGCTTCTCTATAGCTGTTTTCGACATTACCTTGTCAGATATGAGGATTGAAAAGTTGGCCGAGCAACTGCCCGCAACACACGGTATTGAAACACTGGTTCTGTGCAGCGGTGGCACCGCAGATGATTTTAGATCGGCGCAGGCAGCGTTTGAGCAGTTGGGTGTGCCGACCATCCATTGCCGGAAAAAGCCTGTCGGAATTGCGGATTTTAAAACCGCCCTTTTGTAATGAGGATCACTGGCACTGCGGGGAAGGAGCAAGATCGTGGCAAGAGTCCTCGCGCTCGATGACAACAAACTGAATCTGATTCTTGATCGGGTTTAGCGGAGAATTGCATGCCTGACGCTCCACCGAGAGAGCTGCACATTGTCGTCATCGATGACGACAGCTTCATGATAAATGTCGTCACCCGGCTGTTGGGATCTATGGGTTACAAGAATGTGCAATCAGCCTCCAACGGAAAGGCCGCCATCAAGATAATGGACGGCAGGTCCTTCGACCTCGTAATCAGCGATCTAAGAATGCCGGACATGGACGGCATCGAAATGATGCGGCATTTGGCCGAAATGGAGCCTTGCCCCTCGATCATCCTGATGAGCGGCGTTGACAAAAAGATACTGGCCTCGGCCGAGAGGCTCGCGAAAGTGCACCAGCTGTCGCTTTTGGGAACCATAATCAAGCCGGTCAAACGTGACGAACTGGAACGGTTGATTGGCAAGCTTGATACCACCACCAAAACCAAAAAAAAAGGCCATTTAAAAAGCCTGCCTGTTGAGGAAGTAAAGGAAGGGATTGCGGCTGGCCGGGTCATGGTTTTTCTTCAACCCAAAGTGACCATGTCCAACAAGGTCGTTGTCGGCGCTGAGGCTTTGGCGCGCTGGAAGAACGATGACGGCAGCGTCCTTGGTCCGGCGGCGTTCGTGCCGGTGGCCGAAAAGTACGGCCTTATGACCGAATTGACCGACGCGGTTATCGATTCAGCGTTAGCAATCATGGTCGGCTGGCCGGCGATCGCCAGTAATCTAAAGATCAGCATCAATGTTTCGATCGACAATCTGAGCGATGTCGGCTTCGCCGACCGCCTGGTCGCCAAGGCAAAGGCGGCCCAGGTCCCGCTCGATCGTCTGGTGCTCGAAATCACCGAAACCAAGATCATGGAAAACTTGAAAGAGCCTCTGGACATACTGTCCCGGCTGTGTATGCAGGGCACCGGCTTGGCGATCGACGATTTTGGCACTGGAGCAGCTGGGTTTGAAAGTCTTCAGGCGCTGCCATTTACAGAATTAAAGATTGATCGGGCCTTCGTGCACGGCGCTTCAAATGACGCCGACAAAATGACCATCTTGCAATCCATATTTGCAGTTGCGCAACGTCTTGAAATTGAGACTGTTGCCGAAGGCGTTGAAGATCAGGACGATTGGGATTTGCTGGCGTCCATGAATTGCGATCTCGTTCAGGGGTTTATCATCGCCAAGCCTATGCCGCCGGATGAATTCCTGCAATGGTTGGTCAAGCATTACACTTAGAGGGGCGAGGCCTATTCGCGCTCGGTGATGTAGGCCTCGACCGCCTCCATAGCCGGGCGCAGTTTTGGCATAAGCTTCTTGATCGTCTTTTTGTCGCCGGCCTTGCCGGCCTCTTCAAGCGCCTCGCAAGTATCCGCCAATTGGTTGGCGCCGATCGTGCGGGCCGATGATTTTAGTTTGTGCCCGGCATCGCCTACCCCTGCCCAGTTTTTGGCGTCGTAGGCGCTATCGAGTTCCTCGATGCATCCCCAGGCGGCTGGCGGGAACTCCGCCAAAATAGATTTGAGCGTCTCCTCGTCGTCGCCGAACATCTCGATCAGAACGTCAAGCTCAACCACTGCGTCATCTGGCCTATCACCTTCGGAAGCGGCGGCCGGTTCCTGGTCCTCCTGAGGCGAGGCTTGTTCTTTCTCCTCTGCCGCCTTTGGCAGCCACTTCTTTAGGCATTCCCGGAACTCCTTCATACGCACTGGCTTGGCCATATAGGCGTCCATACCCGCTTCCATGCAGCGGTCCCCCTCACCATGTAGGGCGTTGGCGGTAATCGCGACGATCGGCAGCCGGGTCCCCGACTTCTTCTCCTTGGCGCGGATCGTGTGGGTCAGTTGGTAACCATCCATATTGGGCATATGCACGTCGCTCAACAGCAAGCCGTAGGCGCGCTCGGATAACATCCGGAGGGCAATCGCGCCGTCGTCGGCAATCTCGTGGGCGTAACCAAAGACCGCCAGTTGAAGGCCGATCACCTCCTGGTTGGTCTTGTTGTCCTCGGCCACCAGAATGAGCGTACCCGCCGCCTCGGCCTCCTCAAGAGACGGCACCTTTGCGGCCCGGCCTTTAACCTCGGTCGGACTGAAGAAGTCCGGGCTGGCTTTGCCGAGGACGATCGATAAGGCCCGCACCAGATTGCTCTCGGTATAGGGCGTCGGCGGGATCAGGACCGAGCCTGGAATGTCCTGGGTGATCGGTGCATTGTGACGCTCGACCACGAACCGGGGTATGTTCTTAAGTTCCTTACTGGCTTCGATCGTCTTGCGCAGCTGGTCCTGCTGGCTGGTCTCCACTTCGACCGACAGATACACCAGACCGTACGGATCGCCACTCTTTTCGGCCGCCGCAAGCTTCTTGAGGAGGGCCGCCTTTTTTGTCGTCGGCGAAACGCGAGTTAGCGAGCCTTGATCATTTTCCTTGAGCAGCTGAGCCAATAAATCCACACGGCTGCCAGCCTTCGACAGCGCCAGCATTTTCATGCGGCCGAGGTCAACCCTGGCCGCTTCCCCGGCCTCCACTTTAGGGACGCTGTGCCGCAACGTGACCCTGAAGGTCGAGCCCCTGCCCGGCGTGCTTTCCACCTCGATCGTACCGTCCATCAATTTCACCAGATGGGCCACGATCGACAGTCCCAAACCCGTACCCCCGTAACGTCTTGTGGTCGAGGTCTCCGCCTGTTCAAAGGGCTTAAAGAGGCGGCCGATCTGCTCCTCGGTCATGCCTATGCCGCTGTCTTTGATCTCGTAAACCACATCAACCGCACCATCCTTGTGAGTCTGGGCGAGCCTTATTCCGACATGAACTTCACCGGCCTCGGTGAACTTGATGGCATTGCCGGTCAGATTGAGAAGAATTTGACGGATTCGGACCTGATCACCCAGTAACAGCCGCGACACCTCGGGCTGGACGTGTACTACGAGGGGCAAACCCTTCTCAGCCGCCATGACGCCGAGCATTTCGCCAACCGCATCGGCGGCTTTGCGGAGATTAAAGGCGACCTTCTCGATCTCCATCTTACCGGCTTCGATCTTCGAGAAATCGAGGATATCGTTGATGATCGATAGAAGCGCGAAGGACGAATCCTTGGCCGTCTCAAGCATTTGTCTTTGCTCATTAGCCAGCGCCGTGCTCTCCATCAATTCGATCATGCCCACCACGCCGTTCATCGGCGTGCGTATTTCATGGCTCATGGCGGCCAGGAACAGGTCCTTGGCCCGCGTCGCCTCTTCTGCCGCATCGCGCGCCCGCCGCAGCTCCTCCTCCGCCTCCTTGCGTTCGGTTATGTCCTGGGTAACCGTAAGAAGCGCCTCCTGTCCCTCGTATTCGATCTCCGTTGCGTAAAAGGCTGACCACCATTCTTCTCCAGTGCCGAGCCGCCGCATGAGAAGCTCCTCGCCACTGAGGCGCCCCGTCTTCTTGACCTGCCGCACCAACTTTTCACGATCCTTGAGATCGATATAGACCTCCGAGGTGTAGCGCTCGAGCATCTCCGCTTCCGTCAACCTATGAAGTTCTTGAAGTGCCTTATTGGCCATCAAAAAGCGGCCGTCCTTCTTGGAAACGATGTTAATCGGAATCGGTGATATATCGAGCAGGGTCTGCAAGAATTCCTCGCTGCGGCGTATCTCTTCCTCCGCTTCCTTGCGCTCCGTAATGTCGCGAATAATGGCGGTGTGACAAGTGTCGTCCTCGGTCTCCCAGGCCGCCAATGAAAACTCGACCGGAATCACCCTGCCGTCTTTGCCCACTAGTTTAGCCTCGGAAACCCGGCCCATGTATTTATCAGGGCCACCGCGGAATACACGATTGAGTCCCTTGGCCGATTTATCCTGAAGATTTTCGGGCACGATCAGGCCGGCAAATTGCCCCAAAACCTCTTCTTCCGAATAATCGAGAAGTGCTGCAAGCGCAGGATTCAAGCCGATGATGCGCCCCTCTTCGTCCAACGAAAGGATGCCGTCGATCGCGCTTTTACTAATGCTCTCGAAGCGAAGTGCGCTCAGGCGCGCCTTCTCTTCGGCCTGTTTCCGGGGATGGATATCGAGCAGGATACCGGCCAGTCGTTTCGAATTACCGGCTCCATGTGCCGCGACCCGGCCCAAGGCCAAATACCAATTCCAGTCGCCGTCGGCAGTTCTTAACCGGTGTTCGACCTGGAACTCGTCGATCTCTCCCACAAGGTACTTTCGCAATGTTCTGGTAACTTTGGCGCTATCGTCAGGGTGGATGCGATCCTGCCAAAACGACCAGTTGAGTTCGGCCGGCGTCTGATCCACACCGAGCAGCCGCAACCAGCTTGCACTCAATACCAATTTATCGCTCCCGACATCCCAGTCCCAGATGCCGATCCCGGCGCCCTCCGCAGCTAATCTGAGACGCTTCTCGCTGGTCTCAAGCGCGCTTGCAGTATCATAAAGTTCGCTCGAAATCTCGCTAAAGCCGCGGTAGGTTTCGTCCAGCTCCTTTTTTAGAGTCTCGAGTGTGCGTTCTAGCTCGACCTGTTCTTCTAATTGGTTGGTGTCGGACCCGCCGGCCTTTTCTGAAGGCTTGGGCTGATTTTTATTGGCATTATCCGGCATCGACCGCATCCTTGATTACGCACACGGTTGCATCGTCGTGGTCGTAACCGAAATTCTTCAAAAGAAAATGGCAACCGGTCGCCGGTTGGTGGCCGCCCACCCTGCTCATGGTCTCCGGATGAGACCAGCCGGCAATACCATCCGAATGCATGACCATTGTTGACCCTTCGGGCCAGACCGACTTTTCGACGTGGACCGTCGGCAGGCAACCCCTGCCGACGACACCGGCCCGTGAGTAAAGGCTAATATCCGAGCGCGGAAACATCTTCGATCTGATATTGCCAATGCCGGCAAATTCGATGTTCGCAGCCTTCGTATCAAGACGGAAAAGAGCCGCTGCACAGCCCCTGGTTCTGCGGATACCAGTATGCAATTTTTGCATAATTGCTCTCAGGGGTTCGCTGCTGCATTGGCGGATAATTCCAATACCGAGGTCGCTCGCTTCATGGGCTTCGGCTCCATGGCCTAGGCCGTCTAACATTGCGATAAGGATAGTGTCCTGGCTTTCCTCGATCAGGAAGGCGTCGCCATTTTCAGTCTCGCCGGGGCAAGGGCGCGTGTAACCGCTAAAAGGAAATCGGCCGCTGGACGGTGGGCGGCCGTTTAACCACTTGCTCGTTGTAATGATCGTGCCCTTCGGCACAACGCCGCATTCTTCGGCCGTCTCGTCGTCGCACAAAGAGACGATATCAAACTCGTGCATCATGCGGCGAATCGCTCCAAGGCCGCAACCCATGGTCCCGACGGTCGAAACACGATCAGCAAGCGCGTCTTCGAGATTCCTGATCCCGGGTCCCCGATCGACCGCCGCGATCTCTATGCCCAGCGCCCCGTCGCGCTCCAGTCTTGCCACCCAAAGCTCAGGCTTTGTGCAGCCATGATTGACAAAGTTGGACAGCAATTCGTTGGAGACGATGGATAGCTCCTCCACCGCGACATCCGAGAATCCCAGCGAGCGGGCGGTCTCCGTGACCGCTTGACGGGCCTCAGACCGATTCTCACCGGCATCGACGGAAAAGCGCTTAATTTCAGCGCCCGGATTGCTACTGCCATTTTGTGATTTCAACGGTCGTTCCTTTGCCGGGCTCCGAGGTAATGGCGAAATCATCCACCAGTCTTCTTGTTCCGGGCAATCCCTGGCCCAGACTTCTGGCCGTCGAAAATCCCTCCTGCATGGCCTCGTCCACGTTCTCGATGCCCGGCCCCTCGTCGCTGAAGGTGCATTGAATGCCGACGCGGTCCTCTTCGCGCAGCGCCTGAAAAACCATTTGGCCGCCCTGCCCGTGAACAAGAGTATTGCGCGACAGCTCGCTGACCGCGGTCGCCAGCCGGGTCTTGTTGATTATCGAAAAGCCAAGCTCGTCAGCCAGGTTACGGATCTCGTGGCGAGCCAGGACAATGTTTTCTTCGTTGCGAATTTCAACCTTTGGCAAGGATCGACTCCACTACATTGGCAACCCGACCATCTTATTCGGTCTCGGCGTCTGCTTCATCGGATTCGTCGGCTTCGTCCTCGGTCAATCTGGCGATATGATATCCGATTTTCGCCAGTCCCTCTTCCAAATCGATGGCTGTCGGTATGTCGGGAAGGGTCATCCCCATTTCCACAAGCGTCAGCGTCACCGCTGCCTGCATACCCACAAGAACCATCTTGGATCCCATCAACGAGACCATTTTCGCGGTATCGACCAGCACGTTGGCGACATACGAATCAACCAGTTCCTGGGATGAGATATCGATCACAACCGCCTCGCTGTTGGAGGCGCTGATCTTGGCAAGAATGGCCTGTTGCAATTCGTTGATCGTGGTGTCGATGAGCTCGGTTTGTATCGACACGATCAGCAGCGGCCCGACCTTCATTACAGGTATTTTATCCGCCATCAGCGCCGACCCCCCTCCTTGGCAAGTTCGATGGCGAGTACCAATCCCTGGGCTAGCGTAGAGCGGCTATGGAGGCCCGAAATGTCGACCCCCAGACGAATGATCGTATGCGCCATTTGTGGTGAAATACCGGTGATAATCGCCTCGCCGCCCATCAGTCGGATCGCCGCGCTCATCTGTAGAAGCGTATCGGCAACCATGGTGTCCATAACCAGGACGCCGGTTATATCGATGATCAAAATGCTGGCCCGCTTTTCTCCCATAGCTGTGAGAGACTTTTCCATTGCTTGCTGGGCCCGGAAGCTGTCGACGACGCCCACCAGCGGCAGCACAATAACGTCATCCCAGACGTCCAAGAGCGGTGTCGAGACCTTGGCCAGCTCGAGCTGTTGAATTTTCTCGAGCTTCGCTTGCTCCTTGTCGCGCTCTTTTATGCGTGATGTAATATCGCTGATCGCCGCGATGCCGTAGGTCTGTTTGCCCGATGTGACGGCGTTGAGGCTGATCTCCAGCGGAAATTCCGACCCGTCCTTGCGCCGGCCCGATAAATCCAGGCCGATGCCCATAAAACGCACCTCTGGATTCGCGAAATATCCCCGACGTAGCGACGGGTGCTTCTCGCGTATATGTTTGGGCACCAGCGTTTCGATACGTTCACCCAGGATTTCATCGCTGGTGTAGCCGAACAGGCGCTCGGCCTCACCATTAAAGCGCACGATCGTGCCCTCTTGATCAATCACCACGACCCCCACCGGGGCCGCATCCAGGATCGAGCCTAAGAGATTTTCCGGCAGTAGCACTTTCTTTGCTTCTTCGGTGGCCTTGGCCATCGTGTACCTCCAATCTTCCGTTCCGCCAAATTCGCTTCTTCCCGGGCCGGAACGCGCTCCCGGCACGAAAAAAGAGGGTGAGAGAAATGGCCCCCAGTAGTCGCGCTGCGGCAGTCTCGCGCAATCCGATGGGACCATGAACTGGCACAATTGACAGGTTTTTTGGGTAATGGAGCGAGGATTGGCGGTTGCAGCCAGGTTGTGGGTCAGCCAGGAATCTGACCAAATGGTAAAAATCCTAGATATTTTTGAATTTATTAGGCACCATTGCCAGTTACGAGCACGGCTCCTTTGGGCGGCTTGGTAAAAGCCACCTGTTTTGGCGCTTTGCTGAAGCATAGCAATGAAAAAACGGGTAAAATAGCCCGAAAAAAAACGAAAGTGCATTAGGGGAGCGTTCGATTCAGCGGTGCCGCTTGTCATTGAAAATATTACCGAAAGCCAAGGGATAGGGGGGGCACGATGCGAGACCGTGCCTACGCTACGTACCATTCTTGACACCGTGCCGGTCGGAATTTCGTATTTAAATAATAAAGAACAGTTCCAGTTCGCCAACCAAAGATACGAATACTTGCTGGGTATCAAAGCAGACTCTTTGATTGGGACAAACTTGAAGCAAGCGCTTGGCAAGAAACCGTACAAGGTGGCTGGAAAGTTTGCAAAACGGGCTCTAAAGGGTGAGACCGTCAGCCATGAAAACGTGCTACGTCCACGTACAGGTGGCGAGATTTCGGTCCTTGTGTCGTATGTACCGGATGTTGGACCGGATGATGTGGTCAGAGGTTTTTACGCGCTGGTTGAGGACATTAGCGAGCACAAAAGGCTCGAGGCCGAGGTCAACAAGCGAACAAGCGAAATGCACGAGGCCCTCAATGCTCTCGAACTTGAGGCGGCGGAAAGCAAGCAGTTCGAAGATCAGTACAAGACCCTGCTCCACACGGCGCCTGACCCCATCATCCAGGTTGATCTCGAGGGCAAGATCCTGGAAATCAACAAAGAGGCGGAACGCGTATTCGGCTACCGACGGGCCGAATTACTGGGCCAGGATCTGGAAATTTTTGTGCCTAAGGGTCTGCGCAAAAGCCATCGCCGGCAACGCCGCGAGTATTTGAAAAGCCCAATTGTCCGTCCGATGGCGGCGCTATCGAATCTTACGGCCCATTGCAAGGACGGTCGGGAGCTGCCGGTGGAAATCAGTCTCAATCCAACCCGAATCTCAGGTACCCCGGTCATTATCGCGAGCGTTCGAGATGTCACCAAGCGGCGGCTGCTGGAAGAAAATCTAAAGAACCACGCGCAAGAGCTTGAAAAGAGCGAGGCGCTTCTGAACGAAGCCCAAAGAATCGCCAAGATTGGCAGCTGGGAGTGGAATATCGAGACGAACGAGTCGTGGTGGTCCGACGAAGTCCATCGCATATTCGGCACCGAACGGCAGAGTTTCGAAGCTAACTACGAAGCCTTTCTTGAGCGTGTACATCCAGATGATCGAAAGCTCGTCGGCGATTCGATCCAACGTGCGATCGACAAATATGAAGAGCACTCCATCGACCACCGAATAATCATGATGGACGGCATGGAAAAGATTGTGCATGAGCAAGCCGAGGTCACCTTTGACGCGGTTGGGCGCCCGATCCGCATGACCGGTACCGTCCAGGACATCACCGAGCGCAAGAGCCTCGAGACGGCGTTGGAAGTGAGTGAGCGCCGCGCAAGACGCCTACTTGAATCAACACCTGCGATCCCCTGGGAGGCCGACATCCAGACTTGGTCGTTCAGCTATGTCGGACCCAAGGCGGTTGCGCTTCTTGGTTTTCCTCGCGAACGATGGCTGGAAAAGGATTTTTGGGCAAACCACCTTCACCCCGATGATAAGACGTGGGTCATTGAGTACTGCCGGGAATCCTCAGAGCAGCTTGACAATTACGAATTTGAATATCGGATGATCGCAAAGGATGGACGAACCGTTTGGCTTCAAGACATCGTCAATGTTGCCAAGGAAAACGGCAAGCCGATCGGCCTGAGAGGATTCATGATTGACATCACAGACCGCAAACGGTCGGAGAGGGTGTTGCGGGACCTGACTGCTCGGGTGATCGCGGCGCAGGAGGACGAACAAAAGAGAATTGCCCGGGAGCTTCATGATGATCTGAGCCAAGAACTTGCCCTTATCGCCGTTCAGCTTGATTTGCTCGGAAAGGATCTACCGAAAAACCAAAATGCTATTAAACGGAAGCTGGCGGACGTACAGGATATGGCGATGGAAGCATCCTCCGCCGTGCACAAGATATCGCACCAATTACATCCGGCCATGCTCGATCAACTGGGTCTAGTTGCCGCGATGGGAGCGTATTGTAATGAAGTTTCTGCGCGTCAGGGACCGCAAATCGAATTCAATAATCTCACTAAGCTTGACCACGTACCTGCAGATATTTCCCTAAGCTTTTATCGTGTCCTGCAGGAGTCCATCCAGAACGCCCTAAAGCACAGCGGCTCCGACACAATAAGGGTGAAGCTTTTTTCAAAAGGCGATGAGGTTTACCTAACCGTCCAAGATGAGGGCTGCGGGTTCCACGTTGATCCAAATGCGGATTATGGCTTGGGGCTGACCAGTATGGCGGAACGCATGGAGCTTGGTGGAGGAGTATTCGAAATCTCTTCGGAACCTGGCAAAGGTACAAAGGTCACCGCCCGTCAAACTCTGAAGCGGGAGGCGTGAGATGAGACGTTCCACGGTTCTACTCGCTGACGACCACCGAATGCTGCTGGATGCGTTCACAAAGGTTTTGGAGCCCGAATTCGAAATCATCGGCACAGTGGAAGACGGGCGCGAATTGCTTGACTTGGCGGTTGAATTGAAACCAGACGTCATAGTTCTCGATATCTCCATGCCGCTTCTCAATGGCCTTGCCGCTTGCGAGCGGTTACGAAAATCCGTGCCGGGTACCAAGCTGATTTTTCTCACGGTAAACGAAAATCCCGAAATCGTTGCGGAGGCCTTTCGCCTTGGCGCTAATGGATATCTCCTGAAAAAATCAGCGGCATCAGAGCTCGTAGAGGCGATCCGCCAAGTGCTTCTAGGGCGCACCTACGTTACACCGCTGGTAACCCAGTCGATGGTAAACAGGCTCATGAATGGGCCTGCAGAAAAAACCAACCGCGCTAAGCTTACACCCCGCCAGAAGGAAGTTGTGCAGCTGATAGCCGAAGGCTATTCGATGAAGGAGGTGGCGCGGATGCTTGATATTAGCCCGAGGACGGTTGCCTTCCACAAATACCGCGTTATGGAAGACCAACATTTGGAAAAACATGTGGACTTGATCCGCTTCGCGATCAAGAACGGCATCATTTCGGTTTGAATCCGGGTCAGTAAACAATTTCTGGAATACCCGTCAATTCTACCAGTGGTCCACTGCGGATTTTCTCTGATAGTTTTGCACTAGGCTAGGCCGGCTGTTCGCACCGAAGAATAAGCGGCGCGTTTTTCACAGCTGTCCGCATGGTGCAAGGCAGAAAAGGATCAGGAAATTGACTCGACGCAGTGTCCTTGTGGTTGAAGACCATCCCGCAACACTCGAAGTTATTGCCCGGATCCTGGCGACCAAATTTGACGTGATCGGCAAGGTCGGGGGTGGCGCCGCAGCCCTCGATGTGGCGGAGGACCTCAAACCCGATTTGGTCGTTCTCGATATTTCGCTGCCGATGATTAGCGGGATTGAGATCGCTAGGATACTTAGGAAGAAAAACCCAAGTGCGAAGATCGTATTCGTCACGGTTCATAATGACCCGGATTTTCTGAGTGAGGCCCTGGACGCAGGCGGGCTTGGATATGTACTCAAGCCCCGAATGGCCTCGGATCTCGTGCGCGCCCTGAATGAGGCTTCTCTCGGGCGCCGGTTCATTTCTTCGGTGTTGCTCGAAAATTGATAAGATATTCTCTCGATCATCGACACTTCCGGGAACTGAAAAGGTCCAACCGGGTGCCTCCTGGTCATTGAACCACTGTTCCGGGACTGGCAATCGTTTGATCTACACCTGTCACTTGTCACAGTTAATCTTGACCTTACGGAATCCTATCTTCCCGGTGCGAGTACGGGAAGGAACAGGTCATGGATCGTGGGATGCACCGGCTTATATTTAAGATCCGCGGTCGTCTCTTCGCCCCCCGAATGCACTGCCAAAGCTCGACAGAGCGACCCTACCGGGAGGCCATGAACCCTCCTTACGGGACCCAGCACTACGACGGAGTCCGCAGCAGCGGGGGTTGGCGCGGAAACCTGTCGCACTAACGAGGAGGCAGAAGCCGATGAACGGAACGAGTGAAAAATTACCATCGGATATGACTTCGTTTACACAACGGCCAGGGACAGGATTCTCGACACACAACCGGATCGCATTAGTACGCCTTGGGCTGCTGCTCTTGGTCGGAGCCGCTGTCCTGGCACCGTACGGCAGCGCTTTTGCCCAGGAGGGCTTCAAGCGATTCGAGCTTCGTGTCGGCGTTTTTTTTGCCAAAAAAAATTCGGATCTTCGGCTGAGTACAGATGACGCGGCGGGAACCATATTCAACTCCAAACGCGACTTTGGTATCGGTTCAAGCGATACGACCTTCCGCGTCGAAGGCGTATTCAGGTTTTCGCGACATCACCGCCTCGATGCAGGTTGGTTTGAACTATCCCGTGGAGCCACACACACCTTGGACGGAGAGTTTACGGTTCGAGACACAGTCTTTCGCGTCAACGCGAATTTAAAGACCAGACTCAACGTCAACATATTCAAGTTTACGTACAGCTATATGTTTACGCCGTCCGACAAATTCACACTTGGTCCAACCGTAGGAATCTTTTTCCAAAAGGATAAAATAAAAACAACCCTTCAGAAAAAATCAAAAATGGCTGTCACAATGCGACAGCGTACTCAGACGCCCATATCATGAGTGTTCTTCGGTCCGTGACTGCGTCATCTATGCCT
>JADFIA010000024.1 GCA_022566895.1 Pseudomonadota bacterium
CAAGAAAACATTGTTCATGCGATTGGTGGTGCATTTTTTCAAGTTGCTGAAAAGTCGGCTGCCTTTCACCTGAAAATTTCACCTTTGGACGCAGCGTAACTTTAGTCATCGAGATCCTGCCATCGGCGTCTTTTTCGATCCGGCCAACCGCATTATCTATGTACTCATCGACCCTAAATTTTCTGGTTGCCGCGATCGACAGGAAAAACAACATGTGACAGCTCGAAAGGGCGGCCACGAACGCTTCTTCCGGATCGACATTGGCTTCAACCGAATAAGGTAAAGGCACGACGTGAGGCGAAGAGGAAGCAGGGATTCTTGCTCCACCGTCAAAACTCCATTCGTGACCACGACTATATTTATGGTCGATGTAATCTTCGTTGTCGCCGCGCAGCCAACTTACTCTTGCTGTGTGTTCGGCCATTTCAATTCCCGTCTCCTGAGGCGCCCTCGCCTGAACTCCAATATACGGACCGCCGGGTCGGTATAATACTCCTGTCTGAATCCTTGACGTCCGCTTTTGGCTAAAAGCGGACCTTAGGGACAAGTCCGGCCCGAGTTTTGACAAGCGCTCCTCGGGACGGAATATTTCTGTGCCAAGGCGAAGGAATTCTGTCAGCTGGGGCGTAACAACTCTAGTGTAGCTGCAACGGGGGACCCATGCTTCATAGAATTGTGAAATCGGTGGTGCGGCAATTTTTCCGCCGACCGGCATTTTCCATCCTTAATCTTACAGGATTGGCGGCCGGTATCGCCGCTGGTGTTTTGATTTTCCTGTACGCGTTCCAGGAAATGAACGTTGATGCCTGGGTGCCGGATCAGGACCACTTGTATCGCGTCGAAGGCAGATTCGTTCAAGCCCCGTCGGGTGGCTGGGTCACATTCACACCAACCCCATTGAAAGCCGAATTGGCTACCCAGGTTTCCGAAGTCGAGCTGGCGGCCCGCCTGCTTTACCGCACACAGCCGGTTAAGCGCGGCCAACAGGTCAATTACGAGCAAGTCGCTATCGTAGACCCGGATTTTTTGAAACTCTTTCCGCTAATGCTGGTCGGCGGCAGGCCCGCAAGCCTTGCCGGCAACCCAAACGACATTCTAATTTCCGAGACCATGGCCGCCAAATATTTCGGCACGGATAATGCTGTGGGCCAGACACTCACGCTCGATGGCAATTTGGACGTGACCGTCGCCGGCGTGATTCGCGACCTGCCCGCAGGCAGCGATTTTTCCCTTGATCTGGTAATGGCTTTAAGAGATGAACTCGTTTTCCGGCCGGACTCCTGGAATGTTCTGACGCTGCGTACCTATGTTCGTCTTGCCTCAGGGGCGGAGGCCCGGGAGGTCAACCAGAAGCTCACGACCATTGTGGAGTCGCGCCGGCCGTTCTTTGGCAATACACCCGACGAGATGCGAAGCCTGTTCCGACTGTTTCTGCAGCCTTTCGGTGACATCCATCTGGGCTCGACGGGCCGATCCGGCGCCAACGCTTCGGGCAATTACGCTACAATTTACGGCTTCATCATTATTGCCGCCCTGGTTCTTGGCATATCCGCCTTTAACTATATGAGCCTGGCCACTGCACGTTCGCTGGAGCGTGAGAGGGAAATCTGCCTTCATAAGGTGGCCGGCGCCAGGCGCCACCAGATCGCGTGCATGGCCATTGGCGAGTCCGTAATCCAGACCGTCCTAGCGGCCGTCCTCGGTCTGATGGTTGCAATCGAAGTACTACCCTTTTTCAACACGCTCCTCGATCAGCAACTTTTGGCCAGTGATTTGTGGCAACCTGGGGTTCTAAGCCTATTTTTGGCGGCGGCTCTATCACTTGGTGTTTTGGCGGGACTTTATCCAGCCGTCATCGTTGCCGGATTCAGACCGGCCCGCGTGCTGAGCGGAGGTCACTCGGATCGTCTGGGTTTGTCCCGGTTCCAGACCGGAATCGTTTTCATGCAATTCGCCGTCGCTATCGGCCTGATCGTTGGAACCGTTACAATTTTCCGTCAGGTCGACCTGATAAATACCACGGACTTGGGCTTCAATCGCGATGGGCTTGTGGTCATACGGGGCGTCAATCGGCAGGACACCGCAGCTGGTGCCGAAGCCTTCAGGGAGCGGGTCGGCACCTTGGCCGGAGTGCAATCGACCACTTTTTCCGAAATTGTGCCTATGGACAGCTCGACCTCCATGGAGGAATTTTTCTCCCACAACGTGGCGCCTGAAGAGGCGCCAGCGATCCGCGTGATCGGCATCGACTGGGACTTCTTCCAGATCTACGGAAGCACGCTTGTAGCGGGCCGGCTGCCCAATCCGCTTCTGGCGAGTGATGAGACGCGGATTTATCCGAATATAGAGACCGGTGACGCAGCTCGAGCAGGGAACGTATTCCTGAATGAAACAGCCGTTCGGGGCCTGGGATTCGCTGAGCCGCAGAAGGCCGTCGGCGAGCAGATATTTTTAACCGTCGCGAATGGAATATCTCTTGCATTTACGGTCGCTGGTGTGGTGCGGGATGTTCATTTTCGATCCGTGAAAGCGGGACCGCAGGCCGTTGTTTTCTACCGGGACGGGTCACGACTTGAGAACCTGACGGTCCGCTTACAGTCCGGCATGGAGCAAGAAGTGTTGCCGGTGATCGCAGTGATATGGGCTGAAATGTTCCCCGAGACGCCACTTCGATATGACTTTCTTGAGGAACGAGTGGACAACCTGTATCGAACCGAGAAACGCCAGCTACGTCTGTTCGGTATTTTTTCCGGGCTGGCGATTGCACTGTCGCTTTTCGGTCTGGCGGGGCTGGTTCTGAATTCGATCGCTCGTCGCAATCGCGAGATAAGCATTCGAAAAATCCTAGGCGCTAGGCAGCTCGACGTCATCCGGCTGTTCACCTGGCAATATATGAGACCCGTGCTGATCGCTGCGATCCCGGGTTCGGCCGCAGCCTATTGGTTCTTGGCCGATTGGCTGGAACAATATGCGGTGCGCGTGGAGCTGGAACCGGCGCTGTTCCTGACCGCAGGGGGCTCGCTACTCCTATTGACCTTGTCTCTGGTGGCCGCGATCGTGATCCGGACGGCACGAAAACCGCCTGCCCTAGCGCTGCGTTACGAATAATAAAACGAAGCTCGGCAGCTTTAAAATGAGTCCGCTTTTGGCTAAAAGCGGACAATGACCATCGCTTAAAGTTGAAACTTTTCTGAAGTTGATCCTTTAAACCCTCACGGCCTTTCCGCCCCGGTAAATTCCTCGGACGTAAGGAAGGCGTAGAGGGCCTCGACCTCGGCCTCGTTGAATCGAGTTTCCGGCCATATGGCGCTTATCGTAAAAGGTCCGCTATTGGCTAATAGCGGACTCCTTTGACACCCATTGTTTTAAAGCCTGGGGTTTTCCAAACCGTGGCCTGGGCCTGGAGTTAGGCCGCCCGGCGTGGGCCGCCCCGCCCGTGCCACCGCGGATTATTGCGCCGACGGCCTTGTCCTGCTCTTTGCCCATGGCCGCGTCCATGGCGCTGTCCCTGAGGTCGTCGCTGCGGGCCGCGCCTGGCGATTTCCGGATCGTTGGCGATCTCGGGCGAATGATAGGGATGATCTTCGATCACCGTGACGCTCTGGCGAATGGTCCGCTCGATATCATGCAGATTGCCGCGTTCGCCGTGGTCACAAAATGAGATGGCGATGCCGCCGGCCCCGGCCCTTGCAGTGCGTCCAATGCGGTGCACATAGCTTTCGGGATCGTCGGGCAGTTCGAAGTTGATGACGTGGGTCACGCCCTCTACATCGATGCCCCGGGCCGCGATATCTGTCGCCACCAGGGCCCGGATGTGCCCGTTACGGAAGCTCCGAAGGGCCCGTTGGCGGGCGTTCTGAGCCTTGTTGCCGTGGATGGCGTCTGATCGGATGCCGCTTTGGGCCAGGAATTTTGCGACGCGGTCGGCGCCGTGTTTGGTGCGCGTGAAAATGAGCACCCGCGAATAGGACCTGTCGCCCAGCATTTCGGTGATAAGCGCCCGCTTCTTGTCTTTGGGTACGAACAGCACCCGCTGTTCGACCTTCTCGACGGTGGTTGACGAGGGATTGACCTCGGCCCGCGCCGGTCGGGTCAAAAGACCGTCGGCCAGGCCTTGCACGGATTTGGGCATGGTCGCCGAAAACAGCACCGTCTGGCGTTGATCCGGCAATTCAGCGGTGATCTTTTTGACATCGCGACTGAAGCCCATATCGAGCATGCGATCGGCTTCATCGAGGATGAAAACCTCGACCGCACTCAGGCGCAGGTGACCGCGGTTCATCAAATCCAGGAGCCGGCCCGGGGTGGCCACGAGAACGTGGACGCCGTTGGCCAGAGCTTTGATCTGGGGACGGCTCGAGATGCCGCCGAAGACCACAGCGGTGCGCAATTGCGTATGGCGGCCATAAGTCCTGAGGCTGTCGCCAATCTGGCCCGCTAGTTCGCGGGTCGGTGCCAAAATCAGGGCCTGCGGCTTGTAGCGATAGGCCGGGCCGGCTTTTTTCGCCAGTCGGTGCAATAGCGGCAGGGCGAAAGCGGCGGTCTTGCCGGTGCCGGTCTGGGCGATGCCCAGAAGGTCGCGCCCTTCCAGAAGGGGCGGGATCGCCCGGGCCTGGATCGGGGTTGGTGTCGTGTAGCCTTCGGCCAAGACGGCGCGGAGGATGGGTTGGGCCAAATTAAGGTCCGTAAAATCAGTCATAATTTCTAGGTCTTTCTGTTTAAATTCAATAGCTCACTCTGCCCCGACATCGGGACATCAAGCGTGCAAGCACGCTGCAAACGTTGTCGACAGGGCTTGCCAATGGCAAAGTCCTGTCTATCGAAACGCCCACATATGTCGGGATAAAACCTGGCCAGTCCCAAACGTTTTCGGGCTGGCGATCGAACTTCGACCTTAAAGGGAGTGTCGCTGTGGGTGCATAGGCCCGACCAGCGCCTGAAAGTCAAGGCAATTCGTTGCCCTCTTGGTCCGAGAGAGTCCGCTTATGGCCAAAGGCGGCCTCATTCGCAGCCCAGCAACCTCGCTTCTTCCCCCAACCTCCGTACGTTTCTGATCGAGGGCCATCGCGATCCCGGGTATTCACAAGAACGGACGGCCGGTGCTAGTCTCGAGCCATGGGGCAGATCACGGTCCATCATTTGAACAATTCGCGCTCGCAGCGCGTCTTGTGGCTGCTCGAAGAGCTGGGGCTGGATTACCACATCACCCATTACCAGCGCGACAGCGAGACCATGCTGGCGCCGCCGGCGCTGCGCCGGATTCACCCCCTGGGCAAGGCCCCGGTGATTACCGATGACGGGATCACCCTGGCCGAGACCGGGGCGATCGTCGAATATCTGGTCGAGACCTACGGCGGCGCTGAAGCTGCGACAAGGCTGGCCCCGGCGCCCGGCACCCCCGAGCGGCTGCGTTATACCTACTGGCTGCATTACGCCGAGGGCTCGGCGATGCCGCCCTTGCTGCTGAAACTGATCTTCGACCGCATCGAGGCCGGCGGCGCCATGCCCTTTTTCGTGAAGCCGATCGCCAGGGCCATCGCCGGCAAGGTGAAAAGCGGTTTCATCGGCCCGCAGATCACCCTGCATCTGGATTATCTGGAGGCGGAACTCGAACCGCGCTCCTGGTTCGCGGGGCCCGATTTTAGCGCGGCCGATATCCAGATGAGCTTTCCGCTCGAAGCGGCGGTGGCCCGCGGCGGCCTCGACGGCAGCCGGCCGCGGCTGATCGATTTTCTGGCCCGCATTCACGCCCGCCCGGCCTACAAGCGCGCCCTCGAGCGGGGCGGCAGCTATAGCTTGGGGACGTAGGACTAGCGCCTTGGTGTGCACACCCGGTGCGGCCTGAGCCGCTTATTCCACCTCGCTCAGCGGCCCGTAGGCGCCGGGCCGGCGGACTGGCCTCAGGTTTTGGCGATAGGTGCCTGTAAGGCTATGCCTCTCCAATCATTGGTAGCCCCTGGCTTGAAGCTCGAAGAGGTGGGCGTATTGTCCGTTCATGGCCAGCAAGCTCTTGTGGGTCCCTTGTTCGAGGATTTCGCCTTGGTGGATGACAATGATCTGATCGGCGGCGCGCACGGTTGAGAAACGATGCGAGATCAGAATCGTCATCTTGTTATGGCTCTCGGATCGAAAATGATCGAATACCGCCGCCTCCGATGCGGCGTCCATGGTCGCCGTCGGTTCATCCAGCACCAGTATGTCCGCATCGCTGCGCATGAAGGCCCGCGACAGGGCAATTTTCTGCCATTGTCCCCCGGACAGCTCGCGACCGCCTTTGAACCAGCGACCAAGCTGCGTTTGGTAGCCCTCGGGCATGTCCTCGATGAACGGCGCGGCCATCCCTTTCTTGGCCGCCTTGGCCCAACGCTCGGCATCGTCGATATAGCGGACATCCCCGGCCCCGATGTTTTCGCCGACCGAGAACTGGTAACGGCCAAAGTCCTGAAAGATCACCCCAATGCGCTGGCGCAAGGCTTCGACATCCCAGTTCTGCAAGTCCAGCCCGTCGAGGATGATGTGGCCCTCGGTTGGCTCGTAAAGCCGGGTCAGCAGCTTGATCAGCGTCGTCTTGCCCGATCCGTTTTCACCGACCAGGGCCAGACTCTGGCCGGGACGAATTTGCAGGCTGACGTTATTCAGCGCCTTGCCGTTCGAGCCGGGGTAGGTGAACGAGACGTTTTTAAACTGGATGCCAAGCCGCGGGTCGGGTCCGTGTTTTGCATGGCCTTGGCGGGCCGGCACCGGTTGTTCGAGATAGTCGTACAAATTAGACAAATAGAGATTGTCCTCGTACATGCCGCTGATCGCCGACAGACTTGCGGCAACGGCTGCTTGTCCTTGCCTGAACAGGACCAGATACATGGTCATCGCGCCGAGTGTAATCTGGCCATTGATCGTGGTGATTACGATCCACGCATAGGCGCCGTAAAAAGCCGCCGTCGATAACAGTCCAAGCGCAAAGCCCCAACTGTCACGGCGCAGGGTCAGGCGGCGGTCCTCCACGAAAAGCTTGTTGAAAATATCGCGGTACCGCTGCAGCAATCGTGGGCCGAGTTGGAAAAGCTTGACTTCCTTGACCCCGTCCTCCCGGGCGATGACGGTTTCCAGGTACATCTGCATACGGGTCTCCGGAGAGCGCCAACGAAACAGTTTGAAAGCATCACCGGAGAATTTTGCTTCGGCAAAAAACGAAGGCAGACCAGCGCCGATCAGGATGACCACGGCCCAGGGGGAAAACGCAAACAACAACACCGCATAGCTGATCAGGGAAATTGCATTTTGGACCAGCCCGAAAGTGCGATTCACCAGGCTGAGCGGGCGCATCGAAGCCTCGCGCCTGGCTTGTGTCAGCTTGTCGTAAAACTCCGAATCTTCGAAATTCGCCAGCTGTAATGTCAACGCCTTCTCCAGGATCATGACATTGACCCGTTGACCGAGAAGGGCGCGCAGCAACGATTGGCTGACCGATAGTCCGCGCTGACTGGCGGCCACCAGGATGACGACAAAGGCTTCCAACAAAATCAGCCACAGCACATAAAGTGTGTCGGGTGAGGTCGAGGTCATGGCCGCCACCACGCCGTCGACAATCAATTGTCCGATGTAGGCGATCACGGCCGGCAGAACCCCGGCGACCAGGGTTAGAAGGGCCAGCGTAATGGTCAGCGGCCGGCTGGTTGTCCACACCAGATCCATGGCCCGGCTAGCGTATCCAAACACTCCATGGACACGGCTTAGGAAGCCGACCGAAGGCTCTTGCTGGTCAGCCATGAGCATCTCTGGTGGGGTCGGTAATCCTGGCCTGGCTCACGGTCACACCGTCTTCGATGCTTGGTTCCAACATATTGATGACTCCCGCTCCGCTGCGGCCGCTGGGGTTGATCTTCTTATTCCACTTCGGTCAGCGGCCCGTAGCTGGCGGGCCGGCGGTCGCGGAAGAACTGCCAGGTGTTGCGCACTTCGCGGACCATCCCGAGATCCATTTCGTGGACCAAGAGCTCGTCCTTGTCGCGGCTGGCCATGGCCTCGATCTCGCCGCGCGGATTGACGAAATAGCTCTGGCCGTAAAACTCGCCGATATCCCACGGCGCCTCGCGGCCGACCCGGTTGATGGCCCCGATAAAGAGCCCGTTGGCGACCGCCGAGGCCGGCTGTTCGAGCTTCCACAGATGCTCCGACAGTCCGGCCACGGTGGCGCTCGGGTTGACGATGTATTCGGCGCCGGCCAGGGCCAGGGCCCGCCAGCCCTCGGGAAAATGCCGGTCGTAGCAGATATAGACCCCGAGTTTGCAATAAGCGGTCTCGAAGACCGGCCAGCCGGAGGTGCCGGGCTTGAAGAAAAATTTCTCCCAGAAGCCGGCGATTTGCGGGATATGCGTCTTGCGGTATTTGCCCAGGTAGCTGCCGTCGGCGTCGATCACCGCGGCGGCGTTGTAATAGACCCCCGGCATCTCCTCCTCGTAGATCGGCACCACGATGACCATGTTGTGCTGCTTGGCGTACTCCTGCATCAGCTTGACGGTCGGACCCTCGGGAATGGCCTCGGCGGCGGCGTACCATTTGGCGTCCTGGCTGGGGCAGAAATAGGGCTGGGTGAAGACCTCCTGGAAGCACAGCACCTGGACCCCCTGCTTGCCGGCCTGGTCGATAAGCGGCAGGTGAGCCTCGATCATGGCCCGGCGAATCTCGTCGGGACTTTGCTCGCTCGCCCCTTTAAGCCCCATCTGGATGAGCCCGCCGATCAGTTTTGCCATTTCGCCTCTCCTTTATATTTCCTTACCTAACCGCCGCTTGGGGGGGCCTTGGCCGGCCGGCGCCGCCGAACGAGCGACACTAAACCATCAAACCGCTCGATGGGTCCAGCATTTCCATTCTTGAGCGCAGGCGCAGCAGTGATCCGCCGCGGGCCGATCCTGTATTCCCCCAAAGGCTCGAATGATGCTAGTCTCGGCGCTGTGCAGGGAAGTACGGGCGCGTGAGCAGCTTTTTCGAAGAACTGAAATGCCGCAATGTGCCCCGGGTGAGCATCGCCAGCCAGTAAGCTAATTTGACAGACCCCGGATAGGGAATGATTGGGAGGCGGGAGTGAGCACAGGGAATTTTGGTCGGGACAAGATAATTGCCGGCGGTCTTATGGCGTTGGTCGGTATTCTTCCGGGGGCCGCATGGGCGACCGGGGCAGAGTCAATACAGGTTCGCTTCGAGACGTCCTGCGCATCTGAAGTGCAGGCGGAGTTCAACCATGCGGTGACGCTGCTGCATTCCTTTGAATATCTGGAATCAACAAGGATATTTGGGGAAATAATCGACCGAGACCCGGCCTGCGCGATGGCGCGGTGGGGTGCGGCGATGAGTATCTGGCACCCTCTTTGGGCGCCACCCAGCAAGGCCGATCTGGAGAAGGGCGCAGAGATACTGGCGGGCACGGCAGGCCTGAATACGACGCCGCGGGAGGCCGCCTTTATCGATGCGCTGAAGGCTTTTTATTCCAGCACCGAGATAAGCACAAACCGCGACCGGGCCCGTGCGTATGAGGCGCGCATGAGTGAGCTGTATGCGAACAATCTTGATGACCCGGAGGCGGTTGTCTTTTATGCGCTGGCGGTCCGGACGACGGCCGATCCCCGCGACAAATCCTACGCGCAGCAGTTTAAATCGGCGGGCATATTAAACTGGGTCCGAAATTCTCACCCCACCCACCCCGGTGTTCTGCATTATTTGATTCACGCTTATGATTCCCCTGGCCTGGCCCATCTGGCACTGAGTGCGGCCATAACATACGCGGATGCCGCCCCCGATTCCGCCCACGCGCAGCACATGCCGTCACATATTTTCACGCGCCTCGGTCTGTGGGATATGTCCCTTGCGTCCAATCATCAGGCGACCGCCTCGGCCGCCGAGTACACGGTGCGGGCCAAATTGCCGGGCTATTATGACGATGGTGTACACAGCATGGATTACCTGATGTACGCAATGCTGCAGACCGCCCGCGATGATGAGGCGGCGGCGCTTTTGGAGCGCTTGGGCAATATCGGGAAAACCGATACCGAAAACTTTAAGGTTGCTTTTGTCTATGCCGCATCACCGGCCCGTTATGCACTGGAGCGACGACAATGGAAGCAAGCAAGCGAGTTGACGCTGGGACCCTCACATTTTCAGTGGCAGGAATTTGGTTGGGCCCGTGCAATCCACCATTTCGCGCGCGGCATCGGCGCCGCACGCAGCGGGCAGCTTGAAAAAGCGCAGCAAGAATGGGCCACGCTCAGGGAGCTGCAAGAGGCGCTACCGGGCACCACATTACCTTACTGGCGGGAAGAAATGCAGGTCGAGATGGACGCTGTGATGTCGTGGATATTGCTGGCCGAAGGTGACGCGGACGAAGCGTTGCGTCTGGCCTCTGCGGCAGCCGACCGGGAAGACGCGGTCGATAAACATCCGGTGACACCAGGTGAAGTTTTGCCAGCCCGGGAACTCTATGCCGACATGTTGCTCGAAACGGGCGACTATGCGGGCTCACTGGAGCAATATCGCGTTGTGCTGCAAGGTTCCCCCAATCGGTTGAACGCCTTGCTTGGCGCGGCGCGGGCGGCGGCGGGCTCAGGTGATATGGAATTCGCCGCAGGATACTATGCAGTTGTCCGCGAGCAAACACGATCAGGAAATCGCGGGCGTATGGGCCTGAGCCAGGCCTGGGAAGCTTCGCACTGAGGGAAGGCCCGCGCGTGCAAAGGGTCCGCTTTTGGGCCAATCGGAGATCGAGCAGTTGAAGAGAGAGGCGCTATCTGCGGAAGGCGGCTGCCAGTTCCTCGCCTTTGGCTTGCTTCAGCGTCAGGCAAAGAGAAATGCTTTCAAGCGATTGCGCCAGACCGCGCTCGTATCCGGGCAACTGATCCGCATGTGCTTCCACCAGTTCCTTGTACTCTTTGGCCTGGTCGGACTTGCACAAAAATTGGCCAAGTCTGCCCACGACCAATCCCCTGAAGGGGCCACCAGGCAAGGTATCGATCACAGCTTCGAAATTGTCCCTGATCCAGTCCCAGGTTGCGTCCCTCGTTGCCTTTCTGGCAAGTTGACGGAACAAGATGCCGAGGGATTCCCTCATTCTGAATGACTTGGCCAGAAATTCCGCGCGCAGCACTCTGGCCAGCGCCGGATCCTCGACCCGGGCCAGCGCCCCCAGAGCCTTTTGGCGAAAGGCCTGATCACGCGATGCTTTTACTTGTTCGAGAAGGGCCAGGAAGAAAGGCTCGCCGTACTCCTGTACGCCCACGCTGAGTACCGTTTCAAGCAGATCATTGGAAACTATGGTGGGCTCGGCGGGGCCATCAAGCCCGATTCTTACAGCCGCCTGTTTTGCCATTTCAGCTCGAATCTGCGGTTCACGCGAGACGATTGCCAGGAAGCGCGCCAGCTCGGTACGGAGCAGCAGAGACTGTTCGCCCTCAACCCCCGCCAGGGCATCGTAGCGCGGCCGGAACATGGGCGACATTTTGGCATGCGCGGCGGCCAAATCCTCGCCCTCCAGAAGATGGTCGGTGAGGGCCTCCAAAATGTCGGCGGGTATTTTCGCCACGTCCCAGGCCGGATGCATAATCAGCGGCCGCAGCCCTTCAATGAGCGTTTCCGCGGATGCCTTGCCGGCCCGGAAGGCGGCCTCAAGACTATCGGCATAGACCAGAGCCTCTCTGGCGCTCATGGACAAGGCAGCGGCGGCAAGATCGGCCCAAGCGGCTTGATCGAGCGCAAAACGGTAATACCCGGCACCGTCGGCGTTGGGCATCAGGTTCGAAGGACAAGAGTCCGCATCCAGCGCCACGAAATCTTCCGCCGCGGTCAACAGCTTTCGCGTCACCTTGCGTTCGCCGCCGGCGTCATAGGCCACGCCAAAAGGGATGAGCCACTGTGAGTGGCCTTTGATTGGCGAGCCAAGCGGCCGGTACCTGTCCTGCCGCACCTGCAGCACCGGCGCCCCGGGGACGCTGCAATCCAGCCGCACAACTAGCAAAGGCACACCCGGCTGTTCGATGAACGAGCGAAATGCGGGCACCACATCGGGCCGGCCCGAGCCGTCGGCCAGCGATTGCATGAAATCGTCGGCCGTGGCGACGCCATCGGCGAACCGCTTGAGGTGCGTCTGGACGCCCTTGCGGAAGGCCTCTTCTCCCAGAAAGCCTTCAAACATGGCCAGCACGCCGCCGCCCTTGCGATAGGTAATGCTATCGAAGGCCGAATCGATATCTTGGTTGCGCTCGATCGGCTGTCTGATCTGGCGGGCGCTGGCCAGAGAATCTGCCGTCATGGCTTCAAGAGCGCCCCGCAACGTGCGCCTGGCGAAGCCGCCTTCGGGCCAATAGACATCGGCGGTCTTGTTTCCCATCCAGGTGGCAAAGGATTCGTTCAGCCAGATATCGTCCCACCAAACCGGCGTCACCAAGTCGCCAAACCACTGATGGGAAATTTCATGGGCGTGGACATTCACCGAGGCGCGGCGTTGCGACAGGGAAGCGTTTTCATCCAGCGCCAGAAGGGTCTCGGCGGCAATGATGGCACCGGCATTTTCCATCGCCCCGCCGAAGAAATCCGGTGCGGCGATGCTGTCCAGCTTGCGGTAAGGGAAGGGAATTTGGAAATAATCCTCCAGGATCTCAACCAGGCTGGCCGTATGATTCAAGGCAAAGGCGAGCTTGCCGCCCTTGCCCGCCGCCGACAGCCCGCCCAAGGGCAGCGCCGTGTCTCTCAATTCGTTGGGCGGCACCGCAGCGCCTTCGACCACGTCATAGGGGCCCACGGCAAAGGCAAGCAGATAGGTCGGCAGGGGCCGCGTGGTCATAAACTGGTGTCGCGTCCAGCCGTCGCCCATATCCGTGGCCGAGACTTCTGGCGTATTGCTCACTACGACATGCTCGGTGCGCGCCGTGACCGAGATATCGAAAGGAACCTTGAAGGCGGGTTCGTCGAAGCCGGGAAAGGCCTTGCGCGCCGCAATCGACTGGAACTGGGTCAAGACATAAGAGACGCCGTCCTTATCAATCCGGAACAGTCCGTCGAGCGCCCGATCAAAAGGAGCGGAATACTCAAAACGAAGCACAGCCTTTCCAGCCGGCGCCTCGGTGGCCAGGTCAAGCCGCACCACGCCGCTGAAGTGGACCTGTTCATAGGTCGCTTCGATCAACTCTCCGTCCGCGGTTTCCAGCGACGCCACCGTCACTTCAAGATGGTTGCCGTGCAGCCATATTCGGGACAGTGGCGCCTCGAGGGACACTTGGATCTCGACGGTCCCGTCAAAACGGTCTTCAGCCGGATCAATCCTGAGCCACAGGGCGTAATGCTGCGGTCTTACGGCCTCACCCAGCCTGGCGATCGGCACCCCGTTTTCATCAAGCACAACCTTGACCGTCTCGACCGGCGCCGAGGTCTCATCCGAGCCGTCACATGCGGCCAGGAAGGTTGCCGCGGATAAAGCCAAGGCGACAAAAAACGGTCTTTGGATCGGTCTCATCATGTGCCTCCTATGTCATGGCCACCAAAGTATCACGGGGCCTGAACCAAGCAAACTCTTTGTCGGGCGCAGTAAAGTTCGCTTTTAGCGACCAGAGGAACTTCAGGACCGCAATCTCTGCTCTCAGATCGGAACCCGGGTTTCCTCCGGCTCCGGGGTTGAATCAGGTCCAGATCGCGACCACCGCCATGACCGAAAAGCCTAACGTAACCATGGCAAAATTCTGCAGGTGGTTGTGCTTCCCCTTAAACTCCTCGGCCAGGATATCCATCACCGCAATGTAGAAAAAGGTGCCGGCGGCAAGGGCGTCGAAGATCGCCTCGAAGTGCACTTCGCCGGGCCCCTGAATGGCGGTGGCCAACCAGGTGCCAACCAGGATTCCCAACGGCGTTGTGGTATAAAAGATCCCCAGCAGGTTTCGCGACCGGGCGGCCGGGGCGCCGCCCTTGGCAAAGCTGATCGACAGGGCCATCGCCGCGGTGGACTTGTGGGCCAGGACCGCAAACAAAATCGCTCCGGCACTGACCAGGTGGGTCTCCAGCCCCAAGGCCATCCCGGTGATCAGCGAATGCACCGAGAGGGTGGCCATCAAGACGTAGGGGTAGATCACCTTCGGCGAGTCCGCGCCGCCGTATGCCGGAGCCAAAACCTTGTCCAGCAGCATGACAATTAAAAACCCGAGAGCCGCCACCAGCGCAAAAACCGGGTAATCGGAATCGGCCATAAACGTATTAAAATTCTCGATGGCGTCCGGCAGCATATGCAGGAAGGCGGCGCCTAGGAAAACCCCGCCGGCGAAGGTATTGGCCAGCCCGGCAATTTTCTCCTGGCCCTTGCGTTTGGTGATCCGGGTGGCCAGAAGACCGCCGCCGATCCCGGCCATTAGAACCAACACTGCGGCGAATAATTTAAGTGTTATCAAATACCCCACCTATTTCAATTCACGATGGCCACCCTACACCAGCGGCAGCACGATGGTGTGCAAATCTGACCTCCCAATATCTTCTTTTGGCGACAAGCGGAGCTTCGGGGCGCAGTCATTTCTCTCAGATCAAGACCCCGGGGTTCATGAGATTCTGGGGGTCGAGGGCGGCCTTGACGGCCCGCAACATCGACAGATGCACATCGCCCTTTAGGCGCTTCAGCTCGTCGCGCTTGTCCCGCCCGATGCCGTGTTCGGCCGCGATGCTGCCGCCCATCTCGGTGACCAGGTCGTGGACCAGCCCGGTGATCGCCGCACGGTGGCTTAGGAACTCTTCGTCGGCCATGCCTTGAGGCGCCGCGAAATTGAAATGCAGATTGCCGTCGCCGGCGTGACCAAAAGGGATCGGCCGGGTCCCGGGCAGAATCTTTTCGACCTCGCGAGAGGCTCTTGCCACCAGTTCGGCCAGACGATCGAGCGGCACCGAGACGTCGTGCTTGAGGCCCGCCCCTGCGGCCCGCTCGGCCTCGGCGACGCTCTCGCGCAGCTTCCACAGGGCGGCCTCCTGGGCGCCGCTCTGGGCGACCACGGCATCGACGGTCAGGCCCGCCTCGAGCATCTCCGCCGCGCCATCGGTGGTCAGGGATTGTAGCGCTTGCGGGTCCGGGTCCTCGCAGTCCCACAACTCGACCAGCGCATACCAGGGATGCCCCTCGGCGAACGGATCGCGGGTCCCGGGGATATGTTCGAGCACCAGATCGAGGGCCATCCGCGGCAGGGTCTCGAAGGCCACCAGCCGCTGGCCGAAGCGCTGCCGGGCGGCGGCCAAAAGCGCCATCACCGCCTCAAAGTCGGCCAGGGCAAAGATCAGCGAGGTCTTCGACTTGAGGGCCGGAAACAGTCTAAGCGTCGCCCGGGTGACGATCCCGAGGGTTCCCTCGGCGCCGATGAACAGCTGCTTTAGGTCGTATCCCGCGTTGTCCTTGGCCAGCGGGCTCAGGCCGTTCCACACGGCGCCCGAGGGCAGGACCGCTTCGAGGCCAAGGACCAGGCGGCGCATATTCCCGAAGCGCAGCACGTGGATGCCGCCGGCGTTGGTCGAGATATTGCCGCCGATCTGGCAGGTGCCCTCGGCGGCCAGGCTTAAAGGGAACAGCCGCCCGGCCTGGCGCGCCGCCTCGTGGACCGTGTGCAGGATAGCGCCGGCCTCGACTTCGATGGTCATGGCTTGGGAATCGACTTTCAAGACCTTGTTCATATGCCCAAGATTGATCACCACGGCGCCGCCTTCCGGGCCCGGTACGCTGCCGCCCACGAGGCCCGTATTGCCGCCTTGAGGCACCATCGGGATGCCGGCGCCGGCGCAGATGCGGACCACCCCGGCCACCTGTTCGGTGTGGCGCGGCAGGGCGACCAGCGCTGCGGCGCCGAAATAGCGCTGCCGCCAGTCGACCAGATACGGCGCCATGGTCCGCGGATCGGCCATATAGCCCCTGGGACCCAGAAGATCCCGGATCGCCTGGAGGGCGGCTTTGCGGTCGCTCATCACCTCTCCTCCGCCCTCGGCCGGGCGATCTGGTGCGCTCGGATGCCGAGCGCCGTGGCCAGCTCTTCGGGGCCCAGCGCGCCGTGCCGCAACAGCTTGAGAGCGCTGGTCGTAACCTCGAGGATGGTCGATGGGGCGGCGCTCGGCGCGGCGCCGCCGTCCAGGACCAGATCGACCAGATGGCCAAGCTCCGCCTCGATCTGATGAGCCTCGGCGGCGGTTTGGGCGCCCGAAGGATTGGCGCTGGTGACCGCCAGCGGTCGCCCGAAGGCCCTCAGGATGGCCAGCGCCGCCGGGTGATCGGGCACCCGCAGGCCGATGGTCGGTCGGCCCGCCGTCAGCGTGGTCGAAACGGTCAAGCCCGCCGCCGCGGGCAGGACCAGAGTCAGCGGTCCGGGCCAGAAGGCCTCGGCCAGCTTCTGGGCGGCCGCGGGAAACGCGGCCAGCCGCATGGCCGCCCGGCCATCGGCGACCATGATCACTACCGGCTTGTCCGGCGGCCGACCTTTGGCGGCGAACAGCTTGGTCAGGGCCGGCCGGTCGTCGGCCGCCGCGGCCAGCCCATAAACCGTGTCCGTGGGCATCACCACAAGCCCGCCCGCCTCGAGGGTGCGGACCGCTTGGGCGATGGCGTCTGGCGTAATCGGTATCATTTTGTGTCCCCGGCCTGTGGATCGAGACTCTCTTTAGCCGAGATCGCCCGGTCCAGCAACGTGGGCGTAGAGGGCCTGGCTTGCCTTCGAAGGGCCGGGCAGTTAGCTTGGCCTCAAACAAAGGGATATGGCAATGGCATCCAGGGATACGGCTGACCTGCCGCCGCCACAGCATCATGGCGACGATCCGGAGGAGGCTCTGGAATTTCCCTTTTCCGAGGCCCCGGCCCCCGGTCAGCTGATGCCGATCGACGACAGGATTTCCTGGTTGCGCATGCCGCTGCCGTTCCAACGGCTCGATCATATCAATCTTTATGTTCTCGACGACGGCGAGGCCTATACGCTGGTTGACAGCGGCCTGGCGACCGACGAGACGCGCGCCATCTGGCGCCAGCTGTTGGCCGGCCCGCTGTCCGACAAACCGGTCGGACGCATCGTGATCACCCATTTCCACCCGGATCACGTGGGGTTGGCCGGCTGGCTTTGTCAGCGCACCGGGGCGGCCATCTGGATGACCCGCACCGAGTTTTTCTTTGCCCGCGTATTTCAGCTGGAGGCCACCCCGCAGCCGCCGCAGGCGGCCTTGGATTTCTTCGAGCGGGCCGGCTTTTCGGATCAGGCGATGGACAAGCTCAAAGCGGCGCGATACGACAATTATTCCCGCGCCACCTCGAAGCTGCCGCTCGATTACCACCGCCTCAAAGCGGGAGACCAGCTGGAAAACGGCGACCGCACTTGGACCATCCGCATCGGCAGCGGCCATTCGCCCGAACACGCCTGTCTGTATGAGGCCGAAGCGGGGATTCTCATCTCCGGCGATCAGATCCTGCCGCGCATCACTTCGAACGTCGGCGTCTACCCGGGCGAGCCGTTGGCCAATCCTCTGGCCGACTGGCTCGACAGCATCGACCGGTTTTCCAAGCTGCCCGAAAAGACCCTGGTGCTGCCGGCCCACCACGGGCCCTTTATCGGGCTGCGCAAACGGCTCGAGGAGATTCGCGGCTCCCATATCCGGCGCCTTAAAGCTCTGAGCAAGCACTGCGCCGAGCCGCGCTCGGCCATCGAGGCCTTTCCGGTGCTGTTCAAACGGCGGCTTAAGGGCATGGACTTTATCCTGGCCACGGCCGAGAGCCTGGCTCATCTCCACTATTTGGAGGCCGGCGGCTTTGTCGCCCGCCGTATCGACGGGCCGGTGCACCGCTTTCAAACCGTACGGCCTTACGATAACGGTGCCGGCGGCTGATGGCGCCGGGCGCCGAGCGACCCTGGCTCAAATCCTATCCGCAAGGGATCGTCTGGGACCAGAGCTTCGAGGCCACCTCGCTGCAATCGATCCTCGATCAATCGGCGGCCGCGCACGGCGCTGACATTCATATCGATTTCCTGGGCCGCAGCTACCGCTACCGCGAGACCCTCGATCTGGCCAACCGGGTGGCCAAGGGCCTGCAGGAGCTTGGCCTCGCAGCCGGCGACCGGGTGGGGATTTTCATGCCCAATTGCCCGCAATATGTGTGGATGTTTTTCGGCATCCTCAAAGCCGGCGGCGTCGTGGTGAACCTGAGCCCGCTCTATTCAACCGCCGAGCTGGTCCAGCAGATCGCTGACAGCGGCGTCGACATCCTGCTGACGCTCAATCTGCGATCCCTGGTGCCAAAGGCCGAGCGGCTGGTGGCCGACGGCGCCGTCTCGAAGGTCGTGCTGTGCCGGCTGGAGGACACGCTGCCGCGCCTGCATGGCCTTTTGTTCCGCTTTCTCGATCGCCGCCGGGCGCCGGCACCCAGGCATCCGGCCTTTGTCAGCGCCCGCCAGCTGACCGCCAATGACGGTGATTTTACCGAGCGGCCGATCGATCCCCACGAGGACCTGGCGGTCCTCCAGTATACCGGCGGCACCACGGGTCTGCCTAAGGGCGCCATGCTGACCCATGCCAATCTGTCGATCAACCTGCAGCAGGCGCTGGCCTGGGAGCGGCATGTGGAGACCGGGAAATCGACCTTTCTGACCGTGCTGCCGATGTTCCACGCCTACGCCATGACCGTGATCATGTGCGGCGGCACGGCGCTGGCCGCCAAACTCGTGATCCTGCCCAAGTTCGAAGCCAGGCAGACCCTCAAGGCGATCCGCCGCACGCGGCCCGATTTCCTGCCCGTCGTGCCGACCATGCTGATCGCCCTGCTGGACGAACCGGATTTTGCGGCTGACGATTTTAAAAGCATCACCTCCTGCCTCTCCGGCGGCGCGCCGCTGGCTGACGATCTGCGGGCCAGGATCGACGGGCTGCTCGAGGGTACCGTGGTGCGCGAAGGCTACGGGCTCACCGAATGTTCACCGATCGCCATCGGCAATCCCAAGGGAGAGGGGGGAAAGCCGGGCTCGGTTGGGCTGCCGGTGCCGGCCACCGAGGTTATGATCTGCGACCCCGAGAGGCCCTCCAGGCGGCTGGAGCAAGGCCAAGTGGGCGAGATTTGTCTGGCTGGCCCGCAGATCATGAAGGGCTACTGGCAGCGCCCGGAGGCGACCGCAGAGGCGCTTTACGAAGGGCGCCTGAGGACTGGTGATCTGGGCTATCTCGACGCCGAGGGCTATCTCTATATCGTCGATCGGATCAAGGACATGATCCTGGTCGGCGGCTTTAACGTTTATCCACGGCTCATCGAAGAGGCCCTTTTCGATCATCCCAAGGTCAGCCAGGCGGCGGTGATCGGCCTGCCGGATTCCTACCTCGGCGAAGTGCCGGTGGCTTTCGTGGTGCCGCGCCCGGACCAGACGCTCGAGGAAGCGGAACTCCGCCTGTTTTTGAAACAACGCATCGGCAAGCACGAGATGCCGCGGCACTTTTATTTCCGCTCCGAACTGCCCCAGACGATGGTCGGCAAGGTCGACAAAAAAGCCCTGAGGGCCGAGTTTTCAGACCAGCCCGGGGTTAGCGCGAAATAACTTGAGGCGAAAGTTGTTATCCCGATCATCTGGAGCTAAAGTCCTGCCGTGAGTGGGAGCAACCCGAATTTCGAGAGAGCGAATGGCCGAAAAGCCGGTAAAAATTCCGCACGATATCGCGGCGCTGTCCTTTGAGAAAGCGCTGGCGGCGCTCGAGGAAATCGTTACCAAGCTTGAATCCGGCGAAGTGGGTCTCGAGGATTCAATCGCCATTTACACCCGCGGCAGCTTGTTGCGGCGGCATTGTCAGGACAAATTGAAAAGCGCCGAGGCCAAGATCGAAATGATCCAGATCGGCGAGCCGGGCGAGCCCCCGGGGACGGTACCTTTCGACGCGGACGAGGGATAGCGGCCGGTGGCCATGCAGGATGGTCTTGAAGTGGCGCTTCTGGCGACCGCGGCGGCGGTCGAGAAAAAGCTCGAAAAGCTACTGCCACCCCTGGCCGGGGCCGAACACCATCTGATCGAGGCGATGCGCTATTCGATGTTTGCCGGCGGTAAGCGGCTGCGGCCTTTCCTGGTGGTCGCCAGCGCCGATCTGTTCGGCGTTAACCGGGACTGCTCGCTGCGGGTGGCGGCGGCGATCGAGTGTATCCACTGCTATTCGCTCATTCACGACGATCTGCCGGTCATGGACGACGACGACATGCGGCGCGGCCGGGCGACCTGTCATATCAAATTTGGTCAGGCGACGGCGATCCTGGCCGGCGATGCTCTGCAAACGCTGGCTTTCGAAATTCTGGCCGAGGATGCGACCCACGAGGATCCCTGGGTGCGCTGCGAACTGGTGCGGGCGTTGGCGCGGGCGGCCGGCGTGCACGGCATGGCCGGCGGCCAGACGATCGATCTGGCGAGCGAAAACGTGGATCTGGATATCGGCGAAACGACCCGGCTGCAGCAGCTAAAGACCGGCGCCCTGATTTGTTTTTCGGTCGAGGCGGGGGCGGTTCTCGGCAAGGCCTCGAACCCTATGCGAAACCGTTTAATGGGCTACGCCCGGGATCTCGGGCTGGCCTTTCAGATCACCGACGATCTGCTCGATTACGCCGGCGACCCTGACGAGATGGGCAAGGCGGTGGGCAAGGATGCCAAGCAGGGCAAGTCTACCTTCGTCTCGATCATGGGCCCGGAGCGGGCCCGGCAACAGGCCGCGATGCTGGCCCGTCAGGCGGCCGAGCATTTGGACGAGTTTGGCCAAAAAGCGGTGCTGCTAAAAGATCTCGCCCGATATGTGGTCGAGCGCCGCAAATAGGCCCGATCGCCGACCAAAGCCGGGAGGGGCGATGTCCGCTACATCCAGAATAAGGGCCGATCTGGCCATGGTTGCCCGGCGGCTGGCCGACAGCCGCTCGCGGGCCAAAGCGCTGATCGAAGCCGGCGAGGTCTATGCCGGAGAGGACCGCATCAGCCGGCCCGGCCAACTGGTATCAGAGGCGGCCGATCTGCGGATCAAGGGCGATATCCACCACTGGCTCAGCCGCGGTGCCCTGAAACTCGAGCACGGCCTTTCGCTGTTCGAAATCGACCTCACAGACCGCATCGGCCTCGATATCGGCGCCTCGACCGGCGGCTTTACGGAGGTGCTTTTGGCGCGCGGCTGCCGCCGGGTCTACGCCGTCGATGTGGGCCGCGATCAGTTGCACCGGCGGTTGCGCGAGGATCCCAGGGTGTTGTCCTTCGAAGGGCTGAATGCCCGCCATCTGAGCGCCCGGCAAATCCCGGAACCGGTCGATATCCTGGTCGCCGACGTCAGCTTCATTTCGTTGATAAAAGCGCTGCCCAATCCGCTCAAACTGGCCGCCCCGGGGGCCTGGCTGGTGGCTCTCATCAAGCCACAGTTCGAGGTCGGAAAAGGCAAGGTGGGCAAGCGCGGAGTGGTCAAGGATCCGGCGCTGCACCGGAAAGCCTGCAGCGAGGTCAAAGACTGGCTCGATGGACAACCGGGCTGGCAGGTCGTGGGGATCGAGGAAAGCCCGATCATCGGCCCCAAAGGAAACCGGGAATTTCTGATAGCGGCCAGGTTTGAGGCTTAAACGGTCGAGATGTCCGGCGCATCCTCGAGCTTCATGCCGATCACATGATAGCCCGCATCCACATGGTGGATCTCGCCGGTCACGCCGCTCGCCAGATCGCTCAGGAGATAAAGCCCGGCCCGCCCCACCTCGCCGATTGTGACATTGCGGCGCAGGGGCGAGTTGTATTCGTTCCATTTAAGGATATAGCGGAAATCGCCGATGCCGGAGGAGGCCAGGGTCCGGATCGGGCCGGCCGAAATGGCGTTGACCCGGATGCCGTCCTTGCCCAGGTCCTTGGCCAAATAACGCACGCTTGATTCAAGCGCCGCCTTGGCCAACCCCATGACATTGTAATGGGGGATCACGCGCTGGGCCCCCAAATAGCTCAGGGTCAAAAGGCTGCCGCCTTCGCTCATCATATTGCTGGCCCGCTGGGCCAGCGCGGTAAACGAATAACACGAGATACTCATGGTCAGGGTGAAGTTTTCGAGCGTCGTGTCCACGTAGCGCCCACGCAGCTGGTCCTTGTCCGAATAGCCGATCGCGTGGACCAGAAAGTCGAGGCTGCCCCAGCGGTCTTTCAAGACCTCGAAAACCGCGTCCATCGACGCCTGGTCGGTGACGTCGCACGGCTCGACCAGCTTAGAGCCCACGGATTCGGCCAGCGGCCGCACCCGGCGCTCCACCGCCTCGCCCTGAAAGGTGAAGGCCAGCTCCGCTCCCTCTGCGGCCACCGCTTCAGCGATGCCCCAGGCCAGCGAGCGGTTATTGGCGACCCCCAGGATTAGGCCGCGCTTGCCCTTCATCAATGATCCGCTGTGGCTCATAGTCCCCCCAATTCAAGGCTGGTCGTATCCCCGCATCCTACACCAAGATCACGACGGGTCAACGGCTTGAGGCATCGATTCGCCCTTCTGCCCGGGGCGAACGGAATGGGTGTAAACCGCGTTCAGCTCGGCTCCCAGAATGAAGCCTATGCTGACGATAAAGAAGAAAATCTGAGCGATCAGTACGCCGGCCAAGCCGCCATAGGTGACGTCCAGGTTGCCCGCGTAGGACAGAAAAGTCGAAAATCCCGCTGCTGTGACCAGCCACACAGCGAGGGCAACCAGGGTGCCCGGCAGGTAGGAAAGCTCGGTAAAATGCGAGCGCGGGGCCAAAATAAAGTACATGCCGTAAAGCGCCATCAGGATCGAGGCCGGGCCCAGTCCGTAGCGCAGAAGCCGCCACAGGCTGGCCGCTTCATCGGGCAGGGACACGTAGGTCTCGATCACCGCCAGCAGGGCCGGCGCGAAGACCAGAAGGGCCATCCCCAATAGCGTGAACGCAGCCGCGATAACGACGATGCTGAGGCTCTCGAGGCGGGCCCGCCACATCTTGGGCCGGTAATGGCCGCCGCCAAAGGCGCTGACCACGGCGGCGCGCGCCGCATCGACGCCGGCCGAAGCGGTCCACAGGGCCAGAATGACCGAGGCGGTCAAAATTTCGCGGTTGGTATTCTTGACGATGCCGGCGATCGGCTTGGTGACCACTTTGGTCACTTCCTGCGGCAGATTGGCCAAAAGAAAGGCGATGGCGTCCTGGCCGAACTGCGTCTGGCCGAGAAAGCCCGACAGGGCGACGAGGAAGATCAGGAAAGGAAAAAAGGACAGCATGCCCAGAAAAGCCATGTTGCCGGCGTGCACCAGCCCGTCGTGGCGCCCGAAAGCAGCGCCGGCCAGGCCCAGGTTTCGCCACAGCCGGACCAAACCGGATTTTAAACGCTCACCCATGCAACCTATCTGCCCTTGAGGTCCTTGCGGACCTCATAGGCGTGGCTCCGACGCCATGTGCCAAGGAAATCCTCGAGTTCGCGGTCGCCTTTCTTGGGCAGCACGATCCTGAGACTGACGATCTGATCGCCGGTCGCCTTGCCGCGTTTGATGCCCTTGCCTTTAAGCCGCAGCTTGCGGCCCGAGGAAGAGCCCTTGGGCACCGTGACGCTGACCGGCTTGCCGAGGGTCGGGATCGAGATTTTGGCGCCCAATACCGCCTCATCAAGGGTAATCGGCACGGCGATGTGAATATCGTCGCCCTGGCGCTCGAAAAACGGGTGCGGCTGGATCCTGACCTCAACCAGCGCGTCACCGGGCCGGCCACCGGCGGCACCCTTTTGACCCTGGCCAGACAGCCGGATCTGCTGACCGTCGCGCACCCCGGCCGGAATCCTGACCTTGAGCGTCTTGCCGGTCTCGAGCCGGAGCTTTTGCTGGCTGCCGCGGGCAGCGTCCAGAAACGGAATGGAAACCGAATAGAGAATATCCTGACCACGGCGCGGCCCTCGGTGGCCGCCGCGGCCCCGCCCGAGGCCGAACAGTTCGGCAAAGATATCGTCACCGCCGCCCTGCATCCGGAACTTGCCCCGGCGCTGGCCCGGTTTGAAGCCCCTGAAGACCTCTTCGAAACTGCCAAAACCGCCACCACCGCCGCCAAAACCGGCTCCGGCGAAGGGCCGCGCCGCCGCCCCCGAGGCGTCGATCTCGCCGCGGTCGAACTTGGCCCGCTGCTTCTTATCGCCCAGAATCGAGTAGGCCGCCGAGATCTGCTTGAAGCGTGTGGCGATCTTGCGGTCGCCGGGATTGCGATCGGGGTGCAATTTCTTGGCCAACCTACGGTAGGTCTTTTTGATCTCGGCAACGCTGGCCGATTTCTTGAGGCCGAGTGTCTGGTAGGGATTCTTCATGGCGAATCATCACTCCCGGTGCCTCTGGCGACGGCGGCACCCGGCCCTAAAATGGGGTCGGTGGCTGCTTTTGCAAAGGCCCGGCCGCTCAGGAATCATCTTTCGGGTTGATGATGCGCCAGCTTCCGTCCGGTTGCCGGCAAGCGGTGCCATAGGCCTCTTCGGTTTTGCCGGCGATGGTCACGGTCTGAGTAAATTCGCGGCAATATTGGCCCTCCTGGTTCTTATAGGCCGGTTTCGGTGTCACCGTACCCTGATTTCCGGAATCCGGATTGATCCACTCGGTCTCATAGCCGCTTTTCGAGGCCTCCAGAGATTGCTGGGTGCTGGCCGCCATATATTGGCGATCGGCCCGGTCCAGCTTCCTGCCGAGGCTGCCGCCGAGCCAGGCCCCGGCCAGGGTTCCGGCGGCTATCAGGATCACCTTTTCGGTGCCGTGGCCGCCCAGCGCGTCGCCGACCACGGCGCCGCCGACGGCGCCGACGATGGTGCCTATCTGCTCGTTGCTGGCGTCACAGGCGCCAAGGGAGAGGGCCAGGCAGGGGATCAAGATCGGTCTTAACGGGTTCATGCTTTCGCTCCTTCGATTCAAACGACTTGCACCGGCCAGCGATCCGGACCCCGGCTGGCGCGATTTCGATTGTCAGTATATCTTTAATTGAAAGCGCGATAAAAGGCTATCTGACCCAAAAGGATGAAGGCCATGAAGACGGTCGAGCAAGATGTGCCGCTAAAGCTCTTCGGCGAATGGTTCGAAGAAGCGCACAAAATTGAGCCGATCAATCCGGAGGCCATGGCCCTGGCCACGGCGACAGCGGACGGCCGGCCTTCGGCGCGCATGGTGCTGCTGAAGGACTGGGGCCCCGAGGGTTTCGTCTTTTATACCAATTTTGAAAGCCGCAAAGGCGGCGAGCTGCAAGCCAACGGCCGGGCGGCGCTGCTGTTCTATTGGCGCAAGCTGGCCCGCCAGATTCGCATCGAGGGCCCGGTCGAGGCGGTCAGCGAAGCCGAGGCCGAGGCCTATTTCGCCTCGCGGCCCCGTGACACCCAGATCGGCGCCTGGGCATCGCAGCAATCGCGGCCGATGGAGGGCCGCTGGGTGTTTGAAAAAGAGATCGCCAGGTTTGCGGCCAAATATATGGTTGGCAAGGTGCCGCGGCCGCCCCAATGGTCCGGCTTCCGGGTGATCGCCGAGGAGTTCGAGTTCTGGCGCGAACGCCGCTTCCGGCTGCACGAACGCCGGCTCTATAAGCGCCAGCCCGACGGCGGCTGGACCCTGGAGATTTTATTCCCGTGAGGATGCCATGAGGATCGACCATTCCGAGGCCGCCCCGAAGATGGGCCGGGCCGCTTTGGCCTCGGTGCTGGTGGCGCTGACGCTGGTGATTGCCAAGGGCGTCGTGTGGTTGGCCTCGGGCTCGGTGGCGCTACTGGGATCGTGGCTCGATTCGTTCCTGGATCTGATGGCTTCGTTGATCAATATGATCGCCGTGCGGGCCGCGGTTGTGCCGCCGGACAAGGAGCACCGGTTCGGACACGGCAAAGCGGAGGCCATCGCCGGCCTATTTCAATGCTCGCTCATCCTGATCTCGGCGCTGTTTCTGCTCTACGCCTCGGCTCGCCATTTGATCGCCGGTGAGGCGCTTCTGCGCGGCGGCTGGGCGATCGGCGTCTCGGTTCTGGCCATCGTCCTGACCTTCGGACTGGTGGCCTACCAACGCCAAGTGGTTCGCCAGACCGGCTCGGTGGCCATCGAGGCCGATAGCCTTCATTATACCGGCGATCTGCTCTTAAATCTGGCGGTCATCGCTGCTGTCGCGCTGTCGAGCTATGCCGGTTTTGTGTGGGCCGACGGCCTGTTCGGGATGGCCATTGCTTTCTATCTCGGCTGGGCGGCCCTGCGAATTTTCCGCAAATCGGTCGATATATTGATGGACCGCGAGTTTTTGGATGAAGAACGCGAGGCCATCTTCAACCTGGTCATGGGCAACAAGGAGGTATTGGGGCTGCACGACATGAAAACCCGCCGCGGCGGCCTGACCAGCTTTATCCAAATGCATATCGAGGTTAAGAGCGATTTGTCGCTCTTTGACGCCCACCAAATCGCCGACGAGGTCGAGGCGACGGTCGGCGAAGCTTTTCCCAACACCGAGATCATTATCCACACCGATCCGTTGGGGCTCGAAGAGCCGGACCATACGGCCGGCGAGCTGGACTGACCCGGCAGGGATCGAGGCATGACCGAAATACCGACGTTTGAAGTCAACGCCTTCGTGGGACCCGGATTGAGCGGCAATCCGGCGGCGGTCTGTTTACTCGATCATGGGCTCGAGGATGAGGCGATGCTGGCCATTGCCAAGCGGCACAATCTCTCGGAAACCGCTTTTCTGGTCGCCGCCGGCCCGGGCGACGATTTTGATTATCATCTGCGCTGGTTCACGCCCGAGGTCGAGGTGGATCTTTGCGGTCACGCGACCCTGGCCACCGCCCATGTGCTGTTCAATGAACGGGGTTTTGAAGGCCGGGAGGTCAGATTCCTGAGCCCGTCCGGCCTGCTTTCGGCGCGCTCGGAGGGTCAGCTGATCTGGCTCGATTTTCCCAGCCGCAAGCCGCTTGCGGCCACCTTGCCGGCGGCCGTCCTGAAGGCCATCGGCGGCGCACCCAAGGAAGTTCTGCTCGGGCAGCGGGACTATCTGCTGGTCTACGGCGATCAGGCGGAGGTCGAGGCGCTGGGGCCGGATTTCGAGACGCTTGGCGACCATGGGCTGTTGGGTTACATCGCCACGGCAACCGGGCGCCAAGTCGACTTTGTCTCGCGCTGCTTTTTTCCGGCCTACGGCATCGACGAGGATCCGGTGACCGGTTCGGCCCACTGCGTCTCGGGTCCGTATTGGGCGGAGAAGCTCGGCCGAAACGACATAAAAGCCCATCAGATTTCGCCCCGCGGCGGCGAACTCGCCCTGCGGATCGTCGATGATCGGACCTTGATCGGCGGCCGCGCCGAGACCGTGCGGCGCGGTGAAATTCAGGTCTGACGCATGATTTGAACGACATTTTAGCGACGGCGGCCGAAATTTTCGGTAAATTCTTTGAACCGTTTTCTTTCCGCCGGCGACTTAGGAACATTATGGCGCGCAATGACTCGAAAAGCGTTGATCGCCAGAAGCGGCGACGGCCAGGCCACCAGGACCCGCGAACCCGGGCTCTGGTAATGGCGGTCCAGGACGGTGAAGAGGCGGCGCTAAAGCTCCTCTTTGCGATCTGGAACCCCCGCTTTCTGGCCCACGCGGCGCGCCTCTCGGGTGAGCGCGATGCGGCGCTTGATATCGTTCAGGAGGCCTGGCTTTCGATGATCCCCTCGTTGGCCCGGCTGAACGACCCCGGACGCTTCCGGGCCTGGGCCTACCGCATCGTCACCAACAAGTCGGCGGACTGGGTCCGGCGGCGAGTAAGGGAAAGAAAAATGATGACCGATCTAAGCGCTGAAATGGAACTGGGCGCGGCTGCGGTGCCCGACCTCGAGGCCTTAAGCGAAGCCCAGAGACTGCGGCAGCTGGTGGCCGTCTTGCCGTTCGGGCAACGGGCCCTGTTGGTGCTCTATTATGTCGAGGGCTTTACGGTGGCCGAGATCGCCGAAACGCTGTCGCTCAAAACCGGGACCGTAAAGTCGCGGCTGCATTTCGCCCGGCAGTCCCTGCGCCATCAATTCGAAAGGACAGACAGATGAGCAATTTCGACAAATCGATCGCCAAAGCCCTGGGCGAGGAACCGGAGATCGGCGAGTTCGGAGACGAGCAAAACATTCTCGAGCAGGTCACCTCCAGCTTTCGTTCCAGAAACCGCTGGCTGGTGGTCTTCGGTATTGTGTTCGGGCTGGTGTTCATGGGCCTCGGCATATACTCGCTGCTGCAGTTTCTCGAGCTCAAGGAGACCGTGCAGGCCCTGCCTTGGGCGGTCCTCTTGATCTTTTCGCTGGTGGCCATAATCGCCATGAAGATCTGGTACTGGATGGAACTCAACAAGAACGCCATCCTGCGCGAGATCGTGCGCCTCGAGCGCCGGATCGAGCAACTCCATGAGGCCCTCAGCGAGCGCTAGGGCCCGGCCTTGATGTGGCGGATAAAGATGTCGAAGGTATGCAAGGCCAGCAGCAGCGGCAGCCCCTGGCCGTCCGAGGAATTGATCGCCACGACCACCGCCAGCCGGTATTTGCGCGACAGGATCAGCATGGTTGTGCCGCCGACCGAGCCGCCGGAATGCATGACCGCGCCCGGGTAGCGCTCCATAAGCTTGCGCCCGACGACCCGGGCCCGGGCCGGCAGGCGCTGCTCGATGCGATCCAGATAAAAATCGAAACCGACAATCCAGCCGATCCCGAACGAGGTTATGGTACCGTCTTTCAAGTACTGGCGGGTGAACACAAGATCGAGCGTCTCGGCCTTCAGATAGCCGGGCCGCGCATGGGCCAGCGCAAAGCGGGCCACATCGGCCGGCGTCGAAAGGAAACCGCCGCCGGCCCGTTTGTAGCTGTTGTCCACTTCCGGCGCCAGGACCAGCATCCCTTGTTCGTCGAGCCCATAGAGCGCCGCCCGGTTTAGAATTGCCGCGCCCTTTTGATCGGCCATGGTATCCTCGAGACCGAGGGGAGCGAAGACCTGCCGCCGCATCAGGGTCAGGAAATCCTGGCCGGTGGCCCCTTCCATGGCGGCGCCGATCAGACTCCAGCCGTAGGTCGAATAGCTGACGGCGCTGCCGGGCTCGAAGAGCAGCGGATCGTCCTTGAAAATCTCGAGGCCCTCGGTGAGCGAGCTGAAAGCGCGATTGAGCAGGAACTCGCCCGGCTCATAGTGCCGCACACCGGCCTGGTGGCCGGCCAGTTGGCGCAGGCTCACCGGCCAGGGTTTTTCGGGCCAGCCGGGGACCAGGCTGCGCACCTCGGCATCGAGGTCGATCGTGCCTTGTTCATGGAGCCGGGCCAGGGCCGCCGCGGTCATTACCTTGGCGATGCTGCCGACCCGCAGCTTCGAGCGGGGGCTCATCGGTATCTTGTTTTCGATATCGGCAGAGCCGAAGCCCTGGGCCCAGACCAGGCGATTTTCAAAGGCCACGGCGAGCGAGATGCCGGGCACATCCGGGTCGGCCGCAGCCTCGGTATACAAAGGTGTCAGCGCCTCGATGGCCGGCAGGAAGCGGGCGCTGCGCCGCTCGCCATCAGCCCGGGCACCGGTAGCGATGCTGGTTGCGGTAAAGAGGACAACCAGGACAAAACGGATTAAGGACGGCATCGCGCGCTCCACTAAAAAGGCAGGCGCAGTCTAATCGGAGCGCAACCCCTGGCAAGTCCTTTTCCCCCAAGAGCACGGCCACCCAGGACGGCGGAGGTTCGAAGGCCTTTAGGGGACGGAGATGCCCTGGCCGGCGGCGGATAAATTGCCGAGGTTGTTCCGGCCTTCGGGCGCAGGCCGGGGCGTTTGGTCTGGCCAGCCCTTTCCGGCAAAAACCTCTGGCAGAATTTGAACCGGCTCGGTTGACCGGGCGGCGTCCGGGGGGCTATCTGAACGGGGAAAGACCGCACAGGAAGGTCCGCAGATGGGTTATCAGAACTATATCGCCGGCCAGTGGGCCGATGGCAGCGGGATCCTGACCAACATCAACCCCTCGGATACCGGCGATGTGGTGGGGGAATACGCCCGCGGATCGGCTGACGACGTTGACGCGGCGGTGGCGGCGGCCAAGGCGGCGCTGCCCGGCTGGCGGCAAATCGGCATCCAGAAGCGGGCGGATATTCTCGATACGATCGGCCGCACCCTCCTCGAGCGCCGCCAAGAGCTGGGCGAACTGCTGGCCCGCGAGGAGGGCAAGACGCTGCCCGAGGCGGTCGGCGAGGTGGCCCGGGCCGGCCAGATTTTCAAGTTTTTCGGCGGCGAGGCTCTGCGGCTGTCGGGCCAGCTGGTCGAATCGGTAAGACCCGGGCTCGAGGTCACGGTGACCCGCGAACCATTGGGCGTCATCGGCCTGATCACGCCGTGGAACTTCCCCGTAGCCATTCCGGCCTGGAAAATCGCCCCGGCCCTGGCCTACGCCAACACGGTGGTCTTCAAGCCGGCCGAATTGGTGCCCGGCTCGGCCCAGGCGCTGGCCGAGATCATCGCCGCGGCCGGCCTGCCAACCGGGGTGTTCAATCTGGTCGTCGGCCCGGGCTCGGTGGTCGGCGAGGCCATGGTCAATCACCCGGACGTCGACGGCATCAGCTTTACCGGCTCGGTGGCCACCGGGGCCATGATCGCTCAGGCCGCGGCCAAGCGCCTGGCCCGGGTGCAGCTGGAAATGGGCGGCAAAAACCCCTTGGTGATCCTCGACGACGCGGATCTCGAGGTGGCCGTGGAGTGCGCCATAAACGGCGCCTTTTTCTCGACCGGCCAGCGCTGTACCGCCTCCAGCCGCCTGGTGGTCACGGCCGGCATCCACGACCAGTTCGTCGAGGCGATATTAAAACGCATGGCCGGGCTGACGGTCGATCACGCCCTGAAGGAGGGCACCGACATCGGGCCGGTGGTCGATGCGGCGCAGCTGGAACAGAACCGCTCCTATATCGATATCGGCCAGGCCGAAGGGGCGACGCTGGCGGCCGGCGGCGAGCTTCTGGAGCGGGATACGCCGGGCTTTTATTTCAGCCCGGCCCTGTTCGTCGAGGCGACCAACGATATGCGCATCTCCCGCGAGGAGATTTTCGGACCCGTAGCCAGCCTGATCAAAGCGGCCGATTACGACGAGGCGCTCTCGATCGCCAACGATACCGAGTTCGGCCTCTCGGCCGGCATCGTCACCACCTCGCTCAGGCATGCCACCCACTTCCGCAATAACGCCGAAGCGGGCATGGTCATGGTCAACCTGCCGACCGCCGGGGTCGATTATCACGTGCCCTTCGGCGGCACCAAAGGCTCGTCGTTGGGGACCCGGGAGCAGGGCAGCTACGCCAAGGAATTTTATACCACCGTCAAGACCGGCTACCTGCTGTCCTGAGCGCCAGCCGGGGCGGCGCCAAGCCGGCCAAATAACCGTCCGCTTTTGGCTAAGAGCGGCCTCTTCGATGCGTTTTCCCGCCCTTTTTCTGTCCCGATGAGGAATGTGGTATGCTGACCATGGGGAGGTTGAGAGAATGCAGCGCCAGGGCGTCAGCAGACGAGACTCCAGGTCGACAGTTGGGCTGGCGTCGGCGGCGTTGCTAGGCACCGGTTCAGGGGCTTTGAGAACCCATTTTCCGCCGCCGCGGGGGCGCTGGATTCAGCGCCTGCGGGGCCATGGCAAAGGGCTTTGAACCGGGCCGCCGGGGGGGGTCGGCGAGCTGGGTCATGCTGTGGCCGCAGCGGTCCAGTATATTTGCCGCCAGTCCTGATCATTCATGAAGGAACGAAGCTTGTTAGATCTTAGAACAAAGGCCGTTGTGGCTGCCTTGATGCTGCCAATTTTCGTGGCCACAGGGCCGGCTCTGGGTGAAGGCGACTTTTGCACTGAAATCGTATCTTTAATGAAGCTCGGAGCGCTAAGAGATTTCAGGAGTATCCGTGGGGCTTACGACGCCGATTTGGAAAGCTATGCGACTTCGCGATCGTTGCCCGATGCTACCGATTGCTACATCCAGAAGGTCGAGGACGGCGAGGATTATATTTGCGAATGGAGATATGGCAGCGATAAACAGGGGGCAAATGCTGCTTTCAGGACGATGGCCGACGCGGTGAGCGCCTGCGCGCTTCACGCCCACACAAAGGACCGTGCGAGTTCACATCGCTCATTTGATGTGCAATCCCGCCTGTATTTTTTGGGCCGTCGCGAAGGCATTATCGATATACGGGTCGCCCTTCATCATAATTTGCGCCGGGGATATTACACCCTCTATTTCGAGGTGCAAAGCCACGACTGATACCAAGAAGGAAAAGCGCTAAAGACGCCTTTGGAGACCAGTTTGTCGGTGCCCTGATGGGCCGGCGCACTGGGCCGGGCTATGCCGCCGCTGCCGGGCCAGGGGTCACCGGCTGGCCGGCGCTAGTCCGGCTTTAACAGCACCTTCAGCACCCCCGGCTGGCGGCTTTTTTCCAGCGCCTCCAGACCCTCCGCCAGTGGATAGACCGCATCGACCAGCGCCTGCAGCTGCAAATCCCGCGCCGCCATCAGCGCCAGGGCTTTGTCGAACCGACCGCAACGCGAGCCGATGATGCGAATCTCGTCGACCACCAGGCGGCTCATGTCGACCGCCGGCCTGGCCGCATATGTGCTTTTCAGAACCAGCGTGCCACCGGGCCTGAGCGCCTGCAGGGCGATCGATAACCCGGCCTCGTTGCCGGTGCATTCAATCGCCAGGTCGAAGGACCGGGGCTCAATTTCGCCGGCCGAAAGCAGCCGCGCGGCAAGCGGCTCGAGGCGGGCCGCCTTTGCCGGGCTGCGGACCACCACGCTGAGCGCACAGCCGGTGGTGGCCAGCACCCGGGCGATCAACTGGCCCAATCTTCCGGCCCCCACCAACAGGACGCTGGTTTGGCCGCTGATCGGCACCTGTTCCAGAATATCCAGCGCCGCGGCCAGGGGTTCGGTGAACACGGCGGTCTGGTCGGCCACCGCGTCGGGCACCGGATGCAGGTTACAGGCCGGCAAGGCCACGTAATCGGCGAATACGCCATGGTGGTTTCGCAGGCCCGCAACGGCGCGTTTTTCGCAATGTTTGCGGCGCCCGGCCCGGCAGCTGTTGCAGTGGCCGCAGGCGATGTTGATCTCGCCGGCAACCCGCCGGCCGGTCAGCTCAGCCGGGCCCTTCTCGACCACGCCGGTAAATTCATGACCCATGATGCCGGTAAACGGATAGAGGCCGTCCAGCATGGCCGTATCGGTGCTGCAAATGCCGGCCAGCGACACCCGCACCAGGCAATCGTCGTGGCTCTCCAGGCGGGGCCGGTCCAAGTCCTCCCTCAGCGAGGCAACGCCGTCCTCAAGCCAAATACCCTGCATGATATTCTCCCAGTGCCAGCGCTAGACCATTGGCGGGCTGCTGTCCAGAGGGTCCGCTTTTGGCCAATAGC